>NZ_CP015118.1:914013-1218684 GCF_002116905.1 Piscinibacter gummiphilus
AACCGCCGTTGCCTCGTCTTCGGCGACACCGACACCGACCTGCTGCTCCAGGACCTGGCCTCCGGCGAGTTCCGCCGCGTCGATCGGGTCGGGCGCGACCTGCAGGAGGTGTTCCCGTCGCTGCGCGCGATGTTCGAACAGGTGCTGTCCGAACGCGCCGCCTGACCTTCGGGGTTTCCCGGGGCACAATCGCCCCGTCATGAAAGTTGTCGGATCGAAGTGGTGGGTGCTGGCCGGTCTCGGGCTGGTGGTGGGCGTGGTCCTGGTGTTCCAGGTGGCGGTGCGCCAGATGCGCGTGGGGGTCGAGCAGGCCCTCGGGCCGCGCGCGTCCGTGGGCTCGCTGGGGGTCGGGTGGTCCGGGGTCGTGATCACCGACCTGCGGGTGCGCGCCGAACGGCCGCGCTGGCCGGCCGAGGACGAGCTGCGCGCGGCGCGGGTCGTCGTGGTGCCCGAGTTGTCGAGCGTGTTCCGCGCTGCCTGGCGCGTGCGCCTCGTGCGCGTGGAGGGCGCCTACGTGTCGCTGCTGCGCAAGCGCGACGGCGGGCTGCAGGTGGTGCCGGGCCTCGTGCGCACCGAGGCGAAGCCGGAGCAGACCGGCCGCCCCGTGAACATCGGCCGCATCGAACTGGTCGACGCCGCCGTCGAGTTCTTCGACGCCACCGTGCGCCAGCCGCCTCACCGCATGCGTTTCGAGCGGCTCAACGCGGAACTCGAGGACCTCGCGCTGCCCGGCCTCGACCAGCCGGTGCAGGTGGCGCTGTCGGCCGTCTTCAAGGGGCCGAAGCGCGATGGCGACATCACCCTGAACGGCCACGTCGTCCCCGCGACACGCAACGGCGAACTGAACGCGCGGCTCACGGGCGTGGACCTGATCGCGCTCGAGCCGTACCTGCTCAAGGTGCACGAGGCCGGCGTCAAGCGCGGCACGCTCGACCTGACGCTCGACGCGAAGGTCGAACACCAGCGGCTCCATGCGCCCGGCGTCGTCACGCTCAAGGACCTGGAGCTCGGCACGGGCAGCGGCGTGTTCGGCACCTTCGCCGGGGTGCCGCGCCAGGCCGTGCTCGCGAGCCTCGACCGCAACGGCCGCATCGAGCTCAAGTTCACGCTCGAGGGCCGGCTCGACGATCCGAAGTTCTCGGTCAACGAGGCGCTGTCGCTGCGCATCGCCGCCGGCCTCGCCGAATCGCTCGGCGTGAGCCTGGGCGGCGTGGTCGAGGGCGTGGGCGGCGTGATCAAGGGCCTGTTCGGGCACTGACCCGCCGTCACGCCCGCGCTCATTTGCGGGCGACCTTCGCAGGCGCCTTCGGTGCGGCCGGCAGCGCGCCGCGGATCGACGCGGCCGCCTGGTCGAGGGCTTCCTTCGAGGTCTTGTCGCCGGTGTTGATGTCGTACAGCGCCGTGCTGAAGTGCTTCCAGAACAGCGTCATCTCCGGGTTGTTCGGCATCGGACGGCCGTTGTAGATCGTGTCCATCGACGTGCGGATCTTCTCGTCGCTGTACATCGTCCAGAACATCGCCTTCGACGCCGGCACGCCGATGGGCTTGTCGGCGTTCATCGCGGCCAGCCCCTCGCGCTTGAGCAGGTGGTTCTTCAGGAAGTCGTTGGCCGCGGCCTTGTTGGGCGAGTTGTGCGTGATCATCGCGCCGAGCACGCCCACGAACGGCTTCGGCGCCTTGCCGGCCACGGTGGGCAGCATCGCGACGCCGTAGTTGATCTTCGCCTTCGAGAGCGACTCCCAGGCCCACGGGCCGGTGATCCACATCGCCTGCTTGCCGCTCTTCATGCCCTCTTCGGCTTCCTGGTACGTCATGCCGCCCTCGGGGATGGCGCCGCCCTTGATGAGCTGCTGCAGCATGTTGCCGCCGGCCACCGCGCCGGGGTGGGCGATGCCGGTGTCGGTCGCGTCGTACGAGCCGTCGATCTTGCGCTGGAAGACGTAGCCGCCGCCGGCCGAGAGCATGGGCCACGTGAAGTACGGGCTCGCGGTCTCCCAGCCGATCGCGCGCTGGCCCTTGACCTTCAGCTTGTTGTTCAGGGGGATGATCTCCTCGAAGGTCTTCGGCGGGTTGGGCACGAGGTCCTTGTTGTAGATGAGGGCCACCGACTCCACGGCGATGGGGTAGGCCCACACCTGGCCGCCGAGCGTGAAGGCGTCCCAGGCGATCTGCACCACGTCGCGGCGGAACTCGGTGCCGGGCACCACGGGCTCGAGCCAGCCGGCCTTGACCCAGCCGCCCAGGCGGTCGTGCGGCCAGATCCAGATGTCCGGGCCCTTGCCGGCCTTCATGGCCGCTTCGAAGCCGGCCGGCGCATCGGTCGAGTGCGATTCGTTGTCGCCGGGGGCCTTCGGCCCGGAGACGTCCTCGAAACGGCCCGTGCTGCCGTTGAACGGCATCACGCGGACCTTGGTGCCCGTCTGCCGGGTGTACGCCTCCGCGACCTTCTGCAGTCCCTTGTAGCCCTTGTCGTTGTTGATCCAGATCGTCAACACGCCGGGGTCTGCCGCCTGCGCGCCGCCGGCGGCCAGCAGCAGACCCAGGAGCGTGGACGCCGCGGTGCGGCGGGTGAGGGGAAGGTACTTCATGGGTTTTCTCTCCGAGGATGAAAAAAAGCCCCACCCGTTGCTGGGCGGGGCTCGCGAGTCGTCGGCTGTGTCGCCGCTCGATCAGTTCTTGACGACGTAGACGAGCGCGGTGCGGGCCGGCACCGTGAACGTCCCCGTGCCGGTGACGACCGACGCGGCGGTGGCCGGGCGGCGGTCGGTGCCGGTCGCGTGCACCGGGTGCAGCTCGTAGGCCTTGCCGGCTTCGGACGCGATCGTCAGGGTCTGCGGGACCTTGTCGGCGTTGACGAAGTACAGGACGTCCTTGAAGTTCGCGCCGGTGTAGCCGGTGCCGTTCAGGTGGCCCACCAGCACCGTCGGGACCTGGGTCGGGCCGGTGTTGGGGAACGTCAGGCGGGCCTTGACCTCGTCGGCGGTGCGCAGGCGGAAGAGCGAGGAGCTCTTGCGGATCTGCAGCAGGTCACGGAACATGCCGCTCGCCGCCTCGATCTCCGGCTTGCCCGGCTTCATCGCCGGCAGGTTCGCCGCGGCCAGCACTTCCTTTGCCAGGTCCTCGCTGCCCGAGATGGGCAGGCCCACGCCGAAGTTGTTCGTCGTGTAGGTCCAGTCGAGCACGTTGAACCAGTCGCCCGAGTTGAAGCTGTTGCTGTCCATCGACTTCGAGCGCAGCACGTCGGCGCCGGCGTGGAAGTACGCGATGCCCTGGCTGAAGCTGTTGATCGCGGCGGCGAGCGTCTGCGCGCGCACGCGGTCGTCGAGCGTCGTGGTCTTCGGCATCTTCGCGGCGAGCGCGTCCCAGAACGTGCGGTTGTCGTGGTTCTCGTAGTAGTTCACCACTTCACCCGGCTGGCTCACGTACCCGGCGGGGTCGTCGCCGTAGCGGATCTCCGAGCCCTTCTTCGTGCTGCCGTCGGCGACCACGAAGCTGTACTCGCGCAACGAGCCGGCGAGGCCCACGCGGATCATGTCGGCGGCTTCCGTCAGGTTGCCCACCGTGTGACCGCTGGCCGATTCGTTCTGGTCGTAGAAGAGGCCGCTCACGAAGCCCTGGCGCTTGAAGTCGTTGCCGTCGTCGCAGCAGCCGCCGCCGCGGATGCGGTCGCGGGCACGGTCGCTGAACGTGGCGATGCCGCTGCCGTTCAGGGAGAGCTGCGAGGCCTGCACGAAGCGCTGACCGTTCGCCACTTCACCGAAGTTCCAGCCTTCGCCGATCAGGAACACGCTGCGGCCGGCCGCGGCGTCGACGTCGGTCTTGAGCTTCTCCATCACGCTGCGCGGCTGGTGGCCCATCAGGTCGAAGCGGAACGAGTCGATCTTGTACTGGGTGGCCCAGGTCTTGACCGAGTCGATCATCAGCTTGCCCATCATCGCGTTTTCGGTCGCGGTGTTGCTGCAGCAGGTCGACGTGGTGACGTTGCCGTCCGCGTCCAGGCGGTGGTAGTAGCCGGGGACGATGCGGTCGAGCACCGACTTCTCTTCCTGGCCGTGCTGGAACGTGTGGTTGTAGACCACGTCCATGCCCACGCGCAGGCCGGCGGCGTGCAGCGCGGTCACCATCTGGCGGAACTCGACGATGCGCGTGGCGCCGTCGGCCGCGTTGCTCGAGTAGCTGCCTTCGGGGGCGGTGTAGTGGTACGGGTCGTAGCCCCAGTTGAAGCAGTCGGTGTCGGCGACGGCCTTCACGGCATCGCGCGGGCCCGTGGCGTCGCTGCTGCCCGCGGTGATCGCGGGGGCCTTGCAACCGGTCTCGGGCACGCTGCCGATGTCGTACACGGGCAGCAGGTGCACGTCGGTCAGGCCGGCCGTGGCCAGCGCCTTCAGGTGCTTCATGCCGTTCGAGCCGGCTTCGGTGAACGCGGTGTACTTGCCCCGCTTGGCCTCGGGCACCGTGGTGTCGCTGACCGAGAAGTCGCGCACGTGCAGTTCGTAGATCGACATGTCCTCCTGCGACGCGAGGACCGGGGCCGGGGTGGTGTCCCAGCCGGCGGGCTTGAGCGCGGCGCTCGAGAGGTCGGCGATGTACGAGCGCTTGGAGTCGGTGGTCAGGCTGACCGAGTACGGGTCGGTGACGCGGTTGCGCACGACACCGGTGCCGCGGGCGTACACGTCCACGAGGTACGTGAAGTATTTGCCGGTCATGTCGCCGCCGAGGCCGCCGCTCCACACGCCGGTGGCGGCGTCGCGGGTCAGGTCCTTCACGGTGGTGGCGTTGCCGGTGCCGGCGTCGTAGATGCACGCGCGCACCTGGCGCGCGGTGGGCGCCCACAGCTTGAGCGTGGTGGCGCCGCCCGCGGTCGTGGCGCCGAGGTCGTTCACGGCGGAAGCGCCCGCGTAGCGGTCGTCGAGGGCCCCGGCGATCTGGGTTTCCGTCGCGGTGATGGCCTTGCCGTCCGCGGTCTCCTCCACCAGCACGAGCTGGCCGGCGTACAGGTCGGGCAGCTTGTCCAGGTCGGCGTCGGCGACGGACAGCACGGTGCCTGCGGCCACGTACTTGAACCGCTCGGCCGCGGCGGCGGGCACGCTGCCTCCCACGGCGAGCGTCAGCGAACCGTCCGCGCCGCTCACGGGCTGGCCCTTGGCTGCGGAGACCTTCGCCGTCTTCGAGTGGTACAGCTTGAACACGGACGTGTTCGAGGTGCCCGGCCACTGGATCAGCTGGCGGTTCAGCCAGTAGGCGTTCGCGGTCGTGAGGTTGAGCTGGGTCAGCGCGGCTTCGCTGTTGTAGACCTTGGCGTCACCTTGCAGCAGCCACACGTCGCCGACCTGGTTCGTGACGGTGAGCGGGCTGTACGCGACGGAGATGTCGGCGGCGCGGCCGTCCTTGTCGCCGTTGTCCGGGTTGCCCGCACCCCCCATGCCATGGATGATGAACTTGAAGTCCTTGCGGTTCGCGTCGTCCTTGGGGTTGAGCACGGGCACTTCGAACACGATTTCGTTCGCGCCCGCGGCATAGCCCGGCAGGGCCGTGAAGGGCACCGGCGCGTTCCAGACGTTGATGTTCACGCCCGCGGGCAGGCGCGTCGTGTCCACGCCACCACCGTCCCACATGTGCAGGCCCCACCCGGCGTAGTTGCCATCGGTGCGGCGGTAGTGCACGCGCAGGGTCTTGATGTCCTGCACGGCGACGTTGGTCTCGGCCGGGCCGGTGGCCGAGGCGTTGAGCACCTGCTGGAAGGCGGTGCCGTTGCACAGCGCAAGGTCGGCATCGACCGGCGGGGACACGGTGGTGTCATCGCCGCCGCAGGCCGCGATCAGCGCGGCCAGGGAAACCGCGGTCAGGGTGGCGTGGCGCCGCCAGGCGCGGGAAGGGGTGTTTCTCATTCGTCGTCCTCGGTGTTCTTCGGAGCGGGCCTTGTGGGCCCGGCGGAGCAGCCGGATCGAGGAAAACGAAGAGCAACCAACGGGGAAACGTCGGCAAAACCTTTATCGATCCAGCGTTGCGGATTCTGAATCGGTAAAGTTTTGGGTCAAGGCCCCTGGCGCGGGGACTTTCCCTGAGACGCGCCCTCCCGGGCGCGCCATGTGGAACTTAGTGCACGATCTTGCCGTCGGCGCCGAACATGGCGAAGTCGACGTACTGCGAACCGGTGCGGTTCTTCTGCGTGAAGTCGAGCACGTAGCCGCCCACGTCGATCGAGCGGGCCGACACGATGGCGGAGGTCACGCTGCTGGCAGTCGGATTCGACACACCTTCGAGCGTCTTGACCAGCGCCTTCGCGGCGATGAAACCTTCGATGGAACGGGCCGACAGGTTGGGGTCCTTGGAGGCCTGGCGCAGCGCGAGGTACTCGCGGACCACCGGGCGGTTCGTATCGACGGCGAGCGGCAGCACCACCGAGAACGCGTAGCCGCGCGCGCCCTTCGGGCCCAGGGCCTTCAGCAGCGCCTCGGTGTCGATGATCGACATGCCGTAGAGCGTCGCGGTGCCGCCGGCCATGCCGTACTTCTTGACGAACTCCACGGCGGCCGCGGTCGTCGCGCCGAGCAGCACCACCTGGGGCTGGGCCTTGAGCATGTCGGCCACCGCGCCTTCGACGGCCGTGGTGTTGCGCGGGTACGCGGCCTTCGCGGTCAGCGTCACGCCGGTCTTGCGCGAGGCCGCTTCGGCGCCCCGCAGCACGTCCTGGCCGAGGCCGTCGTCCTGGTAGACCAGGCCCACGTTCTTGATGCCGAGCTGGTTGAGCTGCGTGAACAGGCGGGCCACTTCATCGTGGTAGCTGGCCTTCACGACGTGCATGCCGTCGGCCTGCGCCACGGAGGCGGCGCCCGAGACGGCGCCCACCATCGTGACCTTGCGCTGCTGCAGCACGCCGTCCTTGGCCAGGGCTTCCAGGTTGGTGGTGCCGACGGTGCCGATCATGGCCACGGGCGATTCACCCGCGATCAGTTCCTTCGTGAGGCGCACGGTCTCGACGGGGTTCTGCGCGTCGTCGCGCGTGACGAGGGTGACCGGACGGCCGCGCACGCCACCCTTGGCGTTGATGGCGTCGAAGTACAGCTTGGCGCCGGCGTTGATCGCGCGGCCGGTGACCCCTTGCGGGCCGCTCATCGGCGCGACCTGGCCGATGACGATCGGTTCACCGGCGGCCCAGGCGGGCAGGGTGGCGGCGAGGCCGAGGCCGAGGATGGCTCGGCGCAGCAGCGAGGGGAGACGAACGGGGGTAGACATCGGAGCTCCAGACAGCAAGGGACACGCGACAGGCGTGGACGGCCGGCATGGTAGCGTTAAATCCGGGTTAACCCTAGGGGTCTTTCGCGCTGTTTCGAAGAGTTGCGACGTGGTGCACGAATGTTGCTATTCCGGGCGTTCGAACCACCCGTCCGGACGGACCCATGGAGGCAGTCGGGCTTCCATCTTCCGAACATTCCACTACGGACGCGGTGGCAGTATGGTTGTGGACACTTCCGTCCGAGGACTTTGCGATGACCCCCGAACCCTCCACCCCCCTCTCGTTCGTCAGTGACTCCCCCGAAAGCCCGTGGGCCACGTACCTGTCCCAGGTCGACCGCGTCGTGCCGTACCTGGGCCCGTACGCCAAGTGGGCCGAGACCCTGAAGCGGCCGAAGCGGGCCCTGATCGTCGACGTGCCGATCGAGATGGACGACGGCACCGTGCGGCACTTCGAGGGCTACCGCGTGCAGCACAACCTCTCGCGCGGCCCCGGCAAGGGCGGTGTTCGTTATCACCCCGACGTGACGCTCGAGGAGGTGATGGCGCTGTCGGCCTGGATGACGGTCAAGACGGCCGCGGTGGGCCTGCCGTTCGGCGGCGCCAAGGGCGGCATCCGCCTCGACCCGAAGGAACTCTCCATCAAGGAACTGGAGCGGGTCACGCGCCGCTACACCAGCGAGATCGGCATCATCATCGGCCCGCAGCGGGACATCCCGGCACCCGACGTGAACACCAACGGCCAGATCATGGCCTGGATGATGGACACGTACTCGATGAACGTCGGCGGCACGGCCACCGGCGTCGTCACCGGCAAGCCGATCCACCTGGGCGGCTCGCTCGGCCGCGTGAAGGCCACCGGCCGCGGCGTGTTCGTCACCGGCCGCGAGGCGGCCCGCCGTCTGGGGCTGAACCTCCAGGGCGCACGGATTGCCGTCCAGGGCATGGGCAACGTGGGCGGAACGGCGGCCGAACTGTTCGTGCAGGCCGGCGGCAAGCTGGTCGCGATGCAGGACCACACGGGCACGGTGGTGAACCCCGCCGGGTTCGACGCGAAGGCCGTGCTGGAGCATGTCAAGCGCACGGGGGGCGTGGCCGATGTCGCCGGGGGCGAAAAGGTCGACAACGAGGCCTTCTGGGACACCGACTGCGACATCCTGATCCCCGCCGCCCTCGAAGGCCAGATCACCCCGGCCCGCGCGAAGCGCATCAAGGCGAAGCTGGTGCTGGAGGGCGCCAACGGCCCGACGCTGCCCGAGGCGGACGACGTGATGCACGAACGCGGCATCCTGGTCGTGCCCGACGTGATCTGCAACGCCGGCGGCGTGACGGTCAGCTACTTCGAATGGGTGCAGGACTTCAGCAGCTTCTTCTGGACCGAGGACGAGATCAACGTCCGGCTCGACAAGATCATGGTCGACGCGCTGAACCACATCTGGGAGACGGCGGACCGGCACAAGATCACCCTGCGGACGGGGACGTTCGCGGTGGCGTGCGAGCGCATCCTGATCGCCCGCCAGGAGCGCGGCCTTTACCCCTGAGACGTCATCCCGGCGAACGCCGGGATCCACTGCCGCCGGGGCGCATCCATCGAACGGTGGGCCCCGGCTTTCGCCGGGGGCGACAGGGCGGCGAATCGTGCGGAAATGCTGAATTAGGGGTTAACCCTTAAATCAGTGCTTGCAAAACGTCAGGGTAAACCCTAGATTTGGGGTGTCGGCACCTGTTGTGCCGTTTTGGAGACCCTGATGACCACCGCCGCCCGTTTCCTGACCTCCCTGCTCCGCGCTCGGGGCGTTCCTTCGGATGTGGCCCGCACCGCACGCATGATGCGCGAGGCGAACCGCCTCGAAGCCTCGTCCCCGGCCGCCGCCGCTGCGCTGCGCGCCGCCGCCCGCGAAGTCGTGCTGGCCTGAGGCCGGTCTGCGGCGGCCCGCACGGGCCGCCGTCGTTCCCCTCCCGGCCATCGCCGGGATTCCGTGTGCTGTGCGGTTCGCCGGACCGGAAACGAAAACGCCCGGCAGGTGCCGGGCGTGATCGTGAACAAGCCAGCGAGCCAGCGGCCGTGAGGCCGCCGCCGCTCAGTATTCCCAGAAGATGCGCTGCAGGTCGGCGCTCGAGACACCCTTGGCCAGCGCCACCGCGGCCAGGATCTTGGCCTTCTGCGGGTTCAGGTCGTGGGCCACGACCCAGTCGTACTTGTCGTCGGGCTGCTCCGAGTTGCGGATGACGAAGCCGTCGGCGATGCGCGACGACCGCACGATCTGGATGCCGGCCGCACGCGCCTGCTTCAGCCCCTCGACGCCGTAGTCGGGCACCGAGCCGTTGCCGGTGCCGGCGTGCACGATGGCCTTCACGCCCGACTTGATCGCGGTCTGCACGAAGGCCGTGCCCATGCTGCCGGAGCCGTAGACGATGGCGACCTCGGGCAGCGCGGTCATGCTGTCGATGTCGAACTCCGACGTGGTGGTCTGGCGCTTGACCGGCGCGCGGAACCAGTAGGCGCGGCGTTCGACCATCATGCCGAGCGGGCCCCACTGGCTGCCGAACGCGCTGGTCTTGATGTTCACGCGCTTGGCGGCGTCACGGCCCGAGAGGATGTCGTCGTTCATCATCACGAGCACGCCCTTGCCGCGTGCCGTGGGCGTGCCCGCGAGCACCACCGCGTCGTACAGGTTCAGCGCGCCGTCGGCCGACAGTGCCGTGCCCGGCCGCATGGAGCCCACCAGCACGATGGGCTTCTCGGTGCGGATCACGAGGTTCAGGAAGAACGACGTCTCTTCGAGGGTGTCGGTGCCGTGCGTGATGACCACGCCGTCGACGGCCGGGTCCTTCACGAGGGCCGAGACCTGCTTGCCGAGCGCCACGAGCCGTTCGTTCGTGAAGCTCTCGGAGGCGATCTGGAAGGCCTGCACGCCCTTCACGTCGGCCACGTCGGCGAGTTCGGGCAGGCCGGCGATCAGCTTGTCGACCGGGACCTTGGCGGCCTGGTACGTGGCGCTGTTCGCCGACGATGCGCCGGCACCGGCGATGGTGCCGCCGGTGGCGACCACCACGATGGACGGCTTCTTGGCCGGCGCCGCCGTGGTGGCGGTCTGGGCACAGGCGGTGAATGGCGCGAGGACGGCGACCGCCAACAGGGCGGTCACGGAACGGCGCAGCGAGGGCAGCATCGGATTCATGTCGGGAAGCTCCATGACAAGGGACAGGAAGTGTGCGCCGGATGCAACTGCCATGCCACTCGGGTCAGGGGAGCCCCCGAGGCCGTCGTCAGCGCCCTTGACGGCGCTGCTGCCACGCAAGCAGTTCGCCCACGATGCCCCGGCGGAACGCGATCACGCAGACCACGAAGATCGCACCGATGATCACGGTGATCCACGAGCCCACCCGGTCGGCCAGGAAGTTCTGCAGGCCGATGATGGTGAATGCGCCGATCACCGGGCCGGCGAACGTGCCCATGCCGCCCAGCAGCGTCATCAGCACCACCTCGCCCGACAGCGACCAGTGCACGTCGGACAGCGTGGCGAATCCGAGCACCAGCGTCTTGAGGGACCCGGCGAGGCCGGCGATGGCGGTGGACAGCACGAAGGCGAGCAGCTTGTAGCGGTCGACGTCGTAGCCCAGCGAGACGGCCCGCGGCTCGTTCTCGCGGATCGCCTTGAGCACCTGGCCGTACGGCGAATGCACGATGCGCACGATGGCGAGGAACACGGCGGCGAACACGGCCAGCACGACGAAGTACATGGTCAGGTCGTTCGACAGCGGGATGAAGCCGAAGAGCTTGCCGCGGGGCACGCCCTGCAGGCCGTCCTCGCCGCCGGTGAACGGTGCCTGCAGGCACACGAAGTACACCATCTGCGCCATCGCGAGCGTGATCATCGCGAAGTAGATGCCCTGGCGGCGGATGGCGATGAGGCCCACCACGAGCCCGAGGCCCGCGCCCACCGCGAGGCCGGCCAGCAGGCCGAGCTCGGGCGGCCAGCCGGCCGAGCGAACGAGCCAGCCGGTGGCGTAGGCCGCCGCGCCCATGAAGGCGGCGTGGCCGAACGACAGCAGGCCGGTGTAGCCGAGCAGCAGGTTGAACGCGCACGCGAAGATCGCGAAACACAGCGCCTTCATCATGAAGACGGGGTAGAGCCCGATGAACGGCGCGGCGATCAGCACGACGAACACGGCGGCCCAGAGTCGCGGGCCGGTGAAGAGCGAGAGGCTGGATTTCATGGCGGGCACCGGGGTGGAAGCGTTGGATGTCACGGCGGAGCTCAAGTCACTTCTCCTTGCCGAACAGGCCCGCCGGGCGGATCACCAGCACGATGGCCATGATCACGAACACGACGATGCTCGACGCTTCAGGATAGAACACCTTGGTGAGGCCCTCCACCACGCCGAGCACGACGCCGGTCAGGATGGACCCGAGGATGGAGCCCATGCCGCCGATCACCACCACGGCGAACACGATGATGATGAGGTTCGACCCCATCAGCGGGGTGATCTGGATCACCGGGGCGGCCAGCACGCCGGCCAGCGCCGCGAGGGCCGCGCCACCCGCGTAGGTGAGCGTGACCATCACCGGCACGTTGATGCCGAAGGCCTGCACGAGCGACGGGTTCTCGGTGCCGGCGCGCAGCGTGGCGCCGAGGCTGGTCTTCTCGAGCAGGAACCAGGTGCCGAGGCAGACGGTGAGCGAGGCCACCACGACCCAGGCGCGGTAGTTCGGCAGCACCATGAAGCCGAGGTCGGTGGCGCCCTGCAGCAGCTCGGGCACCGAGTACTGCTGGCCGGACACGCCGAACTGCTCGCGGAACACGCCCTCGGCGATGAGCGCGAGGCCGAACGTGAGCAGCAGGCCGTAGAGCGGGTCGAGCTTGTAGAGGTGGCGCAGGAGCGTCTTCTCGATCAGCACGCCCAGCGCGCCCACCACCAGCGGCGACAGCACGAGCGCCACCCAGTAGTTCAGCCCGAACTTCTCGAGGCTGAGCCAGGCCACGTACGCGCCGATCATGTACAGCGCGCCGTGCGCGAAGTTCACGATGCCGAGCAGGCCGAAGATGACGGCCAGGCCAAGGCTGAGCATCGCGTAGAACGAGCCGTTGACCAGGCCGAGCAGCAGCTGGCCCAGGAAGGCCTGCACGGGGATGCCGAAAATTTCGTCCATGGGAGTCCAGGAAATCGGGCAGGCCGGGCGCCCGCGGAGCGGAGCGCCCGGAGGGTCAGTGGGTTACTTCCAGAGCTCGCACTTCGACTCGGCCTTCGTGGTCCACGCGGCGTCGCCCTTGATGGTCTCGACGACGTTGTAGTAGTCCCACGGCTCCTTCGACTGCTCGGGCGTCTTGACCTGCATCAGGTACATGTCGTGCACGAGGCGGCCGTCGGCGCGGATGGTGCCGTTCTTCGTGAACACGTCGCTGACCGGCGTCTTGCGCATCTGCGCGAGCACCTTGTCGCCGTCGTCGGTGCCGGCGGCCTTCACCGCCTTCAGGTAGTTCAGCGCGGCCGAGTAGTCGGCGGCCTGCAGCGACGAGGGCATGCGCTTGAACTTCTCGAAGAACTTGCGGCTCCAGGCGCGCGTTTCCGCGTTCTGGTTCCAGTACCAGCTGTCGGTGATGTACATGCCCTGCGTGTTCTT
Source organism: Piscinibacter gummiphilus (assembly GCF_002116905.1). Lineage (NCBI taxonomy): Bacteria > Pseudomonadati > Pseudomonadota > Betaproteobacteria > Burkholderiales > Sphaerotilaceae > Rhizobacter > Rhizobacter gummiphilus. The sequence goes on from NZ_CP015118.1 coordinate 926,876, forward strand.
CAGGCCGAGCGAGTGCACGTCGTTGATGAACACCAGCAGGCCGGCGAGCTTCATCTTCTTCGTGATGCCGAACTCGTTGGCGGCCTTCACCGCGTTGATGGTGTCGCCGCCCGCGTTCGCGAGGCCGAGGATGTCGGCCTTGCTCGACTGGGCCTGCAGCAGGAACGACGAGAAGTCGCTGGCGGACAGCGGGTGGCGCACGGCGCCGGCCACGGTGCCGCCGGAGGCCTTGACGACGTTGGCGGTGTCGTTCTGCAGCGCGTGGCCGAAGGCGTAGTCGGCCGTCAGGAAGTACCAGCTCTTGCCGCCGGCCTTCACGACCGCGCTGCCGGTGCCCTTCGCGAGGGCGACGGTGTCGTAGGCCCAGTGCACGGTGTAGGGCGTGCAGCGTTCGTTGGTGAGCGCGGAGCCGCCGGCGCCGATCACGAGGAACGGCTTCTTCTTCTCGGCCGCGACACCGGCCATGGCCAGCGCGGCGCCCGAGTTGGTGCCGCCGATCAGCATGTCGAGGCCCTGCTGGTCGAACCATTCGCGGGCCTTGGAGGCGGCCACGTCGGGCTTGTTCTGGTGGTCGGCGAAGAGCACCTCGATCTTCTTGCCGTTGATGTTGCCGCCGGCGTCGGCCACGGCCATGCGCACGGCCTCGACACCCGCGGGGCCGTCGATGTCGGAGTAGAGGCCCGACATGTCGGTGATCATGCCGATGCGGATCACGTCGCCGGAGATCTGGGCCTGGGCGGCGCCGCCGGCCAGCGTGGCGGCCCCGGCGAACAGGCAGGCCGAGGCGATGCGGGTCATCTTGTTGAACGTCATCTGGAGTTCTCCTGTTGGATGAGAGCAGAGCGGGAGGGTGGGCGTGTCAGACGCCCAGGTATTCGTGGAGGCTGTCGAGCTTCGACGGCAGTTCGGCCTGCGTGAAGGCCTGCTGGATGCGGCCGTGTTCCATCACGAGGAAGCGGTCGGCGAGCGGCGCGGCGAAGCGGAAGTTCTGTTCGACCATCAGGATCGTGTAGCCCTTCTTGCGCAGCGTGGTGATCATCTGGGCGAGCTTCTGCACGATGACCGGGGCGAGGCCCTCGGAGATCTCGTCGAGCAGGAGCAGCCGCGCGCCGGTGCGCAGGATGCGGGCCACGGCCAGCATCTGCTGCTCGCCGCCGGACAGCCGCGTGCCCTGGCTGTGCGCGCGCTCCTTCAGGTTCGGGAACATCTCGTAGATCTCGGAGACGGCCATGCCGCCCTGCGCGAGCATGGGCGGCAGCATCAGGTTCTCCTCGGCCGACAGGCTCGAGAAGATGCCGCGTTCCTCAGGGCAGTAGCCCACGCCGAGGCGGGCGATGCGGTGCGGCGACAGCGAGATGGTCTCGGTCCCGCGCACCTTGATGGAGCCCTTGCGGCTGCCGATCAGGCCCATGATGGCGCGCATGGTGCTGGTGCGCCCGGCGCCGTTGCGGCCGAGCAGCGTGACGACCTCGCCCTCGTTCACGTCGAGGTCGACACCGTGCAGCACGTGCGATTCGCCGTACCAGCCCTGGAGGTTGCGGATTTCGAGGAAGGGAGTTGCCATGGTGTTCTCGTGGCTCGCTTCAGTGGCCTTGCAGCTGGGCGTCGGCGCTGCCCATGTACGCTTCCATCACGGCCGGGTTCTTCGAGACCTCGGCGTACGGGCCTTCGGCGAGGGTGGCCCCGCGCTGCAGCACCGTGATGGTGTCGGCGATGCTCGAGACCACGCTCATGTTGTGCTCGACCATCAGGATGGTTCGGTTGGCCGACACCTTCTTGATCAGCTGGCGGATGCGGTCGACGTCTTCCAGGCCCATGCCCTGGGTGGGTTCGTCGAGCAGCATCAGCTCGGGGTCCATCGCGAGCGTGGTGGCGATCTCCAGCGCGCGCTTGCGGCCGTAGCTCAGCTCGACGGTGGGCAGCGCGGCGTAGGCGTCGAGGTCGACCGACCGCAGCAGCTCCATCGCGCGGGCGTTCAGCGGTTCGAGGATCGACTCGGCGCGCCAGAAGTGGAACGAGGTGCCGAGCTTGCGCTGCAGCGCGACGCGCACGTTCTCGAGCACGGTGAGGTGGGGGAACACGGCCGAGATCTGGAACGAGCGGATGACGCCGCGGCGCGCGATGCGGGCCGGCGACTCGTTCGTGATGTCGCTGCCGTTGAAGAGGATCTGGCCCCGCGTGGGGATCAGGAACTTCGTGAGCAGGTTGAAGCAGGTGGTCTTGCCGGCGCCGTTCGGTCCGATCAGCGCGTGGATGTGACCGCGCTGGACCTTGAGGTCGACCTGGTTGACCGCGACGAAGCCCTTGAACTCCTTCGTGAGGCCCCGGGTTTCGAGAATGGTGTCCATCGGATCTTTCCTGGCTTCGAGGTGGCTGGGCGCAGGCCGCGCCCACGGTGGAACAAGCGATGGTGGCCCGACGTGTCGTGGACAGCGGACGCAGCGAAGAATACGAACGAGGTTGTGCCCCAGCAATGCGCAAAATTACCTTAGGGTGTTCCCTCGACCCATCCCACACCCGCAGGCCGGGTCGGCCTGCGGGTCGTCAGCGCCGTGTCAGCGAGACGGGGTCGGTTTCACTTCAGTTCGCGCTCGGTTCGCGCTCAGTTGGGAATGACGATGGCACCGGCCGCGGTGGTGATGGTGTCGCCGGCCGCGGGCGCGGCCGCGATGTCGGGCACGTTCGCCGCGGCGATGGCGGGCGCCGCGCCCGGCGTGCCACCACGCGGCACGGTGCGCACCACCTGGCTCGGGGGCAGGGCGGTCTGCTGCTTCATGTGGGCCCACATCAGGTCGAGCGCCTTGTTCATGTAGTGGTGCACCGGGATGAACAGCGTGTCGTAGCCCACCACGCCGCCCGCGGCGGGGTTGAAGCCGTCGAAGTGCTGGCCGTTGAGCACCTCGTAGTAGCGCAGCTTGCTCGCGGCACCTTCCACCTTCGAGTTGTAGGCGGCGTACGCGCGGGCGGTGTGGTTCGGCGGCAGCAGCGTGTCGCTGCGGCCGGCCACGATGACCGTGGGCTTGCTGCGCAGGTTGCCCGACATCAGCACCTCCTGCACCCCGGCCTGCACCCGCGTGCTGCGCGCCAGCGCGGCACCGGTGAGCGGTGTGCCGGTCACCGTGTCCACGCCCTTGACGAGGTCGTGCAGGCACAGCAGGCCGTCGAGCGAACCGTCCATGCGCTGCGTGGACGGCGACACCCCCACGTGGTACAGCTTCGCGCCGCCCACCGAGTCGTTGTAGACCACGTCGCCGCCGGTGTTCAGGCCGTTGCCGGTGGCGAACAGGATGGCCTGCGTCGCGGCCACCTGGGCCGCGACGTTGCCGGTGGCGTCGACATTCGCGAGGCTGAAGCCGCAGACGTTGTCGCCCACCGAGAAGCGGCCATAGGCGTTCACGTAGTCCAGCGCGACGTACACGTCGGCCAGCCGGTAGTGCGAGGCGTGCAGCGCGTCGTGGTTCGGGTCGGTCCAGCCGTAGGCGCGCATCTTCGCGAGCGCGTCGTCGGCCTGGGCCGCGGTGGTGGCGCCGGTGACGAGGCCCTTGTCGGCCAGGCTCTGGCAGCGGTTCGTGGCGATGGTCTGCAGCTCGACGCCGCCGACCATGGTGAACGCGTTGCCGAGCGGCGCGGTGCCGCCGCCGAACCAGCCCGGGCGCACGCCGGTGGGCGCCTGGGCGGACGCGGAGATGGCGGCGCACGGCTCGTAGATCATGCGCCAGGTGAAGTAGTCGGCGAGCGGGCGGCCGGCGTTCGCGACGGCGGCGCCGCCGGCCGTCACGGTGACCCCGGCCATCGACTTCGGCTGCACGTTGGGCTCGGAGACGGCCACGGCGTCGATCAGGCCTTCGGTGTCCTGCTCGGCCGCCTGGATGGACTCGCCGCCGCCGTTCGAGACGGACGAGGCGATCACGAGCACGTTGCCGGCCTGGTAGGACCGCAGGTGCTTGCCGCTCGGCGTGTCGACGGCGGCGTACTCCTCGTTGATGGCCCACAGCGCGAAGCGGATGCTGTCGAGCACGTTGCGGCCCCAGTCCTTCTCGGGGTTCTGCTGCGAGTGCGCGTGCTTGTAGGCGAAACGGTTCGGCGTGGCGGTGTTGAAGTCCGTGAGCGCGGTGCCGGTCAGGTCGCTCGCGAAGTGGGCGTCCTTGCCCGCGGTGGCGCGAGCCACCAGCCGGCCGTCGATCAGGTTGACCTTGTCGGCCTGCAGGTCGTGGTAGCCGATGCCCTTGCCAGCGTCGGTGTAGGCCACCGCGCAGCCGCGCTTGAGGCCCCATTCGCCCGAGGTGCCGATGGCGCCGTAGATGCCGCGCGAGCCGGAGGACGGCGCGGTGATGATGCAGGGGGCGGTGCGGTCGAAGGTCGAGGGGATCTGCACCATCATGCCCACGTTCTTGCGCCCGGTGCCGTCGTCGGCGAACGCGATGAACTCCTTGCCGGCGATCTTGCCTTCGCCGGCGGTGACGGTGCCGGCGGACGTGACGTTCGGGCCGTACAGGGTGCCGTAGCCGCCGCCCGCGGAGAAGTCGACGAGGGCGCGGTAGTTCACGTAGATGGCCCGGCGGCGCAGCTCGGCGGCGGTGGGGTTCACCGGGTCGGCGAACGTGGGGGCGGCGCCGGCGATGCCCGTCTTGCCGAGGCCGGCCGTCAGCAGGTCGTCGGTGGTGCCGTCGTAGCTGGTGGTCTTGACCGTGCCGAATCCGGCGGGCAACTGGTTCAGGTCGGGGGTGTCGTCGTCGTCGCTGCAGGCGCCGAGCGCCAGCGGCAGGCAGAGCAGGGCGGCGGCGAGCCGCGTCAGGGTGTGCGTCATCGGATCTCTCTCTCGGGAAGAAGGTTGATGAACATCCAGCCATGTGTCGGGTGACACATTTCCGCGGCGACACCACGTCAAACTAACGGTTTCCCACAGTTGAAATCAGGGTCTTCCGGGTCAGACTGGTCACCGTGGGGCAGGAGCGTACGAGGGCCCCCTCCGTGCCACAACCCGCAAAATTTCCCTAGGGCTTCCCCCAAGGTCATGTCGATCGACCCGCTGATTTCAGACCCGCGCATGGCGTTCGTGTTCGACAAGGCCCCCGTGGGCCTGTGCGTTTCCGAACACCGCATCATCCGCCGCTGCAATGAGAAGTTCGCCGCCATCTTCGGCTACGAGGTGTCCGAGATCGAGGGGCAGTCGTTCGCGATGCTGTACCCCACGTTCAGCGAGTTCGAGCGCATCGGCCAGCTGAGCCAGACCAGCATGCGCGCCTCGGGCCTCTACTCGGACGATCGCATCATGCGGCGCAAGAGCGGCCAGCTGTCGTGGTTCCATTCGGTGGGGCAGTCGATGGACCCCGACGTGCCGTTCGCCGTGGCGGTGTGGATGTTCGAGGACCTGGAGGCCACGCGCCCGGTCACCGTGGAACTCACCGCCCGCGAGCGGGACGTGGCCAGCCTGCTCGTCACCGGCGCCACGGCCAAGACCATCGCCCGCACGCTGGGCCTGTCGCCGCGCACGGTGGAGCACTACCGCACCAAGCTCATCAACAAGTACGACGTGCGCACCACGCACGAGCTGATCTCGCGCCTGGTGGGGCCGGTGCGCTGATCCCTCAGTGCGCCGCGCGGGCGCGCCACGCCGCCACGAAGGCATGGGCGCTGGCGGCCACGTCCTTCGGGGTCATGCCCGGCGTGAACAGCTGCGAGCCGATGCCGAAGCCGGTGGCGCCGGCATCCACCCACGATGCGAGGCTGGGCGCGGTGACCCCGCCCACGGGCCACAGCGGCACCCCGCGCGGCAGCACCGACTTGAACGCCTTGAGCCCCGCGATGCCGATGGATTCGGCCGGGAACAGCTTGAGTGCATGGGCCCCCGCCCGCAGCGCGGTGAATGCTTCGGTGGGGGTGGCCACGCCCGGTGCGCACAGCATGCCCGAGGCCTTGGCGTGGGCGATGATGCCCGGGTCGCAGTTCGGCGCCACCATCAGGCGGCCGCCGGCCTCGTGCACGTGGTCCACGTCGTCGATGGTGAGCATGGTGCCGCCGCCCACCCACACGTCGGGTGGCGCGATGCCGGCCAGCCGCCGGATGCACTCGACCGCGAACGGGCGGTTCAACGGCACCTCCAGCATCCGGAAGCCCGCCCCGATCAGCACCTGGCCGATGACCTCCGCCTCGTCGGGCACGATGCCTCGCAGGATGGCGACCAGCGGCGGGTCGACGGCGGCGAGGAATTCCGCAGGAGTGTTCTGGGTCATGGGCACACCCTATGCCTTTCGGTGGCGGTTTCCAAGAGGGACAGTCAGGACAGCGCCTGGCGCACGCGCGGCGCAAGATGCCGGAGGGCGGCCAAGTGCACCTCACGCGGGTCGAGGATGTCGAGCTTCACCCGCATCAGCGCGGCAGCGGCCGCGTGCCCCTCGGCCAGCGCGCGCGAGCCGATGGCGTGCACCTGCGCGGGCGGCCGGTCGCCCCACGTGCGGCGGCGGTCGTGCCATTCGGCGCCCATCAGCAGACCGCTCAGGTACGACGCGGCGTGGGCCGCAGGCATCTCGCCCGTGACCACCTTCGCGCGGCAGCCGAACAGCGTGGTCGACAGCGCGCCGTCGCGGGCCGCGGCCACGCCGGCCTCGAAGGCGGCGGGCGAGGCGACCGGGTCGCGGCTGGCCGCGGCCAGCGTGCCCTGCGTCGACAGCAGCGCATACAGCTCGCCGGTCATGAAGGTCTGGAACGCCACCAGCCGGCCGTCGCGCACCTCGGCCCACTTGCTGTGGGTGCCGGGCAGCACGAACCAGCCGTCGCGCACGCCCAGCGCCACGGCGCCGAGCAGCTGGGTCTCTTCGCCGCGCATCACGTCCACGCGGCCGTCGCCGCGCCAGCGCACGCCGGGCACGATGGCTGCCGGGCGGCCGAGCGTGGGGGCCGGCACCGGCACGAGCGCCTGGGCGAGCGATTCGAGCGGCTGGCCGGCCTCGATGTAGGGCACCTCCTGCCAGCCCATCGCGCTGCCGATCATCCCGGACATCACGACCGGCGCGTCGGCCGGCACGCCGGGCAGGTGCAGCAGCAGGTCGGCGAGCGAGGCCTCGAACCGCCCGCGGGCCGCCAGCACGCCCTGGTCGTCGGCGGCCTCGGCGGCACAGGTGCCGTCCGGCGCGAGCAGCCAGGCGCGGCGGTTGGTCGTGCCCCAGTCGATGCCGACGAGGGCGGAGGCGGGAGGGCTCATGCGGGGCTCCGGGACGAATCTCCATTCATCATACAATATGGTCCAGCCGCAGGCGGCCGGGCCGATAGACTCCGTCATCGCCATTTCGCCCCGCCCGCCACCCCCCATGGCCACCCACCGCCCGCCTTCCGCGTCCACCTACGCCGGCCGCAACCTGCACGGCAAGGTGGTGAACGAACTGGGGCGGCGCATCGCGGGCGGCGACTATCCGCCCGGCGCGACGCTGCCGGTCGAGGAGACCTTGTGCGTGGAACTGCAGGTCAGCCGCACGGCACTGCGCGAGGCCGTGAAGGTGCTGGCCGCCAAGGGCCTGCTGGAATCCCGTCCCCGCGTGGGCACCCGCGTGCGGCCGCCGGAAAGCTGGAACCTGCTCGACCCGGACGTACTCGCCTGGCGCTGCGCCACGCGGCCCGACCCGGCCTTCCTGCTGCAACTCGCCGAGATGCGGGAGATCTTCGAGCCCGCGGCCGCCGCGCTGGCGGCCCGTCACCGCACCGGCGAACAGCTGGCCGCGATCGAGGCGGCGTTCGACGCGATGGCCTCGGCCGAGGAACTGGGTGCCTGGGTGCAGGCCGACCTCGCGTTCCACGACGCCGTGCTGCAGGCGACGGGCAACCCGCTGCTGTCACCACTGGCCGCGATGATCGGCTCGGCCCTCGAGAGCCTGCTGGGCCTCACGGCCCGCACGGCGGACAACTTCAACGCGAGCCTGCCGGACCACCGCGCCGTGCTCGACGCCATCCGCCAGGGCGACGGGGTCGCCGCGCGGGGGCGCATGGAATCGCTGCTGGGGGACACGCGGGCGCTGATGACCCGGTCCGCGCCGTTCGTGTGACGCCGGTCAGGACCCCACGACGAACACCGACACCGACTGCGGCGGCAAGGTGAAGCTCGCGTTGCCGTAGGCATCGGCCGCCGCGTCGGCCGCCCCCGCCGGGAACTCGCGCTCCAGCACCGCCGTGGCCGGCAGCCCGCTCGCCGACGCGGTGGCGGCCGTGGTGCCGTAGTTGATGGCGATCACCGTGCGCTCGTCGCCCAGCGTGCGCTGGAACGTGTAGACGAGGCCGTTGACGGTCGGGTTGTCGTAGGTGCCCCGCGCGATCGACGGCAGCGCGTGGCGCAGCGAGATCATCGCGCGGTAGTGGTTCAGCAGCGAGTTCGGGTCGTTCTCCTGTGCCGCGACGTTGTTCGTCGCGACGTTGGCCGAACGCGCGCGGAACGGCGTGCCGGTGGTGAAGCCCGCGCGGGCGGTGTCGCCGGTCCAGCTCATCGGCACGCGCAGCTGCACGTCGCCGTCGATGTTGCCGCGGCTCATGCCGATCTCCTCGCCGTAGTAGATGAACGGCGTGCCCGGCTGCAGCAGGTACGTGGCGGCCGCGAGCTTGTACTGCGCGACGTTGCCGGCGAGCTGGTCCCAAGGGCGCGGGCCGGCGAAGGTGTCGTGGTTCGACAGCAGCGTGGACTTCGTGGAGGCCTGGCCCGTCGGGAAGTACGAGGCCGACGCCTGCACCGCCCAGGCTTCGCCGCGTGCGGCCGCGATCACCTGCTGCTGGTGGCCGAAGGCGAATGCGCTGCCGCAGGCCGCGTTGTTCGCATCGACGGCGGGCGGCGCCTCGCACACCATGAAGCGCTGGTGGTAGGCATCGAGCACGGTGCGCACGTCGCGCATCAGCGGCAGATTCTCGGGCTGGGCCTCCCAGGCCTGCGGGCCGTTCTCGACGAGGTTCGCGGTGGCGTCGAAGCGGAAGCCGTCCACGCCGCGGTTGAGCCAGAAGCGCAGGCTGTCGTGGTGGTACGCGACGACGGCCGGCGTGCGCAGGTTCCAGTCCGGCATCTGGTCCCAGAAACCGGCGAAGTAGGCGCCCGTCGTGGTGGCCAGCGTGTACCAGGGGTTCTTGCCGTAGATGTTCCAGCCGCCCGGCAGGCTGTCCTTCCACACGTACCAGTCGCGGTAGGGGCTCGTGCGCGAGGCCTTCGACGACTGGAACAGCGCGTGGTCGGCCGCGCTGTGGTTCATCACGTAGTCCATGACGATGCCGATGCCCAGGCGGTGGGCCTCGGCCACGAGCGCGTCGAAGTCGGCGAGCGAGCCGTAGTCGCGTTCGATGCCGCGGTAGTCGGTGACCGCGTAGCCGTGGTCGTGGTCCTGGCTGTTCGTCACCGGCATCAGCCACAGGCCGGACACGCCCAGCGACTTCAGGTACGGCAGCCGGCTTCGCAGGCCCTTCAGGTCGCCCTGGCCGTCGCCGTCGCTGTCCTGGTAGCTGCGCACGAAGATCTGCGCGAAGACACCCGTCTGCCAGTGGGCCGGCAACGCACTGCCCGGGTCGTTCACCGTGACCGCGGCCATGGGGTCCGACGGCTGCGACCCGGAGGACGGGGAGGGTGGGGGAGGCGCGGGCGCCGGGGCGGTGTCGCCACCGCCGCCACCTCCGCAGGCCTGGAGGATCAGGAGGGAGGTGGCGCACACCAGCGTGCGCAGCGAGGGAGCGAGCGGCATGGAACGAACTTCGATCGATTCGGGAGAGGCCGGGAATTGTCTCGTGATCGATCAAGAGCCGTATCGGCGGTTACCCTCGTGATGGGGGCCGCGCGGTCCGTCAGGCGTCGTTCAGGCGGCGCATCGTCTCGCCGTCGAGCGCCAGCGTGGGGGCCGCCAGGGCTTCGTCCAGTTGCGCCACGCTGCTGACGCCGAGCACGGGCAGCACCGGCACCGTGCCGCGCAGCATCCACGCGAGCACCACTTGATTGGGTGTGGCGCCCAGCGTGCGTGCCACCTCGTGGAGCACCGCGCGGCGCCGATCCGCGCCGGGCGTGTCGTAGTCGGCTGGCAGCGGGCGGTCGGGGCGGGCGTAGGCGCCGGACAGCAGCGCCGAGTAGCCCAGCACGGTCAGTTCGCCGTCGGTGCCGGCGTAGTCGACCAGTTCCGGCGTGACCGGGAACTGCGTGGCTTCTGGCGCCGGTGTGCGCAGGTGCCGCGCTTCGAGGTAGCTGTGCCGCATCTGCACCGCGCGGAACAGCGGCAGGCCGGCCTGCCGTGCGTGGTCTCTCGCGAGGGCCAGCCGCCAGGTGGGGTAATTGCTCGCGGCGACGGCGCGCACGTCGCCATCGCTCACCAGCGTGCCCAGGGCGCGCAGCGTCTGCGAGAAGGCCGTCGCGCGGTCGTCGACATGGGCGTAGTACAGATCGAGGCGGTCCACGCCCAGGCGCTTCAAGCTGGCAGCGGCCTCGGCCTTGATCACCGAGGCGGCCAGTCCCTCGCGGTTGAACGCCGAATACGGCTGCGACGGGTCGCGCGGTGCGGCGCCCACCTTCGAGGCGATCACGACCCGGTCGCGCAGCCCGCGGCTGCGCAGCCAGCGCCCGATGAGCGCCTCGCTCTCGCCGCCGCGGCCGCCGTCGGTCCAGAAGCAATAGCAGTTGGCCGTGTCGATGAAGTTGCCGCCCGCCTCGACGAAGCGATCCAGGATCGCGAACGACGTGGGCTCGTCGATGCGCGTGCCGAAGTACATCGTGCCGAGGCACAGCTCGGACACGTGGAGGGAAGGGTCGTTGCCGAGGGGAAGGTGTTTCATGGGGCCTCCGGGATTGCGGTGTGAGGTCACTGTAGGCACCCGGGGCACGCAGGAGAAGCCGGCGGGACGGCGGTACATTCCAAACTCTCAGTTGGGAATCGAACCGCCATGGACCAGTTGCGAGCGTTGACGCTCTTCTCGAAGGTGGCCGCGATGGGCAGCTTCCAGCGTGTCGCCGTCGCCGAGGGCATCACCGCCCAGGCCGTGGGAAAAAGCGTGCGCCAGCTCGAGGAGCACCTCGGCGTGCGACTGCTCCACCGCACCACGCGCCGCTGCACGCTCACCCAGGAAGGCCAGGCCCTGCTCGACACGACCCGTGCGCCGCTCGACGACCTCGGGCGCGCGCTGCAGCAGGTGCACGCGACGAGCCAGCAGGTGGCCGGTGCACTGCGCATCAGCGCCGCGCCGTCGGCGCGCGGGTTGCTGGCCGAGCCGGTGGCCCGGTTCTGCGAACGCCATCCGCGGGTGCAGGTCGACCTCCTCGCGCACAACGCGTTCGCGGACACCGTCGACCAGCGCGTGGACGTGGGTTTCCGGTCCGGGCACGAACCCTGCGGCGACCTGGTGGCGCGCCGCCTCTTCACCGTGCGCCAGCAGCTGTGTGCCGCCCCGGCGTACCTGGCGCGCCACGGCACGCCGGCGACCCTCGGCGATTTGCGCCGGCACCGCTGCACCGTCTTCCGTGACGCGCAGACCGGCCGGCCCTGGCCGTGGCAGCTGGGTTCCGCGGGCGAGGCGTTCGAGCCGGACGCCGCGGCGTGCACCAACGACCCGGAAACCGAGGTGGCGCTGGTGCGCGCCGGGCTCGGCATCGGCCTGCTGGACGGCATCTGTGCCGCGGACGACCTGCGGGCCGGGCGGCTGGTGGTGGTGCTTCCGGACCTGCATCCGGAAGACCTGGGCTTCTACCTGTACTACCCGAGCCGGCGGCGCCTGCCGCAGCGCACGCGCGCGTTCATCGACTTCGTCGTGGCCCATTTCTCGGGCCATTCCGCGGGCCGGTGAGGCACCGGCCCGCCCCGCGCGGCGTCACGCCACCGCGAGCTGCGGCTGGGCCGCGTTCACGCGCTGTTCGGTCTTGGCGTCGAACAGGTGCACGTCGGCCGGCTGCCAGTTGAGCGACACGGTGTCGCCCACCTTGCCGTCGACCTTGCCCGGCACGCGGATGACGAGCGGGCCCGCGGCGGTCTCGACGAACGCGTAGCTTTCCGGGCCCGTGGGTTCGATCATCGTCAGCTTGCCGGCCAGGCCCGTGCCGGCGGGCGCGAAGCGAAGCGCTTCGGGCCGCAGGCCGTAGACCAGTTCCTGGCCATCGTGGGCAGCCAGCGCGGCGCCCAGCTGAGGGCCGAGCGGCAGGTCGACGCCGTTGGCCACGAGCGTGTTGCGCTCGCGCTTCGCCTTGATCATGTTCATGGCCGGCGAGCCGATGAACTCGGCGACGAACTTCGTGGCGGGGCGGCTGTAGATCTCGTCGGGCGTGCCGAACTGCTGCAGGATGCCGTCGCGCATCACGGCGATGCGGTCGCCGAGGGTCATGGCCTCGACCTGGTCGTGGGTCACGTAGACCGTGGTGGTCTTCGTGCGCTGGTGCAGCAGCTTGATCTCGGCGCGCATCTCGACGCGCAGCTTGGCGTCGAGGTTCGACAGCGGCTCGTCGAACAGGAACAGCGACGGCTGGCGCGCGAGCGCACGGCCCATCGCGACCCGCTGGCGCTGGCCGCCGGAGAGCTGGCCCGGCTTGCGGTCGAGCAGGTGGTCGAGCTGCAGCATCTTCGAGACCTTGTCGACGAGCACCTTGCGCTCGTCCTTCGGCACCTTGCGCATCTCGAGCGCGAACTCGATGTTCTGCGCGACCGTCATGTTCGGGTACAGCGCGTAGCTCTGGAACACCATCGCGATGTCGCGGTCCTTCGGGGCCACGTACGTGATGTCGCGGTCGCCGAGGAGGATGTTGCCCGAGGTGGGCGAGTCGAGGCCGGCGATCATCGACAGCAGCGTCGACTTGCCGCAGCCCGACGGGCCCACGAGGATGATGAACTCGCCCTTCTCGATCTCGAGGTCGACGGACTTGAGGATGTGGTGCGAGCCGTAGCTCTTCTTGACCTGGCGGATGGACAGTGCGCCCATGATGTTCTCCTTAACCCTTGACGGCGCCGGCCGTCAGGCCACGCACGAAATATTTGCCGGCGATCACGTACACGAGCAGCGTGGGCAGGCCCGCGATCAGCGCGGCGGCCATGTCGACGTTGTATTCCTTGACGGAACTCGTGGTGTTCGCGAGGTTGTTCAGGCCCACGGTCACCGGCTTGGAGTCGGCACCCGAGAAGACCACCCCGAACAGGAAGTCGTTCCAGATCTGCGTGAACTGCCAGATCAGGCACACGACGATGATGGGCGTCGACAGCGGCAGCACGATGCGCGTGAAGATGCGCCAGAAGCTCGCGCCGTCCAGCATCGCCGCCTTGATCAACTCGTCCGGCAGCGCCGCGTAGTAGTTGCGGAAGAACAGCGTGGTGCCGGGCAGGCCGCACAGCAGGTGGACGAGGATCAGGCCCCACACCGAGCTCGCGATGCCGAGCCAGCCGAGCACCTGCGACATCGGCAGCAGGATCACCTGCAGCGGCATGAACACGCCGAACAGCAGCAGCGCGAACATCGTCTCGCTGCCCTTGAACTTCCACTTGCTGAGCACGTAGCCGTTGATGCCGCCGAGCGCGGTGGACACCAGCACGGCCGGCACCACGATCATCACCGAGTTCCAGAAGAACGGCTGCAGGCCGTTGCAGTCCGCGCCGGTGCAGGCGGTGGACCAGGCCTTGCCGAACGCGGCGAAGTCGACGGCGTGGGGCAGGGCCAGCAGCGAGCCGCCGCGGATCTCGTCCATCGACTTGATGGACGTGACGACCATCACGTACAGCGGCAGCAGGAAGAAGGCGGCGAAGCCGATCAGCACGGCCCACAGCAGCCAGCGCTGCCAGGTGAGCGAGCGGCTGGGCGCCGGGGCGGACGCGGCGGGCGCGCCCAGGGTGGTGGCGCTGCTGCTCATCGCTTGGTGCTCCGGAGTTCGCTGTAGAGGTACGGCACGACGATGGCCGCCACGACGGCGAGCATCACGGTGGCCGAGGCGGCGCCGAGGTTGATCTGGCCGCGGGTGAACGCCATCGAGTACATGTAGGTGGCGGGCAGGTCCGTGGCGAAGCCCGGGCCGCCGGCGGTGAGGGCCATCACGAGGTCGAAGCTCTTGATGGCGATGTGCGACAGCACCATGATGGTGGAGAAGAACACCGGCCGCAGGCTCGGGATCAGGATGCGCCAGTAGATGCGGGGCAGCGAGGCACCGTCCACCTGGGCGGCCTTGATGATCGAGTCGTCGATGCCGCGCAGGCCGGCGAGGAACAGGGCCATCACGAAGCCCGCGCTCTGCCAGATGCCGGCGATGGCCACGCAGTAGATGGCCTTGTCGGGGTCCACCAGCCAGTCGAACGTGAAGCTCTCGAACCCCCAGCCGCGCACGGTGGCCTCGATGCCGAGGCCGGGGTTCAGGATCCACTTCCACGCGGTGCCGGTGACGATGAAGCTCAGCGCCATCGGGTACAGGTAGATGGTGCGGAGCACGCCTTCCTGGCGGATCTTCTGGTCGAGCAGCACGGCCAGCAGCAGGCCGAGGGCGAGCGCACCGCCGATGAACAGCGTGGCGAAGATGGCCAGGTTCCACGAGGCCACCTGGAAGCGGTCGCTCTCGAAGAGGTTGATGTAGGGCTCGATGCCGGCGAACTCGTAGTTCGGCAGCAGGCGCGAGGCCGACACCGAGAAGTACGCGTTCCACAGGATCAGCCCGTAGATGAAGAGGAAGCCGAGGACGAACGACGGGGCGACGACGAGCTTCGGGAGCCAGTCGATGCGCGGCCGGGCCGGCGAGGTGCTGGGGGTTTGACTCATGAAGTGGGTGGCCCGGGGCGGACTCGTGATCCGCCCCGGGCCGGTCTCCTGCGGGCTAGCTGAGGAAAGGTCGGTCGAGGACCCGGATCACTTGGCCTTGGCGGCGGACACGAGCTTGTCCATCACCTGTTCCGGCGTGTCCTTCTCGCTGTTCCAGTACTGCGACACCACGTCCTTGATGGCACCTTCGGCGGCGCTCGACACGGCCATGCCGTGGGCGATCGACGGCACGAGGCTGCCGGCCTTCGACGTCTCGACGAAGTCCTTCGACGACTGCTTGGCGCAGCTGTCGAACTTGTCGAGGTTCATGTTCAGGCGGACCGGGATGGAACCCTTGTTCAGGTTGAACAGCTCCTGGAAGGCGGGCGACATGATCGCGCCGGCCAGGTTCTTCTGGGCCTTGATGTTCGCTTCGTTCTTCAGCTGGAACATGGCGAAGCTGTCGACGTTGTAGGTGTAGGCCTTCGACGTGCCCGGTGCGGCCACGCATTCGAAGTCCTTGCCCGGCGTCTTGCCGGCGGCGATGAACTCGCCCTTGGCCCAGTCGCCCATCAGCTGCATGCCGGCTTCGCCGCGGATGACCATCGCCGTGGCGAGGTTCCAGTCACGGCCCGGAGCGTTCTTGTCGGTGTAGTCCTTGACCTTCTTGAAGGTGGTCAGGACTTCCTTCATCTTCGCGCTCTTGAGCGTGGCGGGGTCCAGCTGCACGAGGGCCTTCTTGTAGAAGTCGGCACCACCGACGCCGAGGGCGACGTCTTCGAAGATGGTGAAGTCCTGCCAGCTCTGGCCACCGTGGGCGAGCGGGATCAGGCCGGCCTTCTTGATGGCTTCGGCGGCGGTGAAGAACTCGGCCCAGGTGGTGGGCGCCTTCACGTTGGCCTTCTTCAGCACTTCGGGGTTGACCCACAGCCAGTTCACGCGGTGCACGTTGACCGGCGCGGCGATGTAGTGGCCCTTGTACTTGAGGCCGTCGGCGATGGCCTTGGGCAGGTTGGCGTCCCAGTTGTCGGCCTTGGCGACGTCGTCGAGGTTGGCGAGCACGCCTTCCTTCGCCCAGTCCTGCAGCGACGGGCCCTTGATCTGGGCTGCCGACGGCGGGTTGCCGGACACGACGCGCGACTTGAGCACGGTCATGGCCGAGTCGCCACCACCACCAGCCACGGCGAAGTCTTTCCACGTGTCGCCCTTGGCCTGCATCGTGGCGGCGAGGGCCTTCGCGGCCTTGGCTTCACCACCCGACGTCCACCAGTGCAACACCTCGACCTCGCCGGCGTGGGCCAGCAGCATGGTCGAACCCAGAGCCAGCGCGGCTGCGGCTTGCAGCGGCTTGACGGAGAACTTGCGCATGTTTTTCTCTCGCTTTCAGTAGGGAGGGGAGGGCATGAGCCCCTTGAAGTCATGGAGAAAAGATGCCGGCAGGGAGGAGCGGGGGCACCCCGGGGCACATCGACCTTCCAGGGAGATCGATCCCTCGATTCTTAATGAAAGATTAATTGACATTAATGAGTAATAACCCTCAGGCCGGATGCGACCGGAACAGGGATGTGCGGGGGGCGGACGAAAAAAGGGCCGGTCCGCCCCGGCGTTCGCCGAGGCCGAACCGGCCATGAGCCCCAGAGGAAAAGGAAACCGTCAGCGGGTCAGTAGGTGAGGCCGAAGCCGAACGGGAACAGCGTGTCCGCGGCCGGGTACCCCGGCACGTCGGGCTGGTTGTCGAGGATGGCCTGCACCTTGTTCGCGAGGGCGAACGGCATCTTGCCGGCCGGCTTCACGGCGGCGCCGGTGGCGAGCACCTTGCCGCCCAGCACGTCGAGCAGTGCGGTGTTGCTCACCCCGAACCCGGCCACGATGGCGCCGGCGTCCTTCAGACCGCTGGCGTCGTCGAGCACGTACGGCTGGCGGAAGTAGATCGCGAGCACGGTCTTGCCCGGACCCACCTCGTTCATCACCGCCTTGATCTGGTCGAGCGAGGGCGAGACGAGCCACGACTGGGCCGTGTCCATCTCGGTGAAGGACAGCATGCCGTTCTCCCACGGGAACGAGCCGCCGAACACCAGGCCGCTGTCGATGCAGGCCTTGCCGGCGTCGTCCGCCGAGAAGTCGGCCGGGGACACGCAGCGGTCGCTCGAGCCCCAGCTCTTGCCGGTGGCCGGGTTGATGCGGCCGCCGGTGGCGGGGTCGGTGCTGCTGTAGGTGCTGGTGTACTTCGTCGTCGTCCCCGGCACGAGCCGGTTGTTCGACACCTCGACGCGGATGATCGCGACGTCGTGCCCCGCGGCGCTCGGCCGCGCGCCGCCGACCAGCGCCTCGCCGTCGGTCACCGTGTAGCCGTACTTGTCGACGTCGCTCTTGGCGAGGCCCATCGTGTAGACCTTGGCCCCGGCCTTCAGTGGCAGCGTCTTGCCGCCGCCGGCCTGGTCCTTGTTCTGCAGCAGCACGATCGACTTGCGCTGGATGTCGAGACCGGCGGTGCGGTTGGCATCGCTGCCGATGGCGCCCGCGGCGAGCGTGGCGTCCACGTACGGGTTCTCGAACAGGCCCAGCTGGAACTGCTCCTTCAGCAGGCGTTTGGCTGCTTCGGTCACGCGGGCCTCGGAAACGAGGTTGGCGGTGACGAGGTCGACGATCGTTTTGTTGACGTTGAAGCCCGACAGCGTCTCGGTGCCTCCGTTGATCGCCGCGGCGACGCGCTCGGCGACGCTCTTCTTCTCGAGGCCCCAGGCGCGGTCGTTGATGATGCCGGTGTCCGAGTTCACGTAGCCCTGGAAGCCCAGCTTGCCGCGCAGCAGGTCGGTCACGATCTGCTTCGAGAAGGCCATGCCGGTCTGCTCGTACGTCACGCCTTCGTACGTGACGTTGATGGGCACGCCGTAGTACGGCATCACGGACGACACGCCGGCGTCCAGTGCCGCCATGAAGGGCTTGAGGTGGTAGCCGAAGTTGCCGCCCGGGTAGACCTGGTTCTTGCCGTGGGCGTAGTGCGGGTCGAGGCCCATCTCCTGCGGGCCGCCGCCGGGGAAGTGTTTCATCGTCAGCGCCACGGCCGAGCTCGGCGACACCGATGTGCCGTCCTTGAGCGCCGTGCCCTGCAGGGTCTGCACGAGCGTCTTCATGATGTTGGCGTTGAGGTCCGCGTCCTCCGTGAAGGTCTCGTGGACGCGGTACCAGCGCGGTTCGGTCGACAGGTCGGCCATGTAGCCGTACATGCCGCGCAGGCCGATGGACTTCCACTCGTTGCCCATCACCGTCGCGAAGTTCCTGATGAGCGACATGTCGCCCGCGCCGAGCGACGCGGCGGCGAGGCCGGCCTCCTTCGGGAACTCGGTGAACGCGCCGGCGGCCTCGTTGATGCCGACGCGCGCGTCCTTCTCGTAGTGGTTGCGCGCGTTCGACTTGAACAGCGAGGGGATGCCCAGGCGGCTCGCCTCGCTCATCGCCTGCACGGCGTTCGTGAACTCGGCCGCCTGCTGCGGCGTCACCTGGCCGGCCGCGGGCGTGGCGGTCACGACGCTGCGGAAGATGAAGCGGCGCATCTGCTGCGTCTGCACGAAGTTGGTGGCGTTCGCGGGCAGGGCGCCGGCGGTGCCGGCGTTCATCGTGTCGATGAGCATCAGGCCGGCCTTCTCCTCGAGGGTCATCAGCGAGACGAGGTGGTCGATGCGCTCCTGCAGCGGGCGGCGCCAGTCCTCGTACACGTCGAGCGTGCCGTTGCCGTTGGCGTCCTTGAACTGCTTGCCGTCGACGGTCAGCACGGCCTTCGTGCGCACGCCGATCACGGGCTGCGGGGTCTCGGCCACGGTGTCGTCGTCCCCGCAGCCGGC
This sequence comes from Piscinibacter gummiphilus, assembly GCF_002116905.1. Classification (NCBI taxonomy): domain Bacteria; kingdom Pseudomonadati; phylum Pseudomonadota; class Betaproteobacteria; order Burkholderiales; family Sphaerotilaceae; genus Rhizobacter; species Rhizobacter gummiphilus. The sequence goes on from NZ_CP015118.1 coordinate 945,412, forward strand.
CAGCAGCGATGCGGAGAGGGCGCCGGTCAGCAGGATCTTCAGGGCGACGGGGCGAGGCACCGGACGGCGGCGTGCACGAACCAGGGATTCGTTCATGAGGTACTCCAGAAAGTCGATGGGGTTCCTGTCGCGGCCGCAACAGACCAGAAGGGTCGTCAACACAGCGTGTTAACGTTATCTTCGTTGACTTTGCAAGGATTGCTGATGGGGATATCCCTGTAGGAGATTGCCCACAGGCTCGGCGGCCCACCCGGATCGTTTGGGTGTGTTTATCGATAACAAGACCGCGCGCCCGAGGCGCGGGTCAGGTGGCGCGGCGCAGCTGGATGTGCACGCGCAGGCCGCGGGGGATGCGGCTGTGCAGCTCGACGCGGCCGTCGTGGCGCTCGACGATCTCCTTCACGATCGCGAGGCCCAGGCCGCAGCCGCTGCCCTCGTGGGTGGCGCGGAAGAAGCGCTCGAAGACGGCCTGGTGGTGTTCCGGCGGGATGCCGGGGCCGGAGTCCTCGACCTCGACGATGGCCTTCTGGTCCTGCGCGAGCACGCGCACGGTGACCTCCGCACCGCGTCCGGCATAGCGGATCGCGTTGTCGACGACGTTGACCACCGCCTCGCGGATCAGCAGCGCGTTGGCGTCCACCATCACGGGTTGCGGGGACCTGGCGCCGGGATCGGCCATGCCGAGGTCGATGCCTGCGGCGAGCGCGCGCGGCACCATCTCGGCGGTGGCTTCCTCCACGGTGCGGCGCAGGTCGAAGCGCGAGCGGCCCATGCTGTTCGTGGACTCGGGCTCGGCGCGGGCAAGCGTCAGCAGCTGGCTCACCAAGTGCGCGCTGCGCGTGGCGCTGTCGTGCACGCGCTGCAGCCGGGCCTTGAGCGCCGGGTCGTCGGTCTCCTTGAGGGCCAGCTCCGTCTGGCCCTTGAGGCCGGCGAGCGGCGTGCGCAGCTGGTGGGCGGCGTCGCTGATGAAGCGCCGCTGGCCCGCCACGCTGTGCTGCACGGCGTGCAGCAGCTCGTTCAGTGCGTTGACGAGCACCCGCACCTCCTCGGGCGACGTGGCGAGCTGGATGGGCGTGAGGTTGTCGGGGGCGCGGTCGACCACGGCGTCGCGCAGGCGCGCGAGCGGCGCGAGGCCGGCGCGGATGCCGGCCCACACGATCACCGACATCAGCAGCACGAGGCCGCTGAGGGGCAGCGCCATGTCGACGAGGATCTGGCCGGCGAGCGCGTCGCGGCTCGCCCGGCTCTTGGCCACCTGCACGAGCATGGTCTGCGGCGTGTCGTCCTCGCCCCAGCCCACGTACAGCGCGGCGATGCGCACCGAGACCGGCGTGCCGTTCTGGTCGGCGACGGTGGCGTTGTAGAACACCGGGTCGTTGTAGGGCGGCATGGTCGCCCCGTTGGGCGGCAGCGGCAGCTTGTGGTTGCCGAGGATGAACTCGCCCGGGGGCGAGCTCACCATGTAGTAGACCTTGTCGTCGGGGTCGGACTCGATGATGTCGCGCGCGGCGCGCGGGAAGTCGATCAGCAGCCCGTTGCCGAGCGGCTTGACCTGGCGGCCGAGCGCCTGCGACGACTGGTACAGGTTGCGGTCGATCGCGAGGTTGGCGTAGCGCGCGGCGACGTTGTACGTGATGAACGCGGCCGCCGCCCACAGCACGAGCTGGGGCAGCAGCAGCCACACGAGCAGGTGCGTGCGCAGCGAGCGCGAACCGGGTGTGAGCCACGGGACCGTGCGCAGGGATTGGGAGAGGCGTTCGATGGGCATCGAAACCACGTCATCCCGGCGAAGGCCGGGACCCTGTGCGCACGCCGAAGGTCCCGGCCTCCGCCGGGATGACAGCCTGCTGGATCATCCCGCCGCTTCGAGCAGGTACCCGAGCCCCCGCACCGTGCGGATCCCGAGGCCCGACCCTTCGAGCTTGCGCCGCAGCCGGTGGATGTAGACCTCCAGCGCGCCGGCGACCGTGCCCGGCTCGTTGCCTTCGCCGGCCCATGCCTGGCCGATCTGCTCCTTCGTGACGACCTTGCCCTCGTGGGAGAGCAGCAGGTCGAGCAGCAGCCACTCGCGCGGGGACAGGTCCACCGGGGACCCGCCGATCGCGGCGCGGCGGCCTTCGCGGTCGAAGCTCAGCTGGCCGCTGGTCTGCACCGGCTGGCGCGCCGGCGTGCCCACGAGGCGGGCGCGGCGCAGCAGCGCGCCGACGCGGGCTTCCAGCTCGGGGAAGTCGAACGGCTTGGTGAGGTAGTCGTCGGCCCCGGCGTTGAGGCCGGCCACGCGGCTCTCCAGGCTGTCGAGGGCGGTGAGGATCAGCAGCGGCAGCGCGGGCCGCGCGGCGTGGGCGCGCTTGAGCACCGTCAGCCCGTCGACCATCGGCAGGCCGAGGTCGATGATGCCGAGGTCGAACGGCTGGTTGAGCAGCAGGTACTCGGCCACCGCCCCGTTGTCCGCATGGACCACCTCGAAGCCGGCCTGCCGCAGGTTCGCCGACAGGGCGTCGGCCAGCGTGGGATCGTCTTCGGCGAGGAGGAGTCGGGTCGGCGTGCTCACGCGGCGGATTGTGGCACGGGGGCGGAATCAGCCGATGTGGGAGATCCAGACCCCGGGCGCCGGGTTGGCCTGGCCGTCGCCGTTGCCCGTGGCCGGCGCAGTGGCCTCCGGCATGCGCCGCACCGCGAGGCCCACCGACACCATGTCCACCACCAGCAGGTGCAGGATGCGGGAGATCATCGCGACGAAGGTGGAGCTGTCCTCGTCGTGGTCCACCGCGATGCACACGTCGGCCTTCTTCGCGAGCGGCGACTGGGTCGACGTGATGGCGACGATGGCCGCGCCGCGGTCCTTCGCGGCGTCGGCCGCGCGCACGAGTTCGGGCGTCTGCCCCGAGCTGGAGATGAACACCGCCACGTCCTTCGGGCCCAGCACCTCGGCCGCGATCGAGAACACCGACGGGTCGGACCGCGCGACCACCGGGATGCGGAAGCGGAACAGCTTGTGCTGCGCGTCGAGGGCGACCATCGCCGAGTTGCCCACGGCGAACAGCTCGACGCGCGAGGCCTCGCGCAGCAGGCCGATGGTGCGCTCGATGGTGTCGACGTTGAGGCTCTCGCGGAACTGCACGATCGACGAGATGGTGTTGTCGAGCACCTTCGCGCAGAGGTCCGACATGGCGTCCTGCCGGCGCACCTGGGTGCGCTGGAACGGCACGGTGCCGGTCAGGCCCGACCCCAGCTTGAGCTTGAAGTCGGCCAGGCCCTCGAAGCCGAGCGAACGGCAGAAGCGGATCACGGTCGGTTGGCTGACCTCGGCGCGCTTGGCGATCACGCCCACCGCGTCGTTCAGCATGGCGCGCGGGTTCTCGAGCACGACGTTGGCCACGCGCCGCTCGGCCGGGGAGAGGCCCTCGCGCGCGTGGCGGATGCGTTCGAGCAGCGGGTTCCCGCCGTCGCGGCTCGGCACGTGGTCCACGAGCAGCGTCGACACGCCGTGGAAGGCGAGGTTGTCGGCGGTCAGCACGTAGGTGGGGATGCGAGCGAGGTATGCGGAGAACCGCCCCTTTTCCTCGAAGCGCTGGCGGAACGGCGACTTGAGGAACAGGTCGCCCAGGCGCGGCACGATGCCGCCGCCCACGAAGATGCCGCCGGTGGCGCCGAGCGTCAGCGCGAGGTCGGCCGCCACGGTGCCCAGCATCGCGCAGAAGCAGTCGATGGTCTCGGCGCACAGCGCGCTTTCGCCACGCTGGGCGCGGCGCACCACCTCGGCGGTGGCCAGGCCCGACGGATGGGCGGGGTCGCCGTCGCGCAGCGCCTCGTAGATCAACTCGATGCCGGGGCCCGACACGAGGCGTTCGGCCGACACGTGCGACATCGACTTCCACACGTGGCGCAGCACGCGCAGCTCGCGTTCGTCGATGGGCGAGAAGCTGGTGTGGCCGCCTTCGCTCGCGAGGCTGATGTAGCGGTCGTTCGCGGGAATGAGTGCGGACACGCCGAGGCCGGTGCCCGGCCCGAGCAGGCCGATCACGCCGTCGCTCGCGGCCGTGCCGCCGCCCACCTGCACGCGGCCGCCTTCGCCGACGCCGGGCAGCGCCATCGCGAGCGCGGTGAAGTTGTTGACGACCAGCAGCGTCGACAGCCCGAGCTGCTGCTGCACGTCCTGGATCGAGAACTCCCAGGCGCGGTTGGTCATGCGCACGCCGTCGCCGTCGATGGGGTACGCGATGGCGAGCGCGCCGTGTTTCGGGCGCAGGTCGGGCACCGTGTCGAGGTACGCGCGCACCATCGGCACGAACTCCGCGTAGTCGTCGCACGGGAGCACGGCGATGCGCTCGAAGCGGCCGCGCACGCGTTCGATGCAGAAGCGGGCGTAGGTGGCGCCGATGTCCGCGAGCAGCCGGGGTTCGGCTTCGCCGGCGTCGAGGTCCGTTGACATCAGCTCGGCCAGGTGCGGGTCGGTGGATACGACGTACGGTTCCATGAGGGTGCAGGAGAGATCCTGCACCCACTGTACCGAACAACGGCGGGGCGCATGCCGGGGGTCAGGGCGCGCGTTCGAGCAGCACCCAGCGCCGGGCGTCGAGCGCCACGCGCCCGCCGGTCACGATGCCGGGCTGGCCGGAGTACGCGTCGCGCACCTTGGTGCCTTCGGGGAAGGTGTCGCCCGTCACGATGGCGCGGCTGCCCGCCGCGTTCATCGCCACCACCACGCGGTCGCCGCTCTCCTTGTCGATGCGGCTGAAGGTGTAGGGGGCGTCGCCGAGCGCGCGGTGTTCGCCGCGGGCGAGCGCCACATGACGCTGGCGGAACGTGCCGAGCCTGCGCCAGTGGGCGAGCAGTGCGGTGTCCATCGACGACCAGTTCATGTCCGAGCGCGTGGCCTGCTGCGGATCGGAGTCGGGCACGGGGCCGAGCGGGCGGGCCGTCTCGTCGCCGTAGAAGATCTGCACGGCGCCCGGCGACAGCAGCAGGCCGGCGCCGGCCTCCTCGAGTTTCTTGCGATCGAACAGCGAGGTGTCGTGCGACGACAGGTAGTTCAGCGCGGTGTAGCCGGGGCGGCCGGACAGCAGCTTCGCGTAGCGGGCGAACATCGCGTCGGGCTTCGCGACGTCGGTCTGGAATTCGAAGTTGATCAGCGCGTCGAAGCCGTGGTCGTGCAGCGAATCCCGTTCGGGGCCCTTGCCCCAGTACTCGCCCACCATCCAGAAGGGTTCGTCGTCGATCTTCTTGCCGGGGTTCTTCGACTTCCATTCGGCCAGGGCTTTCGTGGCCGTGGTCTTGAGTTCGGCCCACGCGGCGGGCTCCACGTGCTTGACCGTGTCGGCCCGGAAGCCGTCGATGCCGTACTCGCGCACCCAGTCGGTGAGCCAGGTGATCAGGTAGCCGCGGACCGTGGTGTCCGGCAGGTCGCGGGCGTTCGTGTCGGGTTTGCCGGGGTAGGGCTGCGGCGCGGGCTGGGCCGCGGCTGCGGCGGCGGCCTTGCGTGCCTTCTTGCCTTTGGGCGCAGGCGCGGGCGGCGGCGGGGTGAACGGCTGGCGCTTCTGCAGGAAGGCCGGCAGCTTCACGAACTCCGTGCTTTCGGTGCGGAAGTCGGGCAGGTACGCGAGCTGCATCGTCTGGTCGTCGCGGCCGCCGTCGATGTAGCCCGGCAGGCCGGCGCGCACCCAGTCGCGGCCCCACCACTGCGTGAAGTTGAAGTTGTTGTAGTCGATGTAGCCGTGGTAGTCGGTGAGGGTCGCCTTCTCCGAATCGGGCCACAGCACCTTGAGGCCCAGGTCCTTCGCGCTCTGGATGTCGAGGTAGCCGGGGTGGTTCATCACCACGTCGAAGAGGATGCGGATGCCCTGCGCGTGGGCCGTGTCGACCATCTCGCGCAGTTCCTCGGGCGTGCCCATGGACTGGTCGAGGGTGGTGAAGTCGAGCGCGTAGTAGCCGTGGTAGGCGTAGTGCTTGAACTCCTTGTTGCCGCCCACCACCCAGCCGTGGATCTGCTCGTACGGCGCGGTGATCCAGATGGCGTTGACGCCGAGCTCCTTGAACCAGCCCTGCTTGAGCTTGTTCGTCACGCCTTTCAAGTCACCGCCGTGGAACGTGCCGATCTCGTCCTTGCCGTCTTTCTGCCGCCCGTAGGCGTGGTCGTTCGACGGGTTCCCGTTCTCGAAGCGGTCGGTGATCAGGAAATAGACGATCGGGTTGTCCTTGAAGCGGCCCGGCACGGCGGCCGGGGGCTTCGCGGCGGCCGTGGCCTGGGCGACGGCGAGCGGCTCCTGCACCGGAGCGGGGGTGGAACACGCCGTGGCCAGCATCGCCAGCACGGAGGCGGCGACGAGCCGCAGGGAGGGGCGGAAATTCACGGCGTGTCGTTCCCGTCGGTGGATCAGTTGCAGGGCTTGGCTTCGCGGGCCTTCTTGGCGTCTTCCAGCGACGTGTAGATCTTGCGGTCACCGCTGTTGACCCAGATCTCCTTGGTCGTGCTGGCATCGAACGCCATGTCGCGGCCGCCCTGTTCCTTCGAGTCGCCCTTGTGGATGATGTAGTTCACGCGGCCCTTCGTGAAGTCGTCGACCTTCACGGTCCAGAACACCCCGAAGTCGTTCTTGCCGGAGACGGGCATCGGCTTCTGCCACTCGATGCCGGCCAGCGGAATGCCGCCGTCCTTCCACAGGTGCGCGCCCCACCCGTCGTAGGCGTTGTCGCAGCGGTTGTAGTTGATGGTGGCGGTCTGGGCCTGGGCGCCCAGGGCGCAGGCGGCCAGGGCGGCGGCCACGGCGATCTTCAGGGTCGAGCGGATGTCTTTCATGAGTGAGACCTCTTGTTCAACGTGATGGAACGGGGCAGCCGCCCCGGGCTGGGGGAATCGAAACGATCCGAGTCGGGCTCAGCCTTTGATGCCGCCGGCCGTGAGGCCGGAGATCATCCATTTCTGCGCCAGGATGAAGACGACGGTGATGGGCAGACCCGACAGGATGGCCGCGGCCGCGAAGTCGCCCCACAGGTACTTCTGCTCGTAGAGGAACAGCTTGGAGCCGACGGCGAGCGTGAGCTTGGCTTCCTCGTGCAGCAGGATGGAGGCGACGGGGTATTCGATGATGGCCCCGATGAACGCGAGCAGGAACACCACCATCAGGATGGGCACCGCCATCGGCAGCAGCACGAGGCGGAAGGCCTGCCACGGCGTGGCGCCGTCCACCTTCGCGGCCTCCTCGATCTCCACCGGGATGGTGTCGAAGTAGCCCTTGATGGTCCACACGTGCAGCGCGATGCCGCCCGAATACGCGAGCAGCAGCGACCAGTGGCTGTCGATGCCGAATGTGGGGAACACGTTGCCGATGCGGTCGAAGATCGCGTAGATGGCGACCAGGGCCAGCACCGACGGGAACATCTGCATCAGCATCAGGCCCGCGAGCGAGGCCTGCTTGCCGCGGAACTGCATGCGCGCGAACGCGTAGGCCGCAGTGGTGGAGAGGAACAGCGTGATGATGGCGGTGAGGCCCGCCACCTTGACCGAGTTCCAGAGCCACAGCAGCACCGGGAAGTCGGGCTTCACGAGGCGTCCGTCCTCCGCGGTGTACGAGATGCCGAGGGCGAGCTTCCAGTGTTCGAAGCTGATCTGCTCGGGGATCAGGCTGCCCGCGGCGAAGTTGCCGGGCCGCAGCGAGATCGAGAGGATCATCAGGAACGGGAAGATCACCACGAGCACGAGGCAGATCAGGAACACGTGCGCGAGCACGACGCGCCAGCGATGGGATTTGTCGACGACGATGGCCATGTTCTTGTCTCCTCAGCGCGTTTCTTCGCGGGCGATCTTCGTGAAGCGCATCTGCACCAGCGAGATGACGGCCACCATGGCGAAGATCACGGTCGAGATGGCGGCGGCCAGGCCGAACTGCTGGCCGGAGTCCTGGAACGCGATGCGGTACGTGTACGACACCAGCAGGTCGGTGGTGCCCGCGGGCACGCTGGTGTCGAGGAAATCGGGCCGGCCGCCGGTCAGCAGCGCGATCAGCACGAAGTTGTTGAAGTTGAACGCGAACGCGGAGATCAGCAGCGGCGTGAGCGGCTTGAGGATCAGCGGCAGCGTGATGCGGAAGAAGTTGACGAGCGGGCCGGCGCCGGCCACGGCCGAGGCCTCGTACAGGTCGGCGGGGATGGCCTTGATGAGGCCCATGCACACCACCATCATGTACGGGTAGCCGAGCCACACGTTGACGATCAGCAGCATGATCTTCGCGAGCGTCGGGTCCGAGAACCACGCCGGCTTGATGCCGAACAGCGCGTGCAGGATCAGGTTGATCTCGCCGAAGTTGTTGTTGAACAGGCCCTTGAACACGAGGATCGAGATGAACCCCGGTACCGCGTAGGGCAGGAACAGCATGATGCGGTACACGCCCTTGAACTTCAGCGCGTCCCAGTTGAACAGCACGGCCAGCAGCATGCCCAGCGCCGCGGCGAAGAACACCGTGAGCGCCGAGAACATGACCGTCCACACGAAGATGCGGATGAAGGGCTCGCGGAACGCGCTGTCGGTGAAGATGCGGCGGTAGTTGTCGAGGCCCACGTTGACCTGGAAGCCCGGCTGGATGCGCTCGCCGCGCTGGTTCTCGTAGAAGCCGGTCTTGAAGTTCGCGGTGAGGACGTCGCCGTTTTCCTTGTTGAGCAGCGTGCCGTCGCCGCGCGGCTCGTACAGCGGCTCCACGGGACCGAACTGGCGCAGGCCGGTCATGCGCAGCTTGCGGCCGTCCGGCGTCACGAAGGTGAGGGCCTTGAGGGCGGCCTGGCGCGGGATCAGGTCGCGCAGCTGCAGCGGCTCGCCCAGCGGGATCTTCACGTTCTCGGCGGGCTCCACGGCCAGCTCGAGCGGGTTGTTGTTCTTGAGCGCCAGGGGGCCGGAGACGAAGGCGGCCTGGGTTTCGGGGTTCTCGAAGCGGGCGCGGAACTCGGCGCCGTCGGCGTGCAGCGTGAACTGCAGGCTCTGGCCCTCGACCTGGTGCGTCTCGTCGATCAGGTACTGGGTGGCGCGGGGGAACTTGAGCAGGTTCTTCGAACTGTGGTTCGTGAAGCCGATGCCCATCGTGTAGACCATCGGGAACACGACGAAGATCAGCGCCGCCCCGATGCCCGGGAACAGGTAGCGGTACGCGTAGGCCTTCGACGACGAATAGATCCACGCGGCGAGCGCGACGATCACGAGGATGGTGCCTGCCAGCAACGTCTCGCCGGCGGCATGCACGGCCACCACGACATACAGCGCGGCCAGCAGCACCGCGGCCAGGAGGACCGGAGGCAACCAGCGGGACAGGGACATCTTCAAGCTCATGGGGTCAATCAGGAAATCGAAAGCCCGCCGGGGCTCGTGGCTCCGGCGGGTGGGGTCACGAACGGGTTACTTCGTGGTGATGCGCTTGGCCGCGCCGTCCAGCGCTTCCTTCGGCGACTGGCGGCCTTCGGTCATGTTCTGCAGGGCCGACTGCATCGACGACCAGAAGCGGCCCATTTCCGGGTTGTTCGGCATGGGAGCGCCGTCCTGCGCGCTGGCCATCGTCGCCTGGATGTTGGGGTTCGCCTTCAGCTCGGCGTACAGCGCCTTGCTGGCCGGGGTGCCCAGCGGCACGTCGTCGTTGATCTTCTTCAGGCCGTCGACGCTCAGCATGTGGTTCTCGATGAACTCGATCGCCACGTCGCGGTTCGGCGACGCCTTCGAGACCATCGCGCCCAGCACGCCCACGAACGGCGCGGCCTTCTTGCCGGCGACGGTCGGGATCTTGGCGACGCCGTAGTCGATCTTGGCCTTCTTCAGGTTGTCCCACGACCACGGGCCGTTGATCATCATCGCGACCTTGCCCTGGGCCATGCCGGCTTCCATCTCGGCGTAGCCGGCACCCTTGGTCATCACGCCGTCCTTGACGTACTTGGCCAGCAGGTCGGCGCCCTTGAGCGCGCCGGCGTTGTTCACGCCGGTGTCGGCCGGGTCGTACGTGCCGTCGGCCTTCAGCTTGAACGCGTAGCCACCGTTGGCGGCCAGCAGCGGCCAGGTGAAGTACGTGTTGTTGTAGTCCCAGAGGATGGCCTTCTTGCCGCCGGCGGCCAGCTTCTTGTCGAGCGCCGCGATTTCCTCGAAGGTCTTCGGCGGGTTCGGCACGAGGGCCTTGTTGTAGACGAGGGCGACGGCTTCGATCGAGAGCGGGTAGCCCCAGGTCTTGCCACCCACCGTGAAGGCCTTCCAGGCCAGCGGGTCGATGTCGGCCTGGACCTTCTTGCCCGGGGTCACGGTCTGCAGCAGGCCGCCGGCGATCCACTCGCCGATGCGATCATGCGGCCAGATCCAGATGTCCGGGCCCTTGCCGGCGGCGGCGGCCTGCTGGAACTTGCCCGGGGCGTCTTCCGGGTGCTCGACGACGACCTGCACGCCGGTCTTCTTCGTGAATTCCTCGCCGACCTTGGCCAGGCCGTTGTAGCCCTTGTCGCCGTTGATCCAGATCAGCAGCTTGCCGGGTTCGGCGGCCTGGGCGTGCAGCGCGAAGCCGCTGCCGAGGGTGAGGGCCGCCGCGGCGGCCAGCAGTTTGATCTTCTGGCGTTGGATCTTCATCTTCAGTTCTCCTTCAGTGGATGCCTTGGCAGGGGTAACGCGTCAGGGCAGGGTGTGCCCCTGTTCGTCGAACAGGAAACAACGTTGGGGCGGGAAATTGAGCCAGGCGGTGTCGCCGGTGTTTAGGGGGTTGTCCGGGTCGGTGCGCACCGTCAGCGGCTCGGGCGAATCGCCCACGGTCACGTGCAGGTACGTGGTGTCGCCCAGGTGCTCGGCCAGCTGCACGAAGGCCTTGACGGCTTCCTCGGTGCGCGTGCCGGTCGCGACGATGTGTTCGGGACGCACGCCCAGCGTGACCTTGGCACCCGTGGCGAGCCGGCTGGTGTCGGCCTGCACCGAGACGCAGGTGCCGTCCTTCAGTCGCACGTGGCCGCCGTCGTGCAGCACGCCGTCGATGAAGTTCATCTTCGGCGAGCCGATGAAACCCGCGACGAAGCGGTTGACGGGCTTGTGGTACAGCTCCATCGGCGTGCCGACCTGCTCGATGCGGCCGGCGCTCAGCACCACGATGCGGTTGGCGAGGGTCATCGCCTCGACCTGGTCGTGGGTGACGTAGATCATCGTGGTCTGCAGCTCGCGATGCAGGCGCGAGAGTTCCACGCGCATCTGCACGCGCAGCGCGGCGTCGAGGTTCGACAGCGGTTCGTCGAACAGGAAGACGCCCGGCTTGCGCACGATGGCGCGGCCGATCGCGACCCGCTGGCGCTGGCCGCCGGACAGCGCCTTCGGCTTGCGCTCGAGCAGGTGCTCGATCTGCAGGATCTGCGCGGCGCGGGTGACGGCCGCCTTCATCGCGTCCTTCGTGAAACCGGCGAGCCGCAGGCCGAACGCCATGTTCTCCGCGACGCTCATGTGCGGATAGAGCGCGTAGCTCTGGAACACCATCGCGATGCCGCGCTTGGCGGGCGGCACCTCGTTCACCTGCTGCTCGCCGATCCACAGCTCTCCGGCCGTGATCTCCTCCAACCCCGCGATGCAGCGCAACAGCGTGGACTTGCCGCAGCCCGACGGACCCACGAACACCACGAACTCGCCGTCCTGGATCTCGAGGTCGATGCCGTGCAGCGTCTCGACCTCGCCGTAGGACTTGCGCAGTCCCTTCAACTTCAGATGTGCCATGTGTGTACCGTCCGCGGGATCAGGCCGCGATCTCGCCGAAATAGAAGCCGTGGCCGGGCAGGGTGAACCGCTGGCCCTCGCGCTGCCCCTGCAGCGCCGGGTCGAGGTGGGTCGCCACCGCGAGACTGTCGGGCACCGCGAGCGTCAGGTCCACCGGGTCGGCCCCGAGGTTGAACACGCACAGGAGGGTCGCCCCGTCGCCGCCGTGTTCGGGCGAACGCACCAGGACGAGCACGGGTTCCGGGGCGTCGACGAAGCGGATGTCGCCCGTCACCAAAGCCGGTTGCGTGTGGCGCCAGGCCAGCAGCCGGCGCATGAAGTTCAGCGGCGAGTCCGGTTTGGCCTCGTTGACGTCGACGGCGCGGGTGGCGTGTTCGGCCGGCACGGGCAGCCAGGGCGCCACGTCCAGGCCGCGGCTGAAGCCGGCGTGCGGCTGGGCCTGCACCCAGGGCATCGGCGTGCGGCAGCCGTCGCGTCCCTTGAAGTCGGGCCAGAAGGTGATGCCGTAGGGATCCTGGAGCTTCTCGAACGGGATGTCGGCTTCGGTCAGGCCCAGCTCGTCGCCCTGCCACCAGCACACGCTGCCGCGCAGCGAGACGAGCATGGCCATCGCGACCTTGCTGTAGTCGGTGCTGGCACCCGGGCCGCCCCAGCGGGTCAGCACGCGGGGCACGTCGTGGTTGCCGTACGACCAGCTGGCCCAGCCGTCGTGCATCTGCGCCTCGAGCTCCTCCACCTCGTTGCGGATGTGGCCCGCGGTGTTGTCGCTGGTCAGCAGGTTGAAGCTGTAGGCCATGTGCAGCTTGTCGCCGCCGCGGGTGTACTCGGCCATGATGCGCAGCGAGTCGTCGTCGCCGATCTCGCCGACGCTCGCCGCGCCGTACTCGTTCAGCAGCGTGCGGATGCGCTGCAGGAACGGCAGGTTCTCGGGCTGCGTCTTGTCGTACAGGTGGCGCTGCATGCCGTACGGGTTGCTCTCGCCGACGCTGCGCGTGTCGCGCTTCTCGGCCGGCGGGTTGTCGCGCAGCTGGCGGTCGTGGAAGTGGAAGATGCAGGCGTCGAAGCGGAAGCCGTCCACGCCGCGCTCCAGCCAGAAGCGGATGTCGGCGAGGATCTGGTCCTGCACTTCCGGGTTGTGGAAGTTCAGGTCGGGCTGGCTCGACAGGAAGTTGTGCAGGTAGAACTGGCGGCGGCGGGAGTCCCACTGCCAGGCCGAGCCGCCGAACACGCTCAGCCAGTTGTTCGGGGGCGTGCCGTCGGCCTTCGGGTCGGCCCAGACGTACCAGTCGGCCTTCGCGTTCGTGCGGCTCGAGCGGCTTTCCTTGAACCATTCGTGCTGGTCGGACGTGTGCGACAGCACCTGGTCGATCATCAGCTTCAGGCCCAGCTCGTGGGTGCGGGCGATCAGGCGGTCCATGTCGGCCAGCGTGCCGAACAGCGGGTCCACGTCGCGGTAGTCGGCGATGTCGTAGCCGAAGTCCTTCATCGGCGACTTGAAGAACGGGGAGACCCAGATCGCATCGACGCCGAGGCTGGCGATGTAGGGCAGCCGGTCGATGATGCCGGCGATGTCGCCCACGCCGTCGCCGTTGTGGTCGGCGAAGCTGCGGGGGTAGACCTGGTAGATCACGGCGCCGCGCCACCAGTGGGTGTCGGCAGCGGGAGCGAGTCGGGAGGTAGAGGTGTTCACGGGACGGGACTCGGCGTCGGGAGGGTCAAACAGTCGAACGGAGCTTCAATGCCATGGGCGCCGCGCGGAGGCGGCGCACATGGCGCTGAAGGCAGGCCCAACGGCTCGTGACCGCTGGAACTGCCCGGGTTGAGGTCGGCGAAACGGCAGCATGCTCCTCGGGGGAATTCCTGCCAACCGTTTCGTCAGGCCTCGTGGATCACCACCAGGACTCGACTTGCAGGCCGTACGTCAGGCCGTTGGTCTTGTCGCCGAAGACGCCGTTGGCGATCTTGTTGCCGCCGAGCGTGTTGGCGTCGTTCCACTTCGCATAGGTGACGAAGCCGCGGAAGACCGGACGCGACCAGAAGCCCTTGGAGAGCGTCAGTTGCGGGGCGATCGTCAGCTTGGCCAGCTTGGCGGTGGGTTCCGAGCCGCTCTTGGCCTGGTCGTAGCCGGCTTCGACGGCGATGCTCACGTTGTCGTTGAAGTTGTACTGCGGGCGGATGCCGAAGCTGGCCCACTGCGAGTCGGCGCCGCCGGCGTTCGCGAACACCTTGCCGTACGAGGCGGTGGCCATGCCGCTCACGTTCGTGCCGGCCAGGTCGAAGTAGAACTGGTCGTGGATGCGGTAGGACCAGTCGTTCTCGGCGGCTTCGCTGCCACCGACGTACGTCGGCACGAAGCTCCAGTTGGCGCCCAGGCCTTCACCCAGCACCACGGCGAACTTGTTGAAGCCGCCGCCCATGACGTTGCTCTGGGTGTGCTCGAGGAACAGCTGCGTGCCCTTGCCTTCCGGCGCGGCGGTGGCCGTCTTGTTGGCGGTGCTGCCGAAGAGGTACAGCAGTTCACCTTCGAGCTTGCCGTCCTTGTTGGTCGGGATCTCGTACAGGCGGGCGCTGAGGTGCTTCGACGTCATGTTCGCCGAGTCGTGGCCGTTGCCGGTGCCGCCGTCGCTGTTGCGCTGCTGGTAGGCGAAGGCGAACTTGACCGTGCCGAACGAGATGTCCTCGATGCCGGCGCCGGGGCCGCTGTTGCTCCAGTAGTAGTAGTCGTTGATGTGGATGTCGTGGCGGTTGTAGTAGCGCTTGCCGACCCACACCTTGGCGTCGCCGAAGGTGGCGCTGTCACCGAAGAAGCCCCCACCCTGGAAGAAGTTCTGGCGGCTGGCCACGTTGAAGCTGTTGCCGTTGGTGCCTTCGAAGTCCTGGGCGTTGTTTTCCTGGAGCGCGAGCATCAGGTTGTACTTGGCCCAGGCGCCGTCGGCCTTGCCGAACGGGGCCACGACCATGGCTTCGCCGTACGAGTCGCACTCGTTGCCGAGGCGGTACTTGGCCTGGGCGCCGCGTGCCTGGAAGCACTGCAGGCCGCCGCCTTCACTCGTGGCGCCGACTTGCGTGCGCATGTAGCCGTGGAACTCGATGCCCTGGGCGAACGCCGAGGGCGCACCAAAGGCGCCGGCCGCGGCGGCTGCCACGGCCAACATCTTGAACTTCTTGATCATCACGGAGGGACTCCTCGTCTAGTTGCTGCTCGATACCGACAGCGAACCTCAATGGGTTCTTGTGCGTCGGCGGTTGGGGGAAACGGTTCCGGCACGACAGGCCACCCGGAGCGCACGCCGCGGCCCACGCCTGGAAGGCGGCCTGCGGGGGTTCGACGGGAAGGATGTAGTGCGACATGAATGAGGTGTGCGGTGCAGCACCCATCAAAAGTAGCTTGACTACAGAATCAGGTGCCATTTGCGACTGGGGTGGACTTTAGGGTTCGTACTGAATCGAGAAACAGCGGGATAACCCTAGTGTTGGTTCGGGCCAAACCCTAATGGTGTTGGTCCCTGGTTGACGTTTGTGGACGTTCTCCAGGTCATCGCATACGATGCCGCCATGTAGTCTGAGTACAAAAAGACTGCGAATAGGCGGCCATCGTGTCGACAGGACGCCACATTTCCATGACCAGGGACCTTGTTTTGAACCAGCAATTCACGTATCCGCGCCTGCTGGGCGACATCGGCGGCACGAATGCCCGCTTCGCATGGCAGGAGGCCGAAGGGGCCCCGCTCACCGACATCGCGACCCTTCCGTGTGCCGATTTCGCAACGGTGCTCGACGCGATCAGGGAATACCTGAGGGCCCATGGCAAGGCCCAGCCGCGCTGGTCCGCGATGGGCATCGCGAACCCGATCACGGGCGACCGCGTGCAGATGACCAACCACCACTGGTCGTTCTCGATTTCCGAGGTGCAGCGCGACCTGGGCCTCGACCGCTACCTGCTCATCAACGACTTCACGGCGCTCGCGCTGTCGCTGCCGGCGCTCGAGCGGGCGCAGCTGCGCCAGGTGGGTGGCGGCGACGCCGTGCCGGGCGGCCCCATCGCGCTGCTCGGCGCGGGCACGGGCCTCGGCGTGTCCGGCCTGCTGCAGACGGCGGGCGGTCAGAGCGTGCCGCTGAACGGCGAGGGTGGGCACGTCACCCTCGGGGGTGTCGACGCGCGCGAGGACGCGGTGATCGCGGTGCTGCGCCGTCGCTATGGCCACGCTTCGGCCGAGCGGGCGCTGTCCGGGCCCGGCATCGTCGCCCTGTACGAGGCGCTGTGCGAACTCGACGGGGTGGCTGCGAAGCCCATGACGGCCGCGACGATCACGGCCGCGGCCCAGGCCGGGCAGGATGCCCAGGCCGTCGAGACCGAGGCCGTCTTCTTCTCGCTGCTCGGCACCGTGGCCGGCAACCTCGCGCTGTCGCTCGGCGCGCGGGGTGGGGTTTACATCGGGGGGGGTATCGTCCCGCGCCTCGGTGACCGTATCCTCTCGTCCAGCTTCCGCAGCCGATTCGAGAGCAAGGGGCGGTTCCAGCCGTACCTCGCGTCGATTCCGGTGTTCGTCGTGGCGGCCGAGGTCTCGCCGGCCCTGATCGGTGCGGCCCGCGCCCTCGACGTCCTTTGATGACCTGATCGTCCTTCCTGGAGACCCATCGATGATCCACCCCACCGCGTTCCGCCGTGCGACCGCCTGCGCCCTGCTCGGGCTCGCCTTCGCCCTGCCCGCGTACGCCCAGAAGCCGCTCGACTGGGCCCTCGGCGGCAACCCGCCGAAGGAAGCGCCGGGCGAGAAGCTCATCTTCCGCATCGGTGAATCGAGCGGGCTGGAGCTCGTGCCGCGCGAGAATGGTGCCGCACCGAACGACCAGCCGCGCACGGTCGACCCGGCCGTGCTGCGCCAGCAGCTGATGCTGCTCACGTACGTGACCCCGAAGGGCGCGGCGGAGCCGCTGTTCTCCGACGACGAGGCCACCGACATCTCGGGCCCCCTCGCCAAGGCGTTCGCGATCGCCAAGCCGACGCAGGACGTGCTGCTGTTCTCGTCGTACCGCCGTGATTCCTACTTCGTGCCGCCTCTCGGCATGACGGCGCGCCTGTTCCTGCTCGGCGACAAGCTCAACGTGATCGTCGGGCAGCCGCGCATCGAGTACTACGGGCAGTGGCGCATCAACGCGAGCGTGCGTCCGGCGCTCGTGTTCGGTTCGCGCACCACGGCCGGCAAGGCGAAGCTGCAGGCGCCGGAAGGGGTGCTGGTCCGCAGCGACTGGGGTGTGCTCCCGCTGGTGTCGGTGGCCACCGCGCCGGCCCGCACTGCGCCGCCGGCCATCGCCCCGGTGCCCGTGCCAGTCCAGGCCGCTCCGGCCGTGGCGCCTGCCGCCGCACCCGCGCCGGCCGCCGCGCCCGTCACCGATCCGGAAGCCCGCCTGCGCACGCTGAAGCGCCTGCGCGACGGCGGCCTGATCAGTGAAGAGGAGTTCCAGCAGAAGAAGGCGGAGATCCTGAAGACGCTGTGAAGCGTTTCGTACCGTGAGTGACCCCGGCGAAAGCCGGGGCCCACGGCCTCGCCCCGTGTGCCTGGGGCGCGGTGGATCCCGGCGTTCGCCGGGATGACGGGCGCGTTTGGGTTGCGCCGGAGGGGCCCTCAGGACTCCGGTGTGCGCTTTTCCTGCAGCACGGCCTTTGAGCGGCGCAACTGCGCCACCAGTTCGGGGCCGCGTGCGAGCGCCACCGACACGGCCAGCACGTCCAGCACCGCCAGGTGCGCGAGGCGCGAGGTCATCGGGGCATAGACGTCCGGGTCCTCCGGCACGTCCACGTTCAGCGAGATGTCGCAGGCGCGGGCCAGCGGCGAGCCTGGCACCGTGAGGCCGATGGCCGTGGCGCCCGCCTCGCGGCCAATCTCGACGCTGCGGATCACGTCGCGCGTTCGGCCGCTGCCGGAGATCGCGACGAGCACGTCGCCGGGTTCCAGCAGCGAGGCGGACATCGCCTGCACGTGTGTGTCCGACAGGGCCGCCGTGGGCACGCCCAGGCGGAAGAACTTGTGCTGCGCGTCCATCGCGACGATGCCCGAGTTGCCGACACCATAGAACTCGATGCGGCGTGCCGTGCACAGCGCCTCGACGGCCCTCGTGAGCGATGACGGGTCGAGGTGGTTGCGCACGGTGACCAGCGCGGCGATCGCGCGGTCGAACACTTTCGCCCCCACCTCCGCGGAGGAGTCCTGCGCGTTGACGTCGTGGTGGATGTACGGCAGCCCGGTGGCCAGGCTCTTGGCCAGGCGCAGCTTGAACTCGCGCAGGCCGCTGAAGCCCAGTGCGTTGCAGAAGCGCGCGATGGTGGGCTGGCTCACGCCGGCGCGCGTGGCCAGTTCCGCGAACGACAGGTCGATCACCTCGTTCGGGTGCTGCAGCACGTAGTCGGCGGCCTGCTGTTCGGACGGACGCAGTTCGTCCCGCGCGGCCTCGATGCGTTGCAGCAGCGTGGCGGTGGCGGGCGAGGGGTCGGGGGTCTTGGGGGTGGCGCGGGAACGGGGCATCGGGGGGCGGGGACTCAGGGGCTCCAGTACATCCTAAGCGGTCGCGTGCGGTGAAGCATCAAGGCATCGATCGGCAGTGGGTTGTCGGCGCGGGCGGCGCGGGCCTCCGCCGTCAGCATCGCGCCCTTCTGCGTGCCCTGCACGAGCAGCGCGACGTGACGGGCGGCCAGCAGCGCGGCGAGGTTCATGCCGAGCCGCGCATGGGGCGCCACCGGCGGCTCGATCGCGGCGAGGGCGGGTGCGGCGGCCGGGTCCAGCGCTTCGGCGAGGCCGCGGGCGCGCGGGAACAGCGAGGCGGTGTGGCCGTCCTCGCCCATGCCCAGCACCACGGCGTCGGCGCCGGCGAGCAGGGCCTGCAGCGTGCGGGAGCGTTCCTCCACGGCTTCGGCCGGATGGTCCGCGCGGGTCTTCAGCGGCACGAACGTGGCGGCCGAGGCGTGGCGCGTCAGCAGCCGCTCGCGCACGAGGCGCTCGTTGCTGTCGCCCGAGGCCGGGTCCACCCAGCGTTCGTCGACGAGGGTCACGGTGACACGGGACCAGTCCAGGCGCGAGCGCGCCAGCTCGTCGAACAGCAGCTTGGGGCTGCGGCCGCCGGACACCGCGAGCGTCGCCGCGCCCCGGGCCTGCAGCGCGGCCGCGAGGATGCCGACGAGTTCGTGCGCGAGGGTCTGGGCCGCCTGCAGCGGGTTCTCGAAGGTCGCGAGATCCGGCTCGCGTAGGGAATTCGGGGTCATGGTGGGGCTCGGTAGTTTCTCTACAGATCGGGTGACGGCTGCACGCCGGTCCGAAGTGTGATTGCAGTGTTTATAGGGTCAATCAGGGAAGGTGAGGCTGGAAATTCGTTTTGGAACCGTGTAGCATTCCTACAAGACTTTCGAAGTATCGCCCAAAACATCGATTCAGATCGATCCGGACATATGTCACTTCATCCCGTGGTCGCGCGAGTGACCGACCGGGTGCGCGCCCGCAGCGCCACCCTCCGCGCCGACTACCTCGACACCGTGGCCGCCAGCAAGTCCGCTGGCGTGGCCCGGGGCGCCGTTGCATGCACGAACCTCGCGCATGCCATGGCTGCTCACCCCTCGCATGAAAAGCTGGTGTTGCGTGAGGCCCACCGGCCGAACGTGGCCGTCGTCACGTCGTACAACGACATGCTGTCGGCCCACCAGCCTTATGCGGACTATCCCGCGCGCATCAAGCGCGCCCTGCATGGCGCAGGCGCCGTCGGCCAGGTGGCCGGCGGCGTGCCGGCCATGTGCGACGGCGTCACGCAGGGCCAGCCCGGCATGGAGCTGTCGCTGTTCTCGCGCGACGTGATCGCGATGTCCACCGCCGTCGCGCTGTCGCACGGCGTGTTCGACGCGGCGATGTGCCTCGGCGTCTGCGACAAGATCGTGCCGGGCCTGCTGATCGGTGCGCTGCACTTCGGCCACCTGCCGGTCGTCTTCGTGCCGGCCGGGCCCATGTCCACCGGCATGAGCAACGACGAGAAGGCGAAGGTGCGCCAGCTGCACGCGAAGGGCCAGGTCGACCGCGCCGCGCTGCTCGAGGCCGAGAGCAAGGCGTACCACGGTGCCGGCACCTGCACGTTCTACGGCACCGCCAACAGCAACCAGCTGCTGATGGAGGTGATGGGCCTGCACCTGCCGGGCGCCGCCTTCATCCCACCCGATTCGCTGCTGCGCGGCGCGCTCACCGAAGCCGCCGCCGTGCGCGTGGCCTCGCTCACCGCGCAGGGCAACGAGTACACGCCGCTCGCGCAGGTGGTCGACGAACGCGCCATCGTCAACGCCATCGTCGCGCTGCTCGCCACGGGCGGGTCCACGAACCACACGATCCACCTCGTCGCCATCGCCCGCGCCGCCGGCATCGTGATCGATTGGAGCGACTTCGACGAGCTCTCGAAGGTCGTGCCGCTGCTCACGCGCATCTACCCGAACGGCACGGCCGACATCAACCACTTCCATGCCGCCGGCGGCATGGGCACGCTGATCGGCAACATGCTGTCCGAGGGCCTGCTGCACGAGGACGTGAGCACGGTCGCCGGCCCGGGCCTCGCCCGCTACGCCGAGGAGCCGGTGCTGACCGAGTCCATGGGCGTGAGCTGGCGTGCCGCGCCGGCCGTGAGCCACGACACCACCGTGCTGCGCCCGGTGGCCGACCCGTTCAGCGCCGACAGCGGGCTGCGCATGCTGAGCGGCAACGTCGGCCGCGCCGTCATCAAGGTGTCGGCCGTCAAGCCGCAGCACCGCCGCGTCGAGGCGCCGGCCGTCGTGTTCGGCAGCCAGGCCGAGTTCCTGCAGCGCTACAAGGCCGGCGAACTCGACCGCAACTTCGTCGCCGTGCTGCGCTTCCAGGGCCCGAAGGCCAACGGCATGCCCGAGCTGCACCAGCTGACGCCCGCGCTCGCCAACCTGCAGGACAAGGGCTTCGCGGTCGCGCTCGTGACCGACGGGCGCATGTCCGGCGCGTCCGGCAAGGTGCCGGCGGCCATCCACATCACCCCCGAGGCGCTGGGCCAGGGCCCGATCGGCAAGGTGCGCGACGGCGACATCGTGCTGCTCGACGCCGACCACGGCGTGCTCACCGTGCACGTGCCGGCCGGCGAATGGGCGGCCCGCCCGCTCGCCGCCGCCCCTGCGGGCGCCCAGCGCGGCATGGGCCGCGAACTCTTCACCGCGGCACGCGCCGCCGCCGGCACGGCCGAGGAGGGTGCCTGCACCTTCGGCTGGGCTGCTGTCTCCTCCAAGGACCTGACGCATGAAAACGCCTGACATCCTCGCCCTCTCGCCGGTGATGCCGGTCATCGCCCTCGAACGCGTCGCCGACGCGGTGCCGCTGGCCCGTGCGCTCGTGAAGGGGGGCATCCGCCTGCTCGAGGTCACGCTGCGCACGCCCGTCGCGCTCGAATGCGTGCGCGCCATCGCGGCCGAGGTGCCCGAGGCGGTGGTGGGCGTGGGCACCATCACCACGCCGGCCGACCTGGAGGCCTCGGTGCGCGCCGGCGCCGTCTTCGGCGTGAGCCCGGGGGCCTCGGCCTCGCTGCTCAAGGCCGCCGCGGCCGGCCCGCTGCCGTTCGTGCCGGGTGTGATGACGCCGTCGGACGTCATCAACGCCGCCGAATCGGGCTTCAACACGCTGAAGCTGTTCCCCGCGGCCCAGGCCGGCGGCCTCGAGATGCTCAAGGCGATGGGTGGGCCTTTCCCTCATGTTCGCTTCTGCCCCACGGGTGGTGTCACACTGCAGTCCGCCCCGGCGCTGCTCGCGTTGAAGAACGTGGTGTGTGTCGGAGGCTCGTGGCTGACCCCGAAGGCGCTGATCGACAGCGGCGACTGGGCGGCGATCGAAACCCTGGCCCGCGACGCCGCGGCCCTTCGCCAATAACACGACCATGTTCGATCACCAATCGACCCCTTGCCGCAGCCTGGTGCTGTTCGGCGCCACCGGCGACCTGGCCCGCCGCATGCTGTGGCCGTCGCTCTACGCGCTGCACGCCGACGGCCTGCTGCCCGAGCAGTTCGCGCTGATCGGCGCCGCGCATTCGAAGTACGAGCCGGCGAAGTTCGCCGAACTCGTGCGCAACTCGGTGCTCGGCTCGGCCAACGCGGCGATGTTCGACGAGGCCAAGTTCGCCACGTTCATCGCACGCGTGAGCTACGTGTCGGTCGACGCCTCGAGCGAGGCCGGCATGCAGCCCCTGCGCGACGCGCTCGCGCCGCACGAGGGTGGCACGATCTTCTACCTGTCGACCTCGCCCCACATGTTCGGCCCCATCTGCCGCACACTGGGCGCCTGGGGCGTGCACCCGGACAGCCGCGTGGTGGTCGAGAAGCCCATCGGCACCGACGAGAAGAGCGCGAACGCCGTCAACGACGCCATCGCCTCGGCCTTCGCCGAGCCGCAGGTCTTCCGCATCGACCACTACCTGGGCAAGGAAGCGGTGCAGAACCTGCTGGCGCTGCGTTTCGCGAACGCCATCTTCGAGCCGCTGTGGAACGCCAACGCCATCGAGCAGGTGCAGATCACGGTCGCCGAGACCGTGGGCGTCGAGGGCCGCTGGGGCTACTACGACGGCGTGGGTGCGCTGCGCGACATGGTGCAGAACCACCTGCTGCAGCTGCTGTGCCTGGTCGCCATGGAGCCGCCCGCGAGCTTCACGCCGTCGGCCGTGCGCAACGAGAAGGTGAAGGTGCTGTGGTCGCTGCGGCCCATCAACGGCACCAACGTGCACACGCACACCGTCACCGGCCAGTACACCGAGGGCTTCGCCGGTGGCCAGTCCGTGCCGGGCTACCGCGACGAGGCCGGTGCCAACAAGGTCAGCGACACCGAGACGTTCGTGGCCCTGCGCGCCGAGATCGACAACTGGCGCTGGGCCGGCGTGCCGTTCTACCTGCGCACCGGCAAGCGCATGCAGCGCCGCTCGAGCGAGATCGCGATCCACTTCAAGAGCGCGCCGTACAACATCTTCTCGGGCATCGGCGCCACGCTGCAGCCGAACGTGCTGCTGATCAAGCTGCAGCCGGAGGAAATGATCACGCTGAGCCTGATGCACAAGCTGCCGGGCCGCAACGACATGCAGCTGGGCCAGGTGGGCCTGAACCTGTCGCTCGGCGACAAGTTCACGCAGACCCGCCGCCGCATCGCCTACGAGCGCATGCTGATCGACGTGCTGGCCGGCAACCCGTCGCTGTTCGTGCGCCGCGACGAGGTCGAGGCCGCATGGAAGTGGATCGACGGCATCGTCGAAGGCTGGCGCCAGACAGCCCAGAAGCCCAAGCCGTACGGCTCGGGCTCGTGGGGACCGAGCGCGGCCATCGGGCTGCCGGAGCGGTTCGGGCATTCCTGGAACGAGTGAGATGATGTCGGGATGCCCACGCCCGACACCCTCCTCGCGTTCTTCGGCATCGCCGTGCTGCTCTGCCTGAGCCCCGGCCCGGACAACGTCTTCGTCCTCTTCCAGTCCGCCCTGAACGGCCGGGCCGCCGGTTTCGCCGTCGTGCTGGGTCTGTGCACCGGCCTGCTCGGGCACACCGCCGCGGTGGCCCTGGGCCTGGCGGCGCTGGTGGCCGCGTCCGAGACGGCCTTCACGGTGCTCAAGCTCGCCGGCGCCGCCTACCTCGTGTGGCTCGCGTGGCAGGCCTTCCGTGCACCGGTCGGGCCGCTCTCCGCGCAGGCCGAGGCCGCGCCACTCGGGCGCATGTACCTGCGCGGTGTGGTGATGAACCTCACCAATCCGAAGGTCACCATCTTCTTCCTCGCGTTCCTCCCGCAGTTCGTCGACCGCGCGCGTGGCGAGACCGGCGTGCAGGTGCTGTGGCTCGGCGCGGTGTTCATCGTGGCCACGCTGCTCACCTTCGGCGCCATCGCGGTGTTCGCCGCCACGTTCGGGCGGGTGCTTCAGCGGTCCGAGCGCGCGCAGCGGGTGCTCAACTGGGGCGCCGGCACGGTGTTCCTGGGGCTGGCGGCGCGGCTGGCCTTCGCGCAGCGCTGAGGAATTCAATCGCAAGAGTCGGGGTGATGGCCGGCGGGGCCGCCGGCACCATGGGGTCTCCGTTAGATTCAAGAGGCCGTGACCATGAAACGAGACCTTCCCCCGACCTTCGCGTCCGACGACGCCCGCTGGGCCGCGGTCGCGTCGCGCGACCCGTCCGCCGACGGGCAGTTCTTCTATGGCGTCGCCACCACGGGCGTCTACTGCCGCCCGTCGTGTGGCGCGCGGCTGCCGCTGCGCGGCAATGTGAGTTTCCACGCCACCTCTGAAGCCGCCGAGGCGGAAGGCTTTCGGCCTTGTCGGCGTTGCGGGCCGGACGGGCCCACCAGGGCGCAGCGGCAGGCCGAGTTGGTGACCGCCGCCTGCCGCGCCATCGAGTCGGCCGAGACCCCGCCCGACCTCGAGACGCTGGCCGCGGCGGCCGGGCTGAGCCCGCACCACTTCCATCGCGTGTTCAAGGCCGTGGCGGGCGTGACGCCGAAGGCGTATGCGAAGGCCCATCGCGCGGGCCGCGTGCGCGACGGGCTGGTGCGTGCCGGCACCGTCACCGAGGCGCTGTACGACGCGGGCTACGCCTCCAGCGCGCGCTTCTACGACGACGCGTCCGGCGTGCTCGGCATGGCACCACGTGCCTACCGGCAGGGCGGGGCCGACGCGGTGATCCGCTTCGCCGTCGCGCAGTGCAGCCTGGGTGCGCTGCTCGTCGCGGCGACGGACAAGGGCGTGTGTGCCATCGCGCTGGGCGACGATCCCGATCCGCTGGTGAAGGAACTCCAGGACCGCTTCCCCCGCGCCGAACTGCGGGGTGGTGACGCCGCGTTCGAGGCGATGGTCGCGGTGGTGGTGGGCGCCGTCGAACGCCCGGGCCCGGCGCTCGACGTGCCGCTCGACATCCGCGGCACCGCCTTCCAGCAGCGCGTGTGGCAGGCCCTGCGCGAGATTCCGCCCGGCCGCACGTGCAGCTACACCGAGGTGGCCGAGCGCATCGGCTCGCCCACGTCGGTGCGTGCGGTGGCCGCGGCCTGCGCCGCGAACACGCTCGCGGTGGCCGTGCCGTGCCACCGGGTCGTGCGCAGCGATGGCGGCCTGTCGGGCTACCGCTGGGGAGTCGAGCGCAAGCGCGCGCTGCTCGCCCGCGAGGGAGAGGGTTCGTGAACCTCGATGCCATCGACTGGAGCCGAGTCGAACACGACCTCGACGCGCAGGGCCAGGCCGTGCTGCCCGGCCTGCTCGACGAGGCCGTGTGCCTCGAGGTGGCCGCGATGTACGCACAGCGCGAGCGCTTCCGCAGCCGCGTGGTGATGGACCGCCACGCCTTCGGCCGCGGCGAGTACCAGTACTTCGCGTACCCACTGCCCGAGCCGCTCGCGGCGCTGCGGCCCGCGCTCTATGCGCGGCTGCGGCCCGTGGCGAACCGGTGGAACCGCGCGATGGACATCCCGGTGTCGTACCCCGAGCGCCACGAGGAGTTTCTCGAACGGTGCCATGCGGCGGGACAGACCCGGCCCACGCCGCTGCTGCTTCAGTACGGCGCTGGCGACTACAACTGCCTGCACCAGGACTTGTACGGCGAGCACGTGTTCCCGCTGCAGGTGGCGGTGCTGCTGTCCGCGCCGGGGCGCGACTTCACGGGCGGCGAGTTCGTGATGACCGAGCAGCGGCCCCGCATGCAGTCGCGGCCCATGGTGGTGCCGCTGGGGCAGGGCGATGCCGTGGTGATGGCCGTGCACCACCGGCCCGTGCAGGGCACGCGCGGGCCGTACCGTGTGCAGCTGCGCCATGGCGTGAGCGAAGTGCGCTCGGGCCATCGCCACACGCTGGGCCTGATCTTCCACGACGCGACATGACACCCGGCCTGTTCGACGAACCGCAGGAGCCGCTCGGCGACGGTGCCGTGCTGCTGCGCGGCTTCGCGCGCGACGAGTCCGAGGCGCTGTTCGCCGCGGCGCAGGCCGTGATCGCCGAGGCACCGCTGCGCCACATGGTCACGCCCGGCGGCCTCGCGATGGCCGTCGCGATGACCAACTGCGGTCCGCTCGGCTGGGTGTCCGACCGCCGGGGCTACCGGTACCAGGGCACGGACCCGCTGTCCGGCCACGCCTGGCCCGCGATGCCCGGCGTGTTCCGCGCGCTCGCGGGACGGGCCGCGGCGGCCGCGGGGTTCGAGGGTTTCGAACCCGATGCGTGCCTCGTCAACCGCTACGTGCCCGGCACGCGGCTGTCGCTGCACCAGGACCGCGACGAGAGCGACTATGGCGCCCCCATCGTGTCGGTGTCCCTCGGGCTGCCGGCCGTGTTCCTCTGGGGCGGAACGAAGCGGGCCAACCGGCCGCACCGCGTGCCGCTCGACCACGGGGACGTGGTGGTGTGGGGCGGCCCTTCGAGGCTCGTGTTCCATGGTGTCGCACCACTCGCGCCGGGCGAACATGAACGCTTGGGGACACAACGCGTGAACCTGACCTTCCGCAAGGCCGGTTGATCTCGGGTATCGTCCCGCGATGACCTCGACGACAGCCCCTTCCGCGACGCGTGTGGCCGTGGCGGGCCTGTTGTCCCTGGCCGTCGCGATGGGCATCGGCCGCTTCGCGTTCACGCCACTGCTGCCGGTGATGCTCGGCGAACACGCCGTCGACCTGACGGGCGGCAGCTGGCTCGCCACCGCGAACTACATCGGCTACCTGCTCGGCGCGCTGATGTGCACGGCGCAGCCTACGCTGTGGGCGCGCTGGCAGCGCCCGCCCATCGATGCGGCCCGCTGCGTGCGCGGCGGGCTGGTGGCGACCGGGCTGCTGACGGCGGGCATGGCCTTGCCGGTTCCGGCGCTGTGGCCCCCGCTGCGTTTCCTCGCCGGCGTCGCGAGTGCGGTGGTGTTCGTCTACACGTCCGGCTGGTGCCTCGGGCGCCTCGCGGGCCTGGGCAAGCCGGCGATGGGCGGCGTGATCTACGCGGGACCCGGCGTCGGCATCGCGGCCAGCGGCCTGCTCGTGGGCGCGGTGATGGCGGCGGGCGGGTCGTCACCGGTGGGCTGGGTCGTGTTCGCCGCGCTCGCGGCGGCGCTGACGCTGACCGTGTGGCCCACGGTGCGCGGCGCGGCGCACACGTCCGCCGCGACGTCGGCGGCGCCGGGGCCGTTCACCGCGGAGAAGGGCTGGTTCGTGCTGGGGTACGGCCTCTCCGGCTTCGGCTACATCATCACCGCGACGTTCCTGCCCGTCATCGCGCGCGAGACGCTGCCGCCCACGGCGTGGCTCAACTGGTTCTGGCCGCTGCTGGGCTTCGGCGTGGTGGTGGGGGCGCTGCTCGCGACGCGCGTGCCGCGCCGCATCGACTTCCGCGACGCCCTCGCGGCCTGCTTCGTGATCCAGGCCGTCGGTGTGGTGATCGGCGTGTGGGTGCCGGGGGTCGCGAGCTTCGCGCTGGGCAGCCTGCTCGTGGGGCTGCCGTTCACCGCGATCAGCTTCTTCGGCATGCAGGAGGCGCGGCGGCTGTCGCCGGCGGCGCCCGCCGGGCTGATGGGGCTGTCCACCGCCGTGTACGGCGTGGGGCAGATCGCCGGGCCGCCCATCGCGGCCTGGCTGATCGCGCACAGCGGCACGCGGGCCCAGGGCTTCGCGTGGGCGCTGGAGGCGGCCGCCGGGTCACTCGTCGCGGGCGCGGTGATCCAGCTCGTGCTGGCGCGGGCGCACCCGCGCCCGGCCGGTCAGTGAATGCGGATCGAACCCAGCCCGAAGATGCCGATGAGGCCGATCGCGATCAGGTAGATCGCGACGATGAAGTTCAGCAGCTTGGGCATCACGAGGATCAGGATGCCGGCGATGAGCGAGATCAGCGGGGTCAGCGACAGGTGGATGTTCAAGGGCAGGCACTCCAGGGTTGAAAACGACGGGGCACTGTAGCGCGGTTCACTCGCGGAGTTCGGCGAGGGTCACGTCCACCTTGCGCACTTTGCCCGCCCGGGACACGGTCAGTGTCACGCGGTCGCCCGGCTGGAAGCGCTCGAGCGCGGTGAGCATGTCGTCGAGGTCGGAGACCTCCTCGCCGTCCACCGCCTGGACCACGTCGCCCTGCACGATGCCACCCTCGGCGCCGCGCTGGAAGGGCACGAGGCCGGCCTTCGCCGCCGGGCCGCCCGGGGCCACGCGCACGAGCGGCAGGCCCTTCGGCAGGCCGAGGGTTCGGCCCATCCCCTCGGGGCCGGACGTCACGCCGAGCGAGGGCCGCACCATCCGGCCGTCGCGGATCAGGCGCGGCACGATGCGGTTGACCTCGTCCACGGGGATCGCGAAGCCGATGCCGGCGCTGGCGCCCGACGGGCTGTAGATCGCGGTGTTCACGCCGATCATGCGGCCGGCCGAGTCGAGCAGCGGGCCGCCCGAGTTGCCGGGATTGATCGCCGCGTCGGTCTGGATCGCGCCGCGGATGCTGCGGCGGGTCACGGACTCGATCTCGCGATCGAGCGCGCTGACGATGCCCACCGTGAGCGTCTGGTCGAGCCCGAACGGGTTGCCGATCGCGTAGACGCGCTGGCCCACGAGCAGGTCCTTGCTGGTGCCGATGGCGATGGGGGGCAGCTTCGCGCGCGGCGCGTCGATCTTCAGCACTGCGATGTCGCGGTCGGGGAACACGCCGACGAGCTGGGCCTTGTGGCTGCTCTGGTCGGACAGCGTGACCCGCGCCCCGTTCGCGCCCTGGATCACGTGGTAGTTGGTGACGATGTGGCCGCGGTCGTCCCACACGAAGCCGGTGCCGGTGCCCTGCGGGACCTGGTGGGTGCGGGCCGAGAAGAAGTCGCGCTCCAGGCCGAGGGCGGTGATGTTGACGACCGAGGGCGACGCGCCCTTGAAGACGGCGATGTTGTTCTGCTCCTCGGCGGTCAGCGGGCCGCGCGGGGCGATGGGCCGCGGTGGGGCGTCGGTGCGGGCGACGGCGGTCAACGTGCCGGCCAACAGAACGGCGCTCACGAGGAGGGAACGGGGCGAGGGCAGGGGCATGGTGTCGGTGCGGGCGAGTGGCGTCCGGCGCCCATGTTAAGCAAGGCCCGGGTCGGCACGATTGCACGGCGCGGGATGTCGCACGTCGCTGCAACGCGGCTACGATGCGCCACCTCCACGGCCGGCCCGACCATGAACCCCGTCACCACCGCCAGCTTCGTGTTCCTCGCCGCGCACCTCGTCGCGCTCGTCGTGCGAGGGTACGGCGACACCACCCTCGCCCTCGTCGTCAGTTCGCTGCTCATGTTCGCGTGCTGCCTCGCGAGCGCCGTGCACCTGCTGGGCGCGAAGGCGGCGCTGAAGTTCGTCGCCATCGCCGTGGTGCTGGGCTGGTTTGCCGAGCAGATGGGGGCGTCCCACGGCTGGTTCTTCGGCGAGTACGACTACACCGACGTGCTGGGCCCCCGCCTCGGCGAGGTGCCCGCGGTGATCCCGCTGATGTGGTTCTCGCTCACCTACATGGGCTACGTGATCGCGAACCTGATCGTCTGGCGCGCGCCGGTCGACGGCTCGCCGCGCTGGTTCGACGCCGTGGTGCTGTCGCTGCTGGCCGCGATGGTGGTCACCGCCTTCGACCTCGGAGCCGATCCCTACTTCGTCTACACGCTGAAGGCCTGGATCATGGTCGAGAAGGACGGCTGGTGGTTCGGCGAGACGGTGCAGGGCTTCTTCGGCTGGATGTTCGTGTCCTTCTGCATCGTCTTCCTGTTCCGCCTGACGCTCCGCCACACGCCGCCGCTGCCCTGGAGCCCGGTGAACCGACGGCATGCGCTCGTGCCAGTGCTGATGTACGCGGGCTTCATGGTGTTCCAGATGTGCGTGAGCCACCCGATGGAGCTGCGCACCATCGCGTTCTTCGCGATGGGCATGCCGATCCTCTGCGCGCTGGCGGGCTGGCAGCACTGGCTGCCGTCGGGAAAGGACGTGCGATGAGCCGCCCCGATCTCGACCGCATGCAGCATGTCGCCGACCCCCTGGCCGACGACACCGTGGCCGCCGTGCTGGGCGACTGGGCCGAGGTCGGCATCGCCGAACGGCTCGAGCGCATCCGCGTGATGAACCGCCTGATCGGCGGGTGGAAGACCAACGGCGACCTCGTGGGGTGGCGGGCGGCGGGTGACGGTGTCACGCCGGGCATCGCCGCGCCGCTGGAGGCCTTCGTGCAGGCAGGATGCAAGCTGCCCGGGTGGGTGGACAAGGACAAGATCGCGCGCGCCGAGGAGATGTTCTTCGCGCAGGGGCCGCTGTCGTGCCTGCTGCTGTTCTGCCGCAGTCTGCCCGAGTGCTACGTGGTGCCCGACCTCGCGGCCGTGCTGCAGGTGTCGGGCCAGCTCACGCAGCACACGGACTACCGCGTGCGGTCCACGGCCGCGATGATCTTCCCGGTGATGATGAAGGGCGGGCTCACGACGCCGGAGGGCGGGGGCATCGCCCAGACGCTGAAGGTGCGGCTGATCCACGCCACGATCCGCCACCTGATCCTGCACGGGAACCCGTCGGACGTCCGGGGCGTGGTGCCGCCGCTGGTGCTGGGCGGGCCACCGAAGTCGATGCACGAGGCGCTGCTGGGCCACGGCTGGAACGTCGAGGCCGACGGCTTGCCATGCAACCAGGAGGAACTGGCCTACACGCTGTTGACCTTCAGCCACTGCTTCCTGTCCAGCCTGCACCGGCTGCACCTCGGCCTGGGTCCGGAGGAGGAGGGCGCCTACCTCCACGCATGGAACGTCGTGGGCCACGTGCTGGGCATCCACCGGGAACTGATGGTGCAGGACACGCCGCAGGCCCAGGCCTTGTTCGACGAGATGCAGGCGCGCGGCCGCGCCGATCCCGTGTCGCCCGACCCGCGGCCCGCGCTGGCGTCGGCGCTGATGAACGCGATGTCGGCGGAGATCCCGTTCCGCGTCGCGAAGCCGGTGCCCGTGCTGATGACCCGCCACCTGTGCGGCACGGCGACGTCGTCCGACCTCGGTCTGAACGGCCACGTGTCATGGCTGTCGCGTGCGCTCTTCGCGCTGGGCATGGGCATCGTGGGCGTGATCGACCGCGCGGCACGGCTCGTGTGGCCCGACTTCTCGCTGTCGCGGTTCGTCGTGCGGGTGCTCGGCTACCACGTGGTGACGAAGCTGCTGATGGACCAGACGCGGCCGCTGCAGCTGCCCGACCACCTGCTGTCGCGGGTGCGGGACGTGGTCGCCGCGTGGAGCGACGACCCGAAGGCACCGCGCTGGCTGAACGTGATGGAAGACCGGTTTACCACGATCGGTACGTGGAAATCCGTGGTTCGCCGGTGATGCCGTGCGGGGTGTCCCCCCGATAATGGCGCGCCGCTCCGGCATGGCGCCGAGCGGTCCCTGCAGTTCCTCCATCCCATGCACTCCCGCCGCGCCCGGTCGCTCCTCCTCTGGTGCCTTGCCTTCCTGATCGGCGGGCTGCTCTGCGCCTCCGGCCTCCGTGCGCAGCCCGTCGCCGGGCGGGCTCTCGTGCTCGACGGCAGCGTCGAGACGGTCGACGCCTGGTCGGCCGCCACGCTGCGCTTCGATGCCACGCGGTCGCAGACCCTCGACGACGTGCTGGCCGACCCCGCGGGCTTCAAGGCCCCGGCCTCCGACTTCCCCACCTTCGGCGTGCGCAAGGACGCGCTGTGGGTGCGTGTGCCGCTCGACGTGCGCTGCCAGAGGCGGTGCCCGTGGGTGCTCGACATCGACTACACCGCCATCTCCTACGTCGACGTGTTCCTGCTGACCGAGGGGCGGCTGGTCCAGCGCATCGAACTCGGCAACCTGCGGCCGTTCGCCGACCGCCCCCTCGGCGCCCGCAGCCACGCCGCGGTGCTCGACCTGCGCCCCGGCAGCCGGCAGGAGCTGGTGCTGCGCATCGAGACCAAGGGCGCCATGATCGTCCCGCTGTCGCTCAACACGCCGGCCCAGTTCCACTCGCGCGCGCTGAACGAGCAGATGCTGCAGGGCCTGCTGTCGGGCCTCGGCATCTGCTTGCTGCTCTACAGCATCGGCCAGGGCATCGGGCTGCGCGAGAGCCTGTTCCTGAAGTACGCGCTGATGATCTCGGGCAGCATCGTCTTCTCGCTGCTGCAGTTCGGCATCGGGGCGCAATACCTGTGGACCGACAGCCCGTGGGTCGAGACGCACATCGGGCCGCTGTCCGCGCTCATCGCGTCGGTGGGGTCGTTCCTCTTCATCGAGCAGGTGCTGGCCGGGCCCGACACCAGCCGCATGTTCAGCCGCGTGATGAAGGGCGGTGCGGTGTTCGCGGCGGCCACGGCGGCGGCCTACGTGGCCGGTGTGATCGACACGCGCATCGTCAGCGGCATCGTCAGCATCCTCGCGCTGATCCCGGTGCTGATGGGCATTCCCGGGGCGGTCAAGCGCGCGATCCGCGGCGACCAGGTCGGCGTGTGTTTCCTGATCGCGTGGGCGGTCTACTTCTTCGCCACCGCGGTGATGATCATGGTGATCAACGGCCGTGCGCCGGTGAACTTCTGGACGCTGCACTCGTTCCAGTTCGGCGCCACGGTCGACATGCTGCTGTTCATGCGCGTGCTGGGGCTGCGCATGAAGGACATCCACACGCAGGCGCGCCACGCCACGCTCGAGCGCGATGCCATGCGCTCGCTCGCCCACACCGACCCGCTCACCGGCCTGCCCAACCGCCGCGGCCTCAATGCCACGCTGAATGCCGCGCTGAATGCCGCGCTCGCGCGGTCGGGCGACAACCGCCACGTGGCCGTCTACATGCTCGACCTCGACGGCTTCAAGCCCGTCAACGACCGCCACGGGCACGACGTGGGCGACGAGCTGCTGATCGCCGTGGCCGGGCGCCTCCTGTCGAGCGTGCGCCGCGGCGACACGGTGGCCCGGCTCGGGGGCGACGAGTTCGTCGTGATGTCCGAGCAGCTCTCCGGCGAGGACGATGCCCTGCTGTTCGGCGAGCGCCTGCTGGCGGCCTTCGCCACCCCGTTCGACATCGACCCCCACAGCTTCCGCGTGGGGGGCACCATCGGCTACGCGCTGGCCCCGGCCGACGCCACCGACGCCGTCACGCTGCTGAAGTTCGCCGACGCGGCCATGTACCTCGGCAAGGAATCGGGCAAGGGCTGCATCCGCCGCGGCGGGGCGGCGGTGCTGCGGGAAGCCTCGTCCCCGGAAGCCGGCCTCGCCTGGCCCCAGCCCCCGGAAGGACAACCCACTGCGTAGATCCCACTACGGGTTTTCCGGTCGTTGACGCGGCTTCGGTTAACGTTAACAATTCAATCCCCCGGCCCCTCCGGGCCGACTGGAGAGTTCGATGAAGACCTGGTTCCGTTCCTTCGCCGCCTTGGCCGTTTCGGCCGTGATCGCGTCGCCCGCCTTCGCCTGGCCCGACAAGCCCGTGACGCTGCTCGTGCCGTTCCCGCCGGGCGGTTCCACGGACAGCCTGGCGCGCACCCTCGGCGCGAAGCTGCAGACCGACTGGAACCAGACCGTCATCGTCGACAACAAGCCGGGTGCCACGGGCACCATCGGCGCCGGCCAGGTCAAGCGCTCGGCGGCCGACGGCTACACCGTGCTCGTGTCGTCGCTCGGTCCGTTCGTGATCGCGCCGCACCTGATCAAGAACGTGCCGTACGACGCGTCCAAGGACTTCGACCTGCTGATGGTCGCCGTGCAGGCCCCGAACGTGCTGGTCGTGCCGGCGGTGTCGCCGTACAAGAGCGTCGCCGACGTGCTCGCCGCGCTCAAGAAGGACCCGGGCAAGATGAGCTTCGCCTCCTCTGGCAACGGCTCCTCCGATCACCTGACCGCCGAACTCTTCTGGCAGCAGACGCACACCGAAGGCCTGCACGTGCCGTACAAGGGCGGCGCCCCCGCCATCAGCGACCTGCTGGGCGCGCAGGTCGACGCCTCGTTCCAGAACATCAACGCCGTGATCTCGCAGATCCAGGCCGGCAAGCTGCGCGCGCTGGCCGTCACCGGCGACAAGCGCTCCGCGTTGCTGCCGCAGGTGCCCACCCTCGCCGAGTCGGGCGTGAAGGGCGCCGACGTGTACTCGTGGCAGGCCATCGCCGCACCGAAGGGCCTGCCGGCCGACGTGAAGGCGAAGCTGCACAAGTCGCTGGTCGCGGCCCTGCAGGACCCGGCCGTGCACAAGAAGCTGACCGACGTCGGCTTCGAGATCGTCGCCAACACGCCCGAGCAGTTCGCGCAGTTCCAGGCCGCCGAGTTCGCGCGCTGGAAGAAGGTCATCGAGACCGGCAAGATCACCGCCGACTGAGCCGGCTCACGTTTTTTCCCCTGGGAGTCATTCCATGTCCACCCCGAAGGTCGTCGACCTCAAGGTCATCCCCGTCGCAGGCCGCGACGGCATGCTGCTCAACCTCAGCGGCGCACACGCGCCGTTCTTCACCCGCAACATCGTCATCCTCACCGACAGCGACGGCCACACCGGCGTCGGCGAGGTGCCGGGTGGCGAGAAGATCCGCCAGACGCTCGAAGACGCACGCCCGCTGCTGATCGGCCAACCCATCGGCGACCACCTGCGCCTGCTGCAGGAAGCCCGCGCGGCCTTCGCCGACCGCGACAGCGGCGGCCGCGGCCTGCAGACCTTCGACCTGCGCATCGCGATCCACGCGGTCACCGCGATCGAGTCCGCGCTGCTCGACCTGCTGGGCCAGCACATGGACCTGCCGGTCGCCGCACTGCTCGGCGAGGGCCAGCAGCGCGACCGCGTCGAGATGCTCGGCTACCTGTTCTTCGTGGGCGACCGCACGAAGACCGGCCTCGACTACCTGAACCCCGGCGACGAACCCGACGAGGCCGACGGCTGGAAGCGTGTGCGCCACGAGACCGCGATGACACCCGAGTCCGTCGTGCGCCTGGCCGAGGCCGCGTACGCGCGCTACGGCTTCAACGACTTCAAGCTCAAGGGCGGCGTGCTGTCCGGCGAGGCCGAGGTCGAGGCCGTCACGGCGCTGCACGAGCGCTTCCCCAAGGCGCGGGTCACGCTCGACCCGAACGGCGGCTGGCTGCTGAAGGATGCGATCCGCCTGATGCGCGACATGCACGGCATCCTCGCGTACGCGGAAGACCCGTGTGGCGCGGAGGAAGGCTTCTCCGGCCGCGAGGTGATGGCGGAGTTCCGCCGCGCGACGGGCCTGCCCACCGCGACGAACATGGTGGCCACCGACTGGCGCCAGTTCCAGCACGCGCTGTCGCTGCAGTCCGTCGACATCCCGCTCGCCGACCCGCATTTCTGGACCATGGCGGGTTCGGTGCGCGTGGCGCAGACGTGCCGCGACTGGGGCCTCACGTGGGGTTCGCATTCGAACAACCACTTCGACATCTCGCTCGCGATGTTCACGCACGTGGGCGCCGCTGCGCCGGGCCGCGTGACCGCCATCGACACGCACTGGATCTGGCAGGACGGCCAGCGCCTGACGAAGGACCCGCTGCAGATCAAGGGCGGTTTCGTCGAGGTGCCGAAGCGCCCCGGCCTCGGCATCGAGCTCGACATGGGCGAGGTGATGAAGGCCAACGCGCTGTACCAGCAGCACGGCCTCGGCGCACGCGACGACGCGATGGCGATGCAGTTCCTGATCCCGAACTGGAAGTTCGATCCGAAGCGGCCCTGCCTCGTGCGCTGATCGCCCGAAAAATCCCCCCGGATCGCGGGAGGCCCCCCGCGCGAAGCCCCCGATCCGGGTGATTTTTCACAAAGATCCCCGCAGGTCGGGGGACCGTCCCGATGCGTGCTGTCACACAGCGGGCGTACAGTGCGAACCAGACGGCGGTGCGGCGTATCCGCTCATCCGCACCAAGAAGACCGGCAATGTCTCGTGACCGGCGCCGTCGCCATCTTCACGTGCCCACGACCCCGCCGTCGTGGCGCCTCACCACCACGGTGGCCGACCTCGGCCGGCCGCCGTCGGGCCAGCGGGAATGCAACGACGGCCAGGCCGGCTCGTTGCGCGCCGCCACCGGGCTCTCGCCGGGATGCTGGATGTTCACGAACAGCGTGCGCAGGTCCGGCGTCGACGTCACCCCGGTCACCTCGCATTGCCTCGGTCCCGTGAGGAAGCGCCGCACCTCGCCCGTGGCCGGGTCCGCCGCGAGCATCATGTTGTTGCCGTAGGTGCCGGTGGACGACGAGTTGTCGGTCTGGATCCACAGCACGCCGCGCGGGTCGATCCACAGGCCGTCCGGACTCGCGAAGAGGTCGCCGCGCACCGTGCCGCCGTGTTCGGGGGCGCCCGCGAGCACGAAGTGCGACCACGTGAACGTGGTGCCATCGAAGTCGCCGTCCTCCTTCCAGCGGATCACCTGGCCCCACACGTTGCGCGCGCGCGGGTTCGCCGCGTCCACCCCCGGCTGGCCGGGCGCCCCGCGCTTGCTGTTGTTCGTGAGCGAGCAGTAGACCTCGCCCGTGGACGCATCCACCGCGATCCATTCGGGCCGGTCCATCTTCGTCGCACCGAGCAGGTCGCTCGCCTGCCGTGTCTTCACGACCACCTCGCCCTGGTCGGCGAACCCGGCCTGCGGCGTGAGCGGGCCTTCACCGGCGACGAGGGGCAGCCACCGGCCGCGGCCGTCGGCATCGAAGCGTGCGGCGTACAGCGTGCCGTGGTCCAGCAGCGTGCGGTTCGCGGCCGCGCCGCCCGGCGCGATCCGGTCGCGGCTGACGAACTTGTAGACGTACTCGAACTGCGCGTCCTCGCCGGAGTACACCACCGCGCGGCCGTCGCGGGTCACCGCCACCGTGGCGCCTTCATGGGCCGCGCGGCCGAGGGCCGTGCGCTTCACCGGCGTCGACGTGGGGTCCATCGGGTCGATCTCGACGATCCAGCCGAAGCGGTTCGGTTCGTTGGGATGCCGCACCGCGTCGAACCGTTCGTCGTGCTCGGCCCAGCGCATGCCCACGCCGCGGCGGGTCACTCCCCAGCGGGCCGCGTGGGCGTCGGGCCGGTCCGGGCCGTTGAAGTAGAGGATGAAGTTCTCCTCGCCCGTGAGGTAGGTGCCCCACGGCGTGATGCCGCTCGCGCAGTTGTTCAGCGTGCCGAGCACCCGGCGCCCCGACGGGTCCGCGGCCGTGCGCATCAGCGGGTGGCCAGCGGCCGGGCCCGACACCGCGACGGGCGTCAGCGTGCTGATGCGCCGCGCGTAGCGGGACGGCCGCACGACGTTCCAGCGATCGCCGTCGCGGGCCACCTCGATCACCGAGACCCCATGCGCCGCCTGCCCCTTGCGCACCTTCTCCGCACTCCAGTTCGCCGTGCCGTCGGGGTGCAGCAGGCCGTCGTCGACGTACTCGTGGTTCATCACGAGCAGGCCCCGGTCGGACCCGTCGAGCGCGAAGTAGTGCATGCCGTCGTGGTGCATGCCCATCTGCACGGCCTGCTCGTCGGCGGTGTTGCCGGCATCGGGGCGGAAGGCGGGCATCGCGCCGGCGAGGCCCACCGGGTCGCCCCACGGTGCGATCACCTGGGCCGTGTAGCCGGGCGGCACGACCACCGTGTCGGCCGTGGACACCGGCACGGACTCGAAGCCCAGCGGGGAGGGCGGCGCGGCGGGCACCTGCCGGCACGCCGCCACCGGCCCGAGCAGCGCGCCCACCGTGAGGCCCACGCCGCCGCGCAGCACCGTGCGGCGCGCGGGGTCGGACACCTCGTGGATCGACGGGTTCGCCGATCGGTTGCTGTCTTCCATCGTGTCGAAGTCTTTGGCCATGCGCGATTCTGTGCCATGCTCGCGCGATCACAACACCGGGGATCCCATGTCCACTGCCGCCCACATCGTCGTGGCCCTCATCGGCCTGCTCCACATCTACATCCTCGTCCTCGAGATGTTCCTGTGGACGAAGCCCGCGGGCCTGCGCGCCTTCGGCCAGACGCCGCAGACGGCGGAGCTGACGAAGGTGCTCGCGGCCAACCAGGGCCTCTACAACGGCTTCCTCGCCGCGGGCCTGCTGTGGGGCGTGTGGCTCGGCCCGGCCGGCAACGCGATCAAGGTGTTCTTCCTGCTGTGCGTGCTGGTCGCGGGCCTCTACGGCGCGGCCACCGCATCGCGCAAGATCCTGTTCGTGCAGGCCGTGCCGGCACTGATCGGCCTCGCCCTCGTCGCGCTGTCGTAGTCCCATCCCTACGCGCATCAGCGGGCCGATCCGATGGGCCCCGCGTGCGTTCGTTGGTGCAATGAAGGCTCAGTGAACATCCCTCGAAGGAGAAGCACCATGGCCTACGACAAGCACTCACCCGAACGCGATGCGAACCTCGACCCGATCACCCGGGAGCCGGGCGCCCACCCCGTGGGCACCGGCGTGGGCGCCGCTGCGGGCGGCATGGCCGCCGGTGCGGCCGTCGGCACCGTGGCCGGCCCCGTCGGCTCGGTGGTCGGCGCCGCCGTGGGCGCGGTGCTCGGCGGCCTCGCCGGCAAGGGCATCGCCGAGGCGATCGACCCCACGGTGGAGGACGACTACTGGCGCGCGAACTACCGCGCACGCCACTACGTCGACGCCGCCGAGACCTACGACGACTACGGCCCCGCGTACCGCTACGGCGTGGAGCGCTACGCGCACGCCGAAGGCCGCTCGTACGACGAAGTCGAGCCCGAGTTGTCCCACGACTGGGGCGCCGCGCGCGGTGGCTCGCGCCTCGACTGGGAGCGGGCGAGCCCCGCCACCCGCGACGCCTGGAGCCGGCTCGACGCCAACCGGTGACGGAGGCCGCCATGCTGAACACCGTCTCCGACCGCTACCACGCCTTGCGGGAGGAACTCTTCCGCCTGCAGGCCCAGGACGTGCGTGACATGCCGGCGATCGAACGCGTGCTCGACGCGCTCTCCGCGGAATACCGTCGCCTCAAGAGTGAGGATGGCCAGCATGGCAACAACCCGCTCGAGTGGCGGCACGGCGAACCGCCGGTGCTGACCCTCGACGCCGAGGACGTGCTGCCGCTCCCGTGACATCGCGCGGCGCGGGGATGTGGTGCAATCTGCCGCCACGTCCGATCCCGCCGCCGCATGCCCGCTCCGCTTCCCTCGTCCCGTGACGCCGCCATCGCCGCGTGGGTGACGGCGCTGCGCGCCGGGGCCGATGCCGCGGCCTTGCGGGCGCTGCCGGAACTCACGCCGGACGAATCGGCGCGCGTGATGGAGGCGATGCGCGTGGCCGGCCAGGTGGACCCGCCACCCACCGACGGCCCGCGGTTCCGTCCCCGCCTCACGCTGCAGACGCTCGGTCGTGGCGAAGGCCTGCTGGGCATGCGCCCCTCGGGGCCGTTCGGGCCGCGCGGCACCGCGGTCACCGTCGCCTTCGTCGACTGGGTCTACACGCTGCCGTCGGGCGCGGTGGTCGAGGTGCCCGCGCCCACGTCCGTGCTCAACAGCCGCGCCCCCGCGCGCATGTCCACCACGGACACCGAAGGCCGTGCGGTGACGCTGCGCCGCGACGCACGTGCCGAGGCCGACGCGATGGACCAGGTGTGGGGCCTCGGCCTGCACCCGCTCGACGCGTCGACGCTGCAGTGGCGCGACCGCGCCTACGTGTCGCCGGGCGCGGCCCTCTGGTCCCTCGAACAGGAAGTCCGTTTCGCCGACCTGTGGGCCGATGCACTGCCGGGCCTGCGTGCGAGCGGCTGGCGCATCGTCGTGCGCCCCGGCTTCGCGCACGAGAGCGCCCGGGTGCAGGCCTGGCGGCTCGTGCTGGACCCGGTGAGCGGCGAGGTCCTCGGCAAGGAGGTGGCGGGGCCGATGTCGCCGCGGCCCGCGGCGGTGGGGTCGCTGCGCCAGCCGAAGCGGGAGGGGTCGTTCATGCTGAGCCTCGGCGTGGAGATCGAGGGCGAGACCTGGGACCTCGCCCCGTTGCTGTGGGACCTGCTGCGCCGCGACCGCCGCTGGCTGGACGCCCGCCAGATCGCGGCCATCCCCGACGAGGCGGTCATCACGCTGCGCGCGCCGGGCGGCCGCCGTGTGGACGCCCCGGCCGCGCCGCTGAAGGCCATCGTCGGCACGATGGTGGACCTGCTGACCGGGCCCGAGGCGCCGTCGGGCCCGCTGCGCCTGTCCGCGTGGGACACCCGCCGCCTCGACGCGCTGCGCGCGAGCCTGCTCGACACGCAGGTGGAACGTGCCGGTGAACACGGCCGCTGGGCGCTGACCGGCGACGTCGGCCTGCGCGACCTCGCGGCCCGCCTGACCCACACCACCGAACCCGCGGCGGTGGCCGACCCGCCTGGCCTCGCCGTCACGCTGCGCGACTACCAGCGCCGCGGCGTCGCGTGGCTGCAGTACCTGCGTGAGCAGCACCTCGCCGGCATCCTCGCCGACGACATGGGCCTCGGCAAGACCGCCCAGGCGCTGGCCCACCTGCTGATCGAACGCCAGGCCGGCCGGCTCGCGGGCGCGCCCGCGCTGGTGGTGATGCCCACGTCGCTCGTCTTCAACTGGCAGGCCGAGGCGAAGCGCATGGCGCCGGACCTGCGCGTGCTGACGCTGCACGGGCCCGACCGCGCCGAACGCCTCGCCGACATCGCGACGCACGACGTGGTGCTCACCACGTACCCGCTGGTCTGGCGCGACATCGACGCGCTCGAGGCCGTGCCGTTCCACGTGCTGATCCTCGACGAGGCGCAGACCGTCAAGAACCCCGCGGGCCGCGCCGCCCACGCGCTGCGCCGCCTGCGAGCCAACCACCGCCTGTGCCTCACCGGCACGCCGCTCGAGAACCACCTCGGCGAGCTGTGGGCGCAGTTCGATTTCCTGATGCCGGGTTTTCTCGGTGACCAGCGCTCGTTCACGCGCCGCTGGCGCAAGCCCATCGAGGAGAACGGCGAGACGCTGCGCGCCGAACTGCTGCGCCGCCGCGTGCGGCCCTTCATCCTGCGCCGGCGCAAGGACGACGTGCTGGCCGAGCTGCCGCCGAAGACCGAGGTGATCGAACGTGTCGAACTGCAGGGCCGGCAGCGCGCGCTGTACGAGAGCGTGCGCGTGGCGTCCGACGAACTCGTGCGGCGTGTGCTCGTGCGCAGCGGCTTCGGCGGCGGGCTGATCTCGATCCTCGACGCGCTGCTGAAGCTGCGCCAGGTGTGCAACGACCCGCGGCTGCTGCAAGGCCGCCGCATCGCGCAGGACATCGAAAGCGCCAAGCGCGAGCGCCTGCGCGACCTGCTGTCGTCGCTGGTCGCCGAAGGCCGGCGCGTGCTGGTCTTCTCGCAGTTCACCGCGATGCTGTCGCTGGTGCAGGGCGACCTCGACGAGCTCGGCCTGCCGTGGCTCGCCCTGACGGGCGACACACCGCCCGCGCGGCGTGGCGCGGTGGTGCGTGCGTTCCAGGCCGGCGAATGTCCGCTGCTGATGCTGAGCCTGAAGGCCGGCGGCGTGGGCCTGAACCTCACGGCGGCCGACGCCGTCGTGCACATCGACCCCTGGTGGAACCCGGCCGTCGAACGCCAGGCCACCGACCGCGCGCACCGCATCGGCCAGGACAAGCCGGTGTTCGTGTTCAAGCTGATCGCGGCCGGCAGCATCGAGGAACGCATCCTCGACCTGCAGGCCCGCAAGGCCGCACTGGCCGACGGCGTGCTGGGCGAAGACGAGGGTCTGGCGATGAAGTTCTCGCCGGCCGACCTCGACGCGCTGCTGGCGCCGCTGGCCTCACCCTGATTCACAACCAAGGAGACAAGCATGACCCTGAAGCTCGAAGGAAAGTCCATCGTCATCACGGGCGCCGCCAGCGGCATCGGCCGCGCGAGCGCGCTGCTGTTCGCGCAGGAGGGCGCGAAGCTGCTGCTGGTCGACCGCGCAGACGAGGTCGAGGCCACCGCCAGCGCGGTGCGCGCGTCCGGCGGCACGGCCGACGCCCGCGTGGCCGACGTGTCGAGCGAGGCCGAGGTGGAGGCCTTCGTCGCCGCGGCCGTGTCGCGCCACGGTGCACTCGACGGCATCTTCGCGAACGCCGGCATCAGCGGTGGCGTTCGCGCCCTCGACGAACTCACGGCCGAGGATTGGCTGCGGGTGCTCAACGTCAACCTGATCGGCGCGTTCCTCGCGGTGAAGCACGCGGCGCGCGTGATGGTGCCGGCGGGCCGTGGCGCGATCGTGTGCACCGCGTCGGTGGCGGGCATCCGCTCGGGCGCGGGCGGGCTGCCGTACAGCGCGAGCAAGGCCGGTGTGATCAGCCTCGTGCAGACCACCGCGAACCAGCTCGCGGGGTCCGGGGTGCGCATCAACGCGGTGTGCCCGGGCCTGATCGAGACCGGCATGACGCAGGCCATCTTCGACCGGGCGCGCGAACGCGGCAACGAACACAAGATCGGCCAGCTCAATCCGCTGCGTCGCAGCGGCCAGGCGCACGAGATCGCGAGCGCCGCGATGTTCCTGCTGTCCGACAGCGCCTCGTACGTGAACGGGCAGGCGCTTGCCGTCGATGGGGGCCTCACGAGTTCGCTGCCGGTCGTGCCGCCGCGGGCTTGAAAGATTGGCTGTCGCCACCACAACACACTGTTGCTTGCGATTCAAACGCCCGAAGCTCACAATGCGCTCCATGTTCAAGACCACCGCACTCACCTCCAACGCCTGCCGTCACTCGGTGGCGCGCGTGGGTGAGCGCGTGAGCTGCTTGAAACACTAGCCTTTCGACTTCGGTCGGAGGGCGTGCATGCCTTCCGGACCGTTCTCCGATGAACCCCGGTTGGCACTGCCCTCCGGGGTTTTTTGCATCTGGGGCATCTGGAGATTCGCCATGTTCAACCAACGCACCTACGACAAGCTGATCGCGACGATTCGCTCCCGCCAAACCGCGGGAGGCTTGCACTCGCGCTTTGGCCCTTCCTTCCGGCAAGTGAACTGCCGGCGCTGACCCGATCTGTTTCGTGGGGGCGCCGGCCCCACACGAAAGAGATCACCATGAACACCCATCCCATCCGCAACATCGGCGTCATCGCACACGTGGACGCCGGCAAGACCACGACCAGCGAACGCATCCTGTTCCACACGGGCAAGAACCACCGCATCGGTGACGTCAGCCATGGCGACACCACGATGGACTTCGACGAGCAGGAACGCCGCCGCGGCATCACGATCAACAGCGCGGCCACCACCGTGTTCTGGAAGGGCGCGCAGATCAACCTGATCGACACGCCCGGGCACATCGACTTCAACATCGAGGTGAACCGTTCACTGCGCGTGCTCGACGGTGCGATCGTCGTGTTCGACGGCGTGGCCGGCGTGGAGCCGCAGACCGAGACCAACTGGCGCCTCGCGGACCGCTATCACGTGCCGCGCATCGCGTTCGTCAACAAGCTCGACCGCGTCGGGGCGGACTTCCCGCGCGTGGTCGCGATGATCGGCGAACGCCTGGGCGTGAAGACGGCCGTGACGCAGTGGCCCATCGGCGCGGAAGGTGGATTCCGCGGCGTGGTGGACCTGCTCTCGCTGAAGGCGCTCACCTGGACGTCGGACGAGGTCGGCGGCCACCTGCACGAAGGGCCCGTGCCCGAGGACCTGCGCGCGGTCGTGCAGGCCTGGCGCGCGAAGCTGATCGACCAGGTGGTCGAACAGGACGACGACGTGCTGGCTGCGTTCCTCGACGGGAACGAGCCGACCGTCGAGCAGCTGCAGGCGTGCCTCCGCAAGGGCACGCTCGCGGGTGCGTTCGTCCCGGTGCTGGCCGGCGCGGCGTTCAGGAACAAGGGCGTCGAGCCGCTGCTGGACGCGGCCGTGGCGTACCTGCCCGCGCCGGGTGAAGTGGCGGCGCAGGCGGGGCAGCCCGAGGCCGATCCGGACGGGCCGCTGGCCGCGCTCGCGTTCAAGGTGGTGGCGGAGCCCACCGGCACGATGGTCTACGTGCGGGTGTACCGCGGCCGCTTGAAACCGGGCGACGTGGTGCTCAACGGCAACACCGGCAAGCGCGAACGCATCGCCCGGCTGTACGAGGTGCATGCGAACAAGGTCGAGGAGCTGGAGGTCGTCGAGGCCGGCGGCATCGCGGCGATCGTGGGCCTGAAGGACACGGTCACCGGCCACACGCTCACCGACCCCGCGGTGCCGCTGGTGCTGGAAAGCATCACGGTGCCCGAGGCGGTGATCGACGTGGCGATCGAGCCGAAGACGCAGGACGACCAGCAGCACCTCGGCAAGGCGCTGGCCGCGATGGTGCGCGAGGACCCGAGCCTGCGCGTCCGCCAGGACGCGGAGTCGGGCCAGACGCTGCTGTCGGGCATGGGTGAGCTGCAGCTCGAGGTGTCGGTCGAGAAGCTGCGCACGCGGCACCGCGTCGAGGTGACCGTGGGTCGGCCGCAGGTCGCGTTCCGCGAGACGCTGTCGCACGCGGTGGAGGTCACGCACCTCCACAAGAAGCAGTCGGGCGGCCCCGGGCAGTTCGCCGAGGTCGTGTTGCGCTTCGAGCCGCTGGCGCGCGGTGACGGTGTCGTGTTCGAGAACGAGAGTGTCGGGGGCGCGATCCCGCGTGAGTTCGTGCCGGCGATCGAGGCGGGCATCCGGCGTGCGGCGCAGTCCGGGGTCGTGGCGGGGTATCCCACCGTCGACTTCAAGGCGACGCTGCTCGACGGGCGTTTCCACGAACGCGACTCGTCGGCGATGGCCTTCGAGCTGGCCGCCGGCGCGGCGTTCCGCGAGGCGGCCGCGCAGGCGGGTGCTTCGCTGCTGGAGCCGGTGATGGCCGTGGAAGTGACGACGCCGGCCGAGTTCGTGGGCGACGTGCTCGGTGACCTGAGCCGCCGCCGCGGCCTCGTGCGCGGGCAGGACAGCCGTGGCAATGCCGCGGTGGTCGATGCCCACGTGCCGCTGCGCGAGATGTTCGGCTACATCGGGCACCTGCGTGCGATGTCCTCGGGACGCGCGCAGTACACGATGCAGTTCGAGCGCTATGCCGAAGCGCCGGCGTCGGTGCTGTCGGCGGTGCGTGCAGGTTGACACCCTGTGCGCGAGGGGGCGGTCCGCAAGGGCCGCCCCCTTCTTTTTCATGCCGATGGATGAAGGGGATTCCACTTCCCTAGTCCGTCGTTTCACGTGTTTCAGCCCCC
This sequence comes from Piscinibacter gummiphilus, assembly GCF_002116905.1. Classification (NCBI taxonomy): domain Bacteria; kingdom Pseudomonadati; phylum Pseudomonadota; class Betaproteobacteria; order Burkholderiales; family Sphaerotilaceae; genus Rhizobacter; species Rhizobacter gummiphilus. The sequence goes on from NZ_CP015118.1 coordinate 990,152, forward strand.
TACCTTGAACGTTGAAGGGCAGGGCGCCAGTGACGAAAGTTCCTCGACCGCGCGGATCGTTCGCGCGGGTTCCACCCAAGGAGGAAATCATGTCGATGAAGTCACTGAGGAATCTGCTGTCGGGTCTCGTCGCCGCCTGCGCCGTCGCGGCGCCGTTCGCCACGTTTGCGCAGACCACCACCGCGTGTGGTGAAGGGGTCAAGGCCGAGGTCGCCAAGGCGGTCGATGCCGCGGCCTCGTTGAGCGAGGGCGAGAAGCTCAAGGTCGAGGCGCAGCTCTACGACAAGTTCAAGAGCTGCGGCACCATCGACGCCGCTCAGCTGCCCGCGGCCGATCCGATCTTCACCGCGGCGCGGCAATGCGGCGCGAAGGTCTCGGCCCTCGGCAGCCTGTTCTACGAGGAGATGTCGTGTTGCGGGTACGACCCGCAGCGGCGCACCTTCGCCTGCCCCGTCAAGGTGAAGCAGCGCTTCGGGTTCGGCGGCTCGCCGCTGCCGGGCAGCCGCGAGCATGTGCTGCACTGCGTGGCGGACGCGGCCGGGGTGCTGCAGCCCGTCGGTGCCGACAGCGTGCACCTGTCGAACTCGGCGCTCGCGCCGACGTGGCAGTTCGCGGTGGTGGCCAACGCCACCGACAACCTGCCGCTGGTGCAGCCCATGAACGGGCAGGTGCGCCGGGCCCGCTCGATCCTGTCGTGGAACCTGCGGCCCACGAACTGCAACTACCAGCCCATCTGGGGCAACGCGCTCGACTACGCGATCCGCCTCGACCAGTAGGCTCAGCCGCCCGAGGCGGCCAGCGACTCCTTGAGGAGCTGGCGCAGCTTCTTGCGGCCGTCGGCGTTGGTGGCCCGCCAGGCCTTCAGCGCCGTCGCCAGGAACTGCTGCTCGGACGGGCTGAGGCCGGCCGGCTCGCGCTCCTCGTCGAGCCAGCCGGCCGGCTTGCCGCAGTGCTGCTCGATCTGGCGGGCGAGCTTGTCGCCGATGGGGCGCGCCGACTTGATCTGGCTCCACATGCTGGGCGAGATCTCGAGCTTGGCCGCGAAGGCCTGCTCGAGGCCTTTCGGCGGGGCGCCCGAGGCCATCGCCGTCTCGGCGAAGGTCTGGAACAGGTTCAGCGCGTTGCGGCGCCGTTCGAGGGTGGTGTTGCTCACGGGGGACTGCGAAAAAAATCTGTTGCGCGGATTGTCGCAAAGGCTTGACGCCTCGGTAAAGACTATTTACGATCGCTCCATCCAATTGCAAGACCACCTTCCAACCCACACCCACCACCTGGAACTTCCGTGAATTTCAACTGCACCACCCCACGTATCGCGCCCGCTTCGGGCCGTGGCGTCGTGTCGCTCCGAATTCACTCTTCCACGTCGTCTGGTCTGAATGTGATGGTTGTCGCGGGGTCCGGGACAGGCTGAATCCAGCCTTCTCTCTGAATTTTCAGAGGCCCGGGTTCCGCAAAGGACCCGGGCCTCTTGCATTTCCACGGCGCCCCGCCACGGGGCACGACGTTTCACTTCGGGTGTGTCTTCGCACTCCAGGCCGCGCAATCAGGTGCGAGCGGCTCGGGATGTGCGCGGCCGGATCCGGTCTCGTGCAGCGAGGCACCCCTTCGACGGAAGGGCTCGCGCGACGGGCACAACCGAAGTGGAACCGCGTCCATCCGGCCGGTTTTTGTTCCGCTGTCGTCGACTCACGAGGGAGACTCCCATGCAAAAGAAGCAGTCTGAAAACAAGTTCCTGCTGCAACTGGCGGCCCTGAAGCCGCGCAACCCGTTCGCGGCGCTCGGGCGCCAGCGTGCGGCAGGCAGCCACACGTCCGTCAAGCGCACCCGCGGCAAGGAGGAAAAGGACCTCGTGCAGCGGCTGCGGGAGGCGGGGCTGTGAACGCGCGGGCACTCGCCGGGATGGCGGTGACGGTGCTGATCGCCGTGGTGGCATTCGCACTGCTCGTGGGCCGCTGGGCTGCACGGGACGCGGGCTTCGGGTAACCTTCGGTCCGACACCGATTCCGGAGCCGAGATGGACGACCACCCCGCCCGCGCACTGCCAGGTGCCGCTGCGGGCGGCGGTCCACAACCGGCAGGCCTCCTCGAACTCGACGGCAGCGCCGGCGAGGGCGGTGGACAGCGCCTGCGCTCGGCCCTGACCCTGTCGATGTGCACCGGCCGGCCGTTCCGGATGCGCCACATCCGGGCGGGCCGCGAGCGGCCCGGCCTGCTCCGCCAGCACGTCGCGTGTGTCACCGCGTCCCAGGCGGTCAGCGGCGGCTCGGCCGAGGGCGCCGAGGTCGGGTCCACCGAAGTGGCCTTCTCACCGGGCGAGGTGCGCGCCGGCGACCACGTGTTCGGGGTCGGCAGCGCCGGCAGCTGCACGCTGGTGCTGCAGACCGTGTGGCCGGCCCTGATGGCCCTGCGCGAACCCAGCCGCATCATGCTGCGGGGCGGCACCCACAACCCGGGCGCCCCGCCGTTCCACTTCATCGACCGGGCCTACGCGCCGCTGATGCGCCGCCTGGGCTGCCCCTCCGAACTGCGGCTGCGGCGCCACGGGTTCTACCCGACCGGTGGCGGCGGCATCGAGGTGGTGCTGCCCGGTTCTCCCGACGGGACACTCACGCCGTTCGACCTGCTGGAGCGCGGGGCGTTGCGCAACGGCTACGCCGAATGCCTCGTGGCCGCGGTGCCGCGCCACGTGGGCGCCCGCGAGCTGGACACGCTCGGCCGCGCTTTGGGCTGGTCCGGCGAGCAGTTGCGGCTGCCGCTCGTGCGGCAGAACGAGGGGCCCGGCAACGCGTTGATGGTCACCCTCGAGCATGAGCACCTGGTGGAACTGTTCACCGCGTTCGGCGAGAAGGGCGTGAGCGCCGAGACCGTGGCCCGCAACGTCGTGCGGGAGGTGCGGGCCTACACCGCGGGCCAGGCCGCCCTCGGCCCGTGGCTGGCCGACCAGTGGATGCTGCCGCTGGCCATCGCCGTGTGGCGCACGGGTTCCCCGGCCGGTTTCACCTGTTCGGGACTTTCGGCCCACGCGCGCTCGAACCTCGAGCTGATCGGGCAGTTCCTGCCCGTGACCTTCCGCACCTCGCAGGCGGACACCGGCTGGCGCGTCGACATCGGCGCCTGACCCCCGCGCCCACGGAGGAGCCCCCTTGTGCCGGGGGAGGGTCCGATCTATAACGGATGACAGCATGCCTCCGGGGGGAGATTCCATGTCCAGGTCCAGGTCCTGCGCCCGGCCAGAAGGGCCTCGCCGATGAGGGCACCTCGTCGCGCGCCGTGGTCGCCCGCCTGGTTCCGCTGGGGCTGGCTGTGCCTGGCGGCGCTCGCCGCCGGAACGACCTGGGCCGTCGACGATCGCAACGGCGACTGGCCCGAAGCGGGCGAAACCGAACTGCGCACCAAGGCGGTCTACCTGTACCAGTTCGGCGCGTTCGTCGCCTGGCCCGCCCGGGCGTTCCCGGCCGTCGAATCCCCGGTCGTGATCGGCATCCTCGAGGCCGAGGCCCTCGCCAACGAACTCTCGATGGTGGTCGACGGGCGCAGGCTGCAGGGGCGGCCCGTCGCGGTGCGCAAGCTGCACCTGGGCGATTCGCTGGGCGGCGTGCACGTGCTGTTCCTCGGCCGGGGCGCCGATGCCCAGGTGATCGAGGCGATTTCGGCGCTGCGGGGCCAGCCGGTGCTGACGGTGGCCGACACGGTGACGCCGGCCGACGTGCGCAGCATCATCCGTTTCCTGGTGGCCGACGGCCGGCTCCGGTTCGACGTCTCGCTCAAGGCCGCCGAGCAGGCCAGCCTCGGCATCAGCGCGCGGCTGCTCGCGGTGGCCCACCGCGTCGACAGGGGGACGGCGCCATGACCCCCACGGCTCCGGACGCCGGATGAACCCGCCGGTCCAGCGCACCGTCAGCCGCAAGCTGGTCAGTGTCGCGTTGCTGACCACCCTGGTCGTGCTGGTGCTGTCGATCGCGGCACTCTGCGCGCATACCCTGCGCACCGACTACCGCCGGCTCTCGGCCGACATGCGGGTGCAGTCCGAGCTGATGGGCCACATGACCGCGCCGGCGCTCGCGTTCCACGACCGGGCGCTCGCCCGCAACAACCTGCACCTGTTGCGGCTGCGGCCCGAGGTGCTCGGCGCCACCCTCTACGACCACCAGGGCCATGTCTTCGCGACGTACACCGCGCCGGAGCAGCCGATGCGGGAGCCGGGCGAGGTCGAGCACGACGGCGTGCGGCTGGAAGGCGACGAGATGGTGGTGTTCTCGCGCATCGTGCAGGACAAGGACGTGCTCGGCACGCTGCACCTGCGCGTGGACCACGGCCTGTACGACCGCCTGGTCGGGCTGGTCGCCATCGGCTTGCTCGTCACGGCGATCGCGATGGTGGTCACGTACCTGCTGTCGACCCGGCTGCACCAGGCGGTGACCGCCCCCATCCTGTCCATCGCCGACATCGCCCGCGACGTCGTCGAGCGGCGCGACTACTCGCGCCGCGCGTCGAAGACCAGCGACGACGAGATCGGCCTGCTCGCGGACTCGTTCAACGACATGCTGAGCGAGATCCAGCGGCGCACCGAGGCGCTCGAGCGGTCCAACCAGGAGATCGCCCGCGAGGTGGGCGAACGCACCCTCGCGCAGCAGGAGGTGATGCGGCTGAACACCCAGCTCGAGCAGCGGGTGCGAGAACGCACGCTGCAGCTCGAAGCCATCAACGAGCAGCTGGTGCTGGCGAAGGCGGTGGCCGAGAAGGCGAACCAGGCGAAGTCCGAGTTCCTCTCCAGCATGAGCCACGAGCTGCGCACGCCGCTGAACGCGATCCTCGGCTTCACCCAGCTGCTCGACAGCGACGCGGTGCCGATCCCCGTGGCCAAGCGCCATGAGTACCTGACGCACATCCTGAAGGCCGGCAAGCACCTGCTGGTGCTGATCAACGAGGTGCTCGACCTCGCGAAGGTCGAGTCCGGCACGCTCGCGCTGTCGCTCGAGACCGTGAGCCTCGCCGAGGTGTTCCGCGAGTGCCGCGAAATGATCGAGCCCACCGCGGTGCAGCGGCGTGTGCGCATGGCGTTCGCTCCGGCCGATGGCCTGCACGTGGTGGCGGACCGCACGCGGCTCAAGCAGGTGCTGCTGAACCTGCTGTCGAACGCGGTGAAGTACAACCGCGAGGGCGGCGCGGTGGCGGTGGAGGCCCGGGCGTCCGCCACGGGCCGCGTCCGTGTCACGGTGCAGGACACCGGCAAGGGCCTCGACGCCCGCCAGCGCGCGCTGCTGTTCCAGCCCTTCAACCGGCTCGGCCAGGAGGCGGGACCGGAGGAGGGCACCGGCATCGGCCTCGTCGTGACGAAGCGGCTGGTGGAGCTGATGGACGGGGAGATCGGGCTCACGAGCACGGTCGACGTGGGCAGCGTGTTCTGGTTCGAGCTGGCCTCGGGCGAGGGCATGACGCCGCGCGAGGCCGCGCAGGCCGGCGACACGCGCCCGGACCCGTTCTCGACCTCGCCGGTCGAGGGGCGGCGCACCGTGCTGTACGTGGAGGACAACCCCGCGAACCTGCGGCTCGTCGAGGAGATCGTGGCGCTGCGCACCGACCTGCGCCTGATCTCGGCGGCCGAAGGCGGGCTCGGGGTGACGATGGCCCAGGCGCACCTGCCGGACGTGATCCTGATGGACCTCAACCTGCCCGGGGTGGGTGGCGTGGAGGCGCTCAAGCTGCTGGCCGAGGACCCGCGCACGGGCCACATCCCGGTGATCGCGCTCACCGCGAGCGCGATGCCGCGCGACGTCGACGCGGGCCTCGCGATGGGCTTCTTCCGCTACCTGACCAAGCCGCTCGACGTGGCGGTGTTCCTCGCCGCGCTCGACGACGCATTGGCGGCCGCGAGCGGGCCGCCCTGACTCAGAGGAAGCGTTCGAGCAGGCGCCGCGACGCCTTGTCGAGCCCGAAGCGGTCGCGGATCAGGAACTGCACGCCACGTTCGTCGGCGATCAGCAGCGCGCCACCGCCCAGGCGGCGGATGTTCTCCTCGACCTCGAGCACGAGGCGGGTGTCGCCGCGGTCGGTCTCCACGTCCCACGTGGTGGGCGTGGCGAACGTGGACACCGAACGGATGCGCAGGATCACCGGCGTGAACTCGCGCTGGGCGAGTTCCTCCTCGATGAGCTGGCGGGGCGCGTCGGCGAGTGCGCTCAGCCGGTCGATCCACACGAGTTCGTGGCCGTCGGCGCCCACGAGCGAGATGCCTTCGTCGGGCGCCGCGATGGGGAACGCGCGCACCGGCACGCAGTGCTCCGAACGCACGCCGTCGGCGCCGATGTGGACGAGGTGGCCGAGCGGGGAACGTTCGAGCCGGAACGCGGGCGGGGTGAGGGCGGTGTCGGTCATCGGGAGGCTCACGGGTTGCCGGCGGGGTGGGCGGCGTGGGGCACGGGGTCGGCGGGCGGCAGTTCGTTGCCGTCGTCGTCCACGCGCCGCAGCTGCGCCTGGTAGAGGCGCCAGTACGCGCCCTGTCTGGCGATCAGTTCGTCGTGCGGGCCCACCTCGACGATGCGGCCGCGGTCCATCACGACGAGGCGGTCGGCCTTGCGCAGCGTGGAGAGGCGGTGCGCGATGGCGATGGTGGTGCGGCCCTGCACGAGGTTGTCGAGGGCCTTCTGGATTTCCTTCTCGGTCTCGGTGTCGACCGCCGACGTGGCCTCGTCGAGGATCAGCAAGCGCGGGTCGATCAGCAGCGCGCGTGCGATCGAGATGCGCTGGCGTTCGCCGCCCGAGAGGCCCTGGCCGCGTTCGCCCACGAGCGAGTCGTAGCCCTGCGGCAGGCGCAGGATGAACTCGTGCGCGTGGGCCGCGCGTGCGGCCGCCACGATCTCGGCGCGGGTGGCTTCGGGTTTGCCGTACGCGATGTTCTCGGCGATGGTGCCGAAGAACAGGAAGGGCTCCTGCAGCACGAGGCCGATGTTGCGGCGGTAGTCGGAGACGGCGTAGCGGCGCACGTCGTGGCCGTCGACGTGGATGGCGCCGTCGGTCACGTCGTAGAAGCGGCAGATCAGGTTCACGAGCGTGCTCTTGCCCGAGCCGCTGTGGCCCACGAGGCCGATCATCTCGCCCGGCTGGATGTCGAGGTCCAGGCCGCGGATCACCGTTCGGTTGCCGTAGCGGAAGCCGATGTCGCGCATCTCGATGCGGCCCTTCGCGTTCACGAGCGGCACGGGCTCGGCGGGCTCGGGCACGTTCGAGACGTGGTCGAGGATGTCGAAGATGCGCTTGGCGCCCGAAGCCGCCTTCTGCGTGACCGACACGATGCGGCTCATCGAATCGAGCCGCGTGTAGAAGCGGCCGATGTACGCGATGAAGGCGGTCAGCACACCGACCGTGATCTGCTGGTTCGCCACCAGCCAGATGCCGAAGGCCCACACGACCAGCAGCCCGATCTCGGTGAGCAGCGACACGCTCGGCGAGAACAGCGACCACGTCTTGTTGAGCCGGTCGTTGACCTCGAGGTTGTGGACGTTCGCGGTGCGGAAGCGCTGCGCCTCGCGGCGCTCCTGCGCGAAGGCCTTCACGACGCGGATGCCGGGGATGGTGTCGGCCAGCACGTTGGTCACCTCGGACCACACGCGGTCGATGCGTTCGAAGCCGGTGCGCAGGCGGTCGCGCACCTTGTGGATCATGTACGCGATGAAGGGCAGCGGCAGCAGCGTGACGAGCGCGAGCCACGGGTTGATGGAGAACAGGATGACGGCCGTCATCCCGATGGTCAGCACGTCGATCGCGAAGTCGAGCGCGTGCAGCGAGAGGAACACGCAGATGCGGTCGGTCTCGGAGCCGATGCGGGCGATCAGGTCGCCCGTGCGCTTGCCCCCGAAGTAGTCGAGCGACAGCTGCAGCAGGTGCTCGTACGTGGTGGTGCGCAGGTCCGCGCCGATGCGTTCGGAGACGAGCGCGAGCAGGTAGGTGCGTGCCCAGCCGAGGCCCCATGCGACGAGCGCCGCGGCGAGCAGGCCGCCCAGGTACAGGCCGACCTTCCACGGGTCGATCTGGGCGCCGTTCTGGAACGGGATCAGGATGTCGTCCATCAGCGGGATGGCGAGGTACGGCGGCACGAGCGACGCTCCGGTCGACAGCAGGGTCAGCAGGAAGCCGAGGCCGAGCTGTTTCCGGTAGGGGTGTGCGAAACGCCACAGACGCAGCAGCACCCACGTGGACGGCACGGGTTCGGCTTCCGCGGAAAACGAGGTTTCCTCGTCGGGCTCGAGGGGCTCGGCGTGACGTCCCTCACGAAGTGCCTCGACCCGTTGCTCGAAGACCTTCACCAATTTCAGCGATTGGGCGTGTGCACCGAGCGTGAACCGCCATTGCGCGAGCCGCGAGCTTGTATCGAGGAGTTCCAGCGTGGCCACGCCGGCGTGATCGAAGGAGCGCATCGCGAGGTCCGCGGACAGCGTCCAGGCCTGCCATGCGTCGCTGTTTGGCGACAAGTTCCACACGCGAGAATCTGTGATCGCCACGAGGCCAAAACCGAAGCGCAACGAGCCCGGATCGAGGTCAACCGCGAGCGTGGCGAGCACGTTCTCATTCGGGGCGAGTTCAGCTCGCAGGGCCGCAAGAGATGTCTCGGTGCGGGCTTCCAACGTCAGATCGGAATCGAGTAGTGGCATGGTGATGATGTCGTACCGCGGTGCAGTGCATGGGTCCGCTTTCCGCAGCGGGGTCGGGAATTCTCGCCGAAGCGCACCGTTTCGTGTTTCATCGGAGGGAGCCGGGCATTTCCATACGGCGCACAATTGCGGGCTGGACCGGATCCTTCCGGTCATGACCACCTTGCCGAAAAAACCGCCCAAAATGACGAAGAAGGCCGACATCCAGCTGCAGCGCATCCGCTACCTGCGGGGTCCCAACATCTGGACGTACCGCCCGGTGCTCGAGGTCTGGCTCGACCTCGGCGAGCTGGAAGACCATCCCTCCAACGTGCTCCCCGGCTTCAACGAGCGGCTGCTGAAGATGCTGCCCGCCCTGATGGAGCACCACTGCGGCGTCGGTGAACGCGGCGGCTTCATCCAGCGCCTCGAAGGCGGCACCTGGGCCGGCCACATCCTCGAGCACGTGGTCATCGAGCTGCTCAACCTCGCCCGCATGCCCACCGGCTTCGGCCAGACCCGCAGCACCTCGCAGCGCGGCGTCTACCGCATGGTGTTCCGGGCCCGCGACGAAAGCGTCGCCCGCTCGGCCCTGGCCGAAGGCCACCGCCTGCTGATGGCGGCCATCAACAACGAACCGTTCGACGTCGACGCGGCCGTCGCCCGCCTGTGCGAGAAGGTCGACGACTGCTACCTCGGCCCGAGCACCGCGCACATCGTCGGCGCCGCCACCGACCGCGCCATCCCGCACATCCGCCTGAACGCCGGCAACCTCGTGCAGCTCGGCTACGGCGCCAGCCAGCGCCGCATCTGGACGGCCGAGACCGAGATGACCAGCGCGATCGCCGAAGGCATCGCCGGCGACAAGGACCTCACGAAGAAGCTGCTGGCCGCCGTCGGCGTGCCGGTGCCCGAAGGCCAGGTGGTGTCGTCCGCCTCGGAAGCCTGGGACGCGGCCGAGGACATCGGCCTGCCCGTCGTGGTCAAGCCCACCGACGGCAACCACGGCTGCGGCGTCACGATGGACCTGACCGAGCGCCGCGACATCGAGGCCGCCTACGACGTGGCCCTGAAGCAGGGCAGCGAAGTCATCGTCGAGCGATTCATCCGCGGCCATGAGCACCGCCTGCTCGTGGTGGGGGGCCGCGTGGTCGCCGCCGCCCGCGGCGAACTCGCCACGGTCACCGGCGACGGCACCTCCACCGTCCGCCAGCTGGTCGACAGCCAGCTCAACACCGACCCGCGCCGCGGCGAGAACGAGGACTTCCCGCTCAACCGCCTCGACTACGCCGAAGACGAAACCCTCGGCATCGAGCTGCAGCGCCAGAACCTCACCCCCGATGCCGTGCCGGCCGCCGGCCGCGTCGTGCTGATCCAGCGCAACGGCAACCTGTCGTTCGACTGCACCGACCAGGTGCACGCCGACGTCGAACATGCCGTGGTGCTCGCCGCCCGCGTGGTGGGCCTCGACATCGCCGGGGTCGACCTGGTCTGCGAGGACATCTCCAAGCCGCTGCACGTGCAGGGCGGTGCCGTCGTCGAAGTCAACGCGGGCCCGGGGCTGCTGATGCACCTGAAGCCGGCCGTGGGCGCGCCCCGCCCGGTGGGCCGTGCCATCGTCGACCACCTGTTCCCCGAAACCGAAGCCGGCGCCGGCCGCATCCCCATCATCGGCGTGGCCGGTTCGCAGGACACCCACACCATCTCGCGCCTCGTCGCGTGGCTGGTGCACCTGAGCGGCCGCCGCGTGGGCCTGGCCTGCCGCGACGGCATGTTCCTCGACCGCCGCCGTGTCGAGCAGGCCGACTCGGCCCGTTTCGATCCGGCCCACCGCCTGCTGATCAACCGCGCCGTGCAGGCCGCGGTGATCGAGAACGGCGCCGAATCCATCCTGCGCGACGGCCTCGCGTACGACCGCTGCCAGATCGGCGTCGTGACCGACTTCGAGGGCTGGAAGTCGCTCGCGAACTACGACGTGCAGGAAGCCGACCAGATGACCAAGGTGCTGCGCACCCAGGTCGACGTGGTGCTGCCCGACGGCGTGGCCGTGCTGCATGCCGCCGACGACCGCGTGGCCGACCTGAAGTCGCTGTGCGACGGCAGCGTCATCCTGTACGCCCTCGACGGCAAGAACGAGAAGCTCGCCGCCCACCGTGCCGAAGGCGGCCGCGTGGCGTTCATGCGCGACGACCACGTCGTGCTGGCCACGGGCCACAGCGAAACCACGCTGAACAGCCTGCGCCGCGGCCGCGTGCGCAACGACGAACAGGGCCTCGCCCGCCAGCGCGTGCAGCTGGCCGCCGTGGCCACGGCCTGGGCCATGGGCATCTCGCTCGACCTGGTGGCCGCCGGCATCGAAACCTTCGACTGGGACCTGCGCCAGGCGCGCCCGGTGGTGGCCAAGTCGGCCCGCTGATCGACCGATCTCTCTGCGAAAGCACACGCCAATGGAAGTCTCCCGCATCCGGGCCCTGCGCGGCCCGAACCTCTGGAGCCGTCACACCGCCATCGAGGCGATCGTGACCTGCGCCGTCGACGAACGCGCCAAGGCCGAGATCCCCGGGTTCGAACCGCGCCTGCGCGCGCTGTTCCCCGCCGTCGGCGAGCTGCGTCCGCGCGGCTACGTCGGCAACATCTCGCTCGCCCACGTGCTCGAGCGCGTGGCGCTCGCCCTGCAGGCCCAGGCCGGCTGCCCCGTCACCTTCAGCCGCACGTCGTCCACGCTGGAGCCGGGGGTGTTCCAGGTGGTCGTCGAATACAGCGAGGAGCCCGTGGGCCGCAAGGCCTTCGAACTCGCGCTGGCGTTGATCGATGCCGCGCGCCATGACACCGCCTTCGACGTGGCCGCGGCCATCGCCGAACTGCGCGACACCGACGAAGACGTGCGCCTCGGCCCCAGCACCGGCGCCATCGTCGACGCCGCCGTCGCGCGGGGCATCCCGTACCGCCGCCTCACCGAAGGCAGCCTCGTGCAGTTCGGCTGGGGCTCGCGCCAGCGCCGCATCCAGGCCGCCGAGGTCGATTCCACCAGCGCCGTGGCCGAGTCCATCGCGCAGGACAAGGACCTGACCAAGCTGCTGCTGCGTTCCGCCGGCGTGCCGGTGCCGCTGGGCCGCCCCGTCTCCGACCCGGACGACGCGTGGGAAGCCGCCATCGAGATCGGCCTGCCCGTCGTGCTCAAGCCGCAGGACGGCAACCAGGGCAAGGGCGTCACGGTCAACATCGTCACCCGCGACCACCTGAACATCGCGTACAAGGCCGCGGCCGAGTACGGCGAGGTGATGGTCGAGAAGTTCCTGCCCGGCAACGACTTCCGCCTGCTGGTGGTGGGCGACAAGCTCGTCGCCGCCGCACGCCGCGATCCGCCGCAGGTGATCGGCGACGGCGAACACTCGGTGCGCCAGCTGGTCGACATCGTCAACCAGGACCCGCGCCGCGGCGAGGGCCACGCCACGTCGCTCACGAAGATCCGCTTCGACGACATCGCGGTCGCGCGCCTGAAGGTCCAGGACCTCGAACCCGACTCGGTGCCCGTGAAGGGCCAGCGCGTGATCCTGCGCAACAACGCGAACCTCAGCACCGGCGGCACCGCCACCGACGTGACCGACGACGTGCACCCCGACGTGGCCGCCCGCGCCATCGAGGCCGCCCAGATGGTGGGCCTGCACATCTGCGGCGTCGACGTGGTGTGCGAGAGCGTGCTCAAGCCCCTCGAGGAACAGAGCGGCGGCATCGTCGAGGTGAACGCGGCCCCGGGCCTGCGCATGCACCTGTCGCCCAGCTACGGCAAGGGCCGCAACGTCGGCGAAGCCATGGTCGCGAACCTGTTCGGCCCCGGCGACGACGGCCGCATCCCGGTCGTGGCCGTCACCGGCACGAACGGCAAGACCACCACGGCCCGCCTGATCGCCCACATCATCGCGGGCAGCGGCATGCGCATCGGCATGACCAACACCGACGGCGTCTACGTGAACGGCCGCCAGATCGACAGCGGCGACTGCAGCGGCCCGCGCAGCGCGCGCAACGTGCTGATGCACCCCGATGTCGACGCGGCGGTGTTCGAGACCGCCCGCGGCGGCGTGCTGCGCGAAGGCCTCGGTTTCGACCGCTGCGACGTGGCCGTGGTCACCAACATCGGCGCGGGCGACCACCTGGGCCTGAACTACATCACCACCGTCGAGGACCTCGGCGTGCTCAAGCGCGTCATCGTCCAGAACGTCTCCACCACCGGCTACGCGGTGCTCAACGCCGCCGACCCGATCGTGGCCGGCATGGCCGCCAGCTGCCCGGGCAAGGTCATCTTCTTCGCGGCCGACCGTCAGCAGCCCGTGATGGCCACGCACCGGGCACAGGGCAACCGCTGCGTGTACGTCGACGGCGACGCCATCGTCGCGGCCGAGGGCCCGTGGCGCGAGAAGGTGTTCCTGCGCGACATCCCCATCACCCGCAACGGCACCATCGGCTTCCAGGTCGAGAACGCGATGGCGGCCGTGGCCGCCGCATGGGGCCTGGGCCTGCATCCGGACACCATCCGCCGCGGCCTCGCCAGCTTCTCGAACGACGCGGACAATGCGCCGGGCCGCTTCAACGTGCTGTCGTACCGCGGCGCCACGGTGATCGCCGACTATGGCCACAACCCGGACGCGATGCGTGCCCTGGTGTCGGCGGTGGACGCGCTGCCGGCGAAGCGCCGCTCGGTGGTCATCAGCGGGGCGGGCGACCGCCGCGACGAGGACATCCGCGAGCAGACCATGATCCTGGGCGACGCCTTCGACGAGGTCGTGCTGTTCCAGGACGCCTGCCAGCGCGGCCGTGCCGACGGCGAGGTGCTGGCGCTGCTGCGCGACGGCCTGGCCGGCGCGAAGCGCACGAAGGACGTGCACGAGGTGCGCGGCGAGTTCGTCGCCATCGACCTCGCGCTCGAGCGCCTGCAGCCGGGCGACCTGTGCCTCGTGCTGGTCGACCAGGTCGAGGAGGCGCTGGCCCACCTGGCCGCGAAGGTGGCCGAGGCCGTCGCCGAAACCGCCTGAGGTTCCTCTCTCCCTCGCAACGGGCCGCTTCATGCGGCCCGTTCCCTTTGGCGCGCGCGAATGCCCGTTTTCGCGGGCACCGTGATGAAAACCGATTGGTCCGCAGGGGCAACGCGCTGCCGCGGGTGGTTTCGCGTTTAATACATACTAACCCTTGTGGATCGATAAAGATTCTGTGAGACGGAAACCAATTCCCGCATGAGAAAAGAATCTTTCGCAGGGGTGGAGGAGAGGTTTCAACCTCAACACACTCAGGGAGAGAGTTTCATGAAAAACGCAATCTGGCACGCGGTGGGCCTTGGCCTCGCCGCGTGGTCGACCGTCGCCTCGGCCGCCGGGGAAATCAAGCTGCAGCAGGTCACGTCCATCGTGTCCAGCAAGTACGGCATCTCGCAGCAGAGCAGCACCTTCGAGGTGAACGTCGCCAACCTGGCCTACAACAAGCAAGTGTTCGCCCACTACAAGCAGGCGGACGGCAGCTGGGTGGACCTGCCGCTGACCTACAGCCGTGCCGTGGGTTCGGGCCGGGAAATCTGGACCACGTCGTACTCGCCGCCGCTCAATACCACGTTCGACCTGCAGTTCGCCCTGAAATACGTGGTCAACGGGCAAACCTACTGGGACAACAACAACGGCAACAACCACTTCGTGCCCAAGGATTCCGGCGCCCACCTCGGCGCGGGTATCAATGTCCACAACCTGTATTACCAGCCGACGGTGCGCCTCGGGGTTTCGGACGCGTATGTGTACGGTGCCGCGGCGCTGCGGAACCTCGCCGTGCTCAAGGACGTGACCATCGTCTATTCGACCGACAACTGGGCCACGACGAAGAGCACCACGGCGACGTACTCGCCGAACCACTGGGCCGGCGCGTACAGCTCGGCGGCGAACCCCAACGCCGACGGCATCGAGGTGTGGCCGTTCTCGCTGAACGTGGGCGCGGGCGCCTCGCAGGTCGACTACGCGATCCGCTACACCGTCAACGGCGAGGTGCACTGGGACAACAACGGCGGCCAGAACTACCGTTCGGCCCTGGTGCGGCAGTAAGGCAGGGGGCGCGGGGCGTCAGCCCCGCGCAGGTGGGCACAGCAGGCCGATGAACATCGGGCGCAGGTACAGCTCGGCCACGTTGTCCTCGGTGATCTCGCCCACCCAGTGTTTCAGGCCCGCGGCGCCGCTGATGAGGCCGGTGCCGATGTGGCCGGCGATGGCCTGGTCGATGGTGCGGATCGACCCGTCGATCATGCCGTCCACCACCACGCCGGTCTGGCGGGTGGTGAGCCGGTTCATCGTGCGGCTGACCTCCGCGCGGCGGGCCGGGTCCACCACCGCGCTGATGGCGCCCAGGCGCAGCAGCGGCCCCTCGGCCGACAGCTGGAACCGCGACAGCGCGCGGGTGCTGGCGCAGGCTCGCTCCCAGCCGTTGCCGAAGTTCCGGTCGCTGAAGGCGAGCGCGGCGCGGATGATCTCGAAGGTGCGCTCGAAGCACGACCAGACGAGGTCTTCCTTGTTGTCGTTGTGGTGGTAGAACGAGCCCTTCGTGACGTTCAGCTGGGCCGAGATCTTGTCCACCGAGGCGCCCCGGTAGCCGTGTTCATTGACCATGTGCGAGGCCGCACGCAGGAAGGCCTCGGCCACCGGGTCGGCGTCGCGGCGGAACTGCCAGGCCAGCTCCTCGGGCGTGGGCGGGGTCCAGGAGGAGCCCCCGCCGGCGCTGCCGTTCACGAGGATGTCGCTCACG
Organism: Piscinibacter gummiphilus; assembly: GCF_002116905.1. Lineage (NCBI taxonomy): Bacteria > Pseudomonadati > Pseudomonadota > Betaproteobacteria > Burkholderiales > Sphaerotilaceae > Rhizobacter > Rhizobacter gummiphilus. The sequence continues at coordinate 1,005,551 of NZ_CP015118.1, forward strand.
CGCGTGGCCACGTCCTCGTACTCGACGGCCTCGTGGCGCACGATCCACGCGCGCATCCAGTGGCCCATCGACACCACGCCGTAGGCGCGCGCGTTCAGGTCGGCGCGTGACAGCGCGGCCGTCTCGGGCCCGCGCAGCAGGTCGCGCACCTTGCGGAACAGGGTCGTGTAGGCGGCCGACACCTCTTCGAACTGCGGGCTGGGCAATGCACGCATGTCGTTGAACAGCACGAGCGGCGGGTGTTCGCCGAGGTCGACCGAGGCGAAGAGCAGGGCGAGTCCGCGGAAGTACGCAGCCACGCGCCCCGCCACGGTGCGTTCGGCACGGGCCGCGTCGGCGACCTTCGAGAACGCCTCGATGGAACGCTGGAAACATGCGCTCGCGAGGTCTTCCTTCTTGCGGTAGTAGTACGTGACGCTGTTGGTCACGAGCCCCACGCTGGCGGCGATCTCGGACAGCGTCGCGCCCTTGACCCCGTGCTGGTTGAACTGCCGGGCGGCCGCCGAGAGGATGGCCTCCCGCTTCTCCTGGTAACGCTGGGTCTGAGGGGCAGACGTCGTCGACGGCATCGGGAACTCGGGGGTTGGGCGGTGGGCCCGGATTATGCCGTCCGGACCACCCGGCTTTCGTTGCTGCTGTGTTGCATGGGTGGCGGGGCGACGGCCGAGGTGACCGGCGGGTGCACCAGGTGGCAGGCCACCGCGCGGCCGCCGCCTGTGGAGGTGAGCACGGGATCGACGGTCTTGCAGACGTCCGTGGCCATCGGGCAGCGCGGGTGGAAGCGGCAGCCCGACGGCGGGCGCAGCGCACTCGGCACCTCGCCGCGCACCGGGATGCGCGGGCGCTGGCGCTCCACCTCCGGATCGGCCACCGGCACCGCCGACATCAGCGCCTGCGTGTACGGATGCAGCGGGCGCGCGTAGAGGTCGTCGCGGCTCGCGATCTCGACGATGCGCCCGAGGTACATCACCGCGATGCGGTGACTGATGTGGCGCACCACCGCGAGGTCGTGCGCGATGAAGAGGTACGACAGGCCCAGGCGCTGCTGCAGGTCCACGAGCACGTTGACCACCTGCGCCTGGATCGACACGTCGAGCGCCGAGACGGGCTCGTCGCAGATGATCAGGCTGGGCTCGAGCGCGAGGGCCCGTGCGATGCCGATGCGCTGGCGCTGGCCGCCGGAGAACTCGTGCGGGTAGCGGTCGGCCATGTAGGGCAGCAGCCCCACGGTGGCCAGCAGCTGCGCCACCCGCTCGTCGTACTCGGCCTGGCTCGACACCAGCCTGTGTACGGCCAGCGGCTCGCCGATGAGGTCGCGCACCCGCATGCGCGGGTTCAGCGAGCCGTACGGGTCCTGGTAGACCATCTGCATGCCGCGGCGCAGCGGGCGCATCTTCGCCTTGTCGAAGCCGGTGATGTCCTGGCCCTCGAAGATGATGCGGCCGCCGGTCGGTTGCAGCATGCGAAGCGCGGCGAGGCCCGTGGTGGACTTGCCGCAGCCCGACTCACCGACAAGGCCCAGCGTCTCGCCGCGTTTCAGCGAAAACGACACGCCGTCGACGGCCTTCACGGTGGCGCGCGGCTTGCCGAAGGGCCACGAGGGGCCGACGGGGAAGTGCACGGACAGGTTCTCGACCCGCAGCACCTCGTCAGTGGCCGCGGGGAGGGGAGCGAGGTGGTCAGACATCGGCGAAACACGCTTTCTGGTGGCGGGGCTCGGGGCCCTGCACCACCGTGAGTTCCGGGCGCTCCGCGCGGCAGCGGTCGTGGGCGAGGCGGCAGCGCGGGGCGAACGCGCAGCCCGTGGGCAGCGCGGCGAGGTCGGGCGGCTGCCCGTCGATGGGGATCAGGCGCTGGGTGGTGTCGCTGTCGAGCCGCGGCACCGAGGCCATGAGGCCCTGGGTGTACGGGTGCTTCGGGTTCTTGTACAGCGCCATCGCGGGCGCGGTCTCGACCACGCGGCCGGCGTACATCACGACGACGCGGTCGGCGTAGCGCGCCACCACGCCGAGGTCGTGCGTGATCAGCACGAGCGCGGAGTTCGCCTTCGTGGCCAGTTCCTTGAGCAGGTCGAGGATCTGCGCCTGCACCGTGACGTCGAGCGCTGTCGTGGGCTCGTCGGCGATGATCAGCTGCGGCTCGCACGCCATCGCCATCGCGATCATCGCGCGCTGGCGCATGCCGCCCGAGAACTGGTGCGGGTACGCGTCGCGGCGCGACAGCGCGTCGGGCATGCGAACCCGGCCGATCAGGTCCACGGCCCGCTCCAGCGCCTGCTTCCACGGCGTGCGGCGGTGCAGGTTCACCGGTTCGGCGATCTGGTAGCCCACGGTCAGCGCCGGATTCAGCGACGACATGGGCTCCTGGAAGATCATCGCGATGCGGTTGCCGCGCACCGCGCGCATCTGCGCGTCGGTGAGCTTGAGCAGGTCCTGGCCGTCGAACAGGATTTCTCCCTGTTCGATGCGGCCGGGTGGCGACGGGATCAGGCGCATGATCGACATCGCCGTCACGCTCTTGCCCGAGCCCGATTCGCCCACGATGGCGACGGTCTCTCCGGCGTCGACGTCGAACGACACCCCGTCCACCGCGGTGACGTGGCCGCGGTCGGTGCGGAAGCGGGTGGTGAGCCCGCGGATGCGCAGCAGCGGCTCGGTCATCGTCAGTACCCCATCTTCTTCTTCAGGTCCTGGTCGACCCACATGCGGGCGTGGATCGGGCCCGGGCGGGCGGCGCCGGCACGCAGTTCGCCGCCATAGTTCTTCACCCACGGCCACCACGCTGTGTAGACGTACTGCACCGGCAGCCAGATGTACGGCGCCTTCTCGATCACCTCGCGGGTCATCAGCTTCGTCATCGCGAGGCGGCGGCGTTCGTCGGGTTCGGTGAGGATCGCGTTGAAGCGGCGGTCGAAGTCGGGGTCGGCGTACATCGACACGTTCCACTGCTGGCCCGTCACGAACTGCTTGCGCAGCGAGGTGGTGGGGTTCGTGGGCGAGTTCGTCATGAAGTAGCCGGCCGCGTGCTTCTTGCTGTTCATCGCCGACAGGAAGGCGCCGTACTCCAGCTGCTGGATCTCCATCTTGATGCCGACCTTCGACAGGTAGCTGCCGAGCATCGCGAGCAGGTCGGCCTCGGCGGTGACGGCGGTGGCCTGCACCTTGAACGTGAAGCCGTTCGGGTACCCGGCCTCGGCCAGCAGCTTCTTCGCCTTCGCGGGGTCGTACGTGAAGAGCTCCTTGACCGCGGGGCCCATGGCTTCGAGCGGCTCGTACGAGCCGACGTAGTCCGGGTGCTGCGGGAAACCCATCATCTCGGCGTGCCCGCCGAAGTACGACTTCAGGATCTCCTGCTTGTTGACCGCGAGGTTCATCGCACGGCGCACGCGGATGTCGTCGAACGGTTTGGTGTCCATGCGCATCGCGAGGAAGGTGCTGCTCATGCCGAGCCAGCGCGACCACTGCAGCTTCGGCGCGCTCTTCTTCAGCTCGTCGACGGCGCTCCAGCGCACGGCCTCCAGCACGTCGATCTTGCCGGTGCGCAGGCCCGTGAGCCAGGTGGCCTCGTCCTTGATGGTGCGGTAGACGATTCGGTCGGCGAAGGGCAGCTTGTACTTCTGGCCGCCGATGGTTTCCGTGTCCCAGTAACCGGCGTTCTTCGTGTACGTGTAGGAGTTGTTCTGCACGTAGTCGGTCAGCATGTACGGGCCGGTGCCGTTGGCGTTCTTCCAGTTGTTGGCGCCGGCGGTGACCACCTCCTTCGGCACGATGGCGGAGTAGTAGCCCCAGCCGAAGCGGTAGTCCCACTCGGCGTTGTACGCGTTGAACGTGAACACCACGGTGTGTTTGCCCGTGGCCTCCACCTTCTCGACGTGGTCGAAGTAGTTGGCGATCTTCTTCGGGCTCTTGTTCAGGCGGTCGTAGGCGTACACCACGTCGTCGGCCACCAGCTCGCGCGCTTCCATCACGCCGGGCTTGGCCGGGAACATCACGCCCTTGCGCAGCTGGATCTCGATGCGCAGCGGGTTCTGCTTCCATTCCCACTTCTCGGCCAGCTCGCCCCGGATGGACTCGGGCGGCAGCCACGCGTCGGCGTAGTACGGGTAGGGGCCGCCGTTGCGCTTGGCCTTGGTCAGGTCGGCCGCGAACAGCTGCTCGTAGACGAGGCCGGTGTCGACGTTGTGCTTCCAGTTGTAGTCGGCCGGATCCCACGACAGTGCGCCGATGGTGATGTAGGGCGTGCCGATGGTCAGCTGGCCGCCGTACTGCGGCTTGGCGGGCTGCGCCAGCACGGCGGCGGGCAGGGCGGCCAGGGCGAACGCGGCGATCAGGGGGCGGAGGGCCATGGGAGAGTTCCTTTCCGTGGAGACTGCGGGAGGGATCGGTCGATGGGTCAGCGGCTGCCGCGCATGCGCGGGTCGAGCAGGTCGCGCAGGGCGTCGCCGAACACGTTGGTGGCGTAGACCACGAGCGTCAGGCACAGGCCGGGCGCGAGCGCGAGCCACGGGCCCTGGAACATGAACTGGCGGCCGGTGCCGGTCAGCATGCCGCCCCAGGTGGGCGCCGGCGGCGGCACGCCGAGGCCCAGGAAGGCGAGGCCCGATTCGGCGAGGATCACCGCGCCGATGCGCGTGGTGAACAGCACGATCACCGGCGGCAGCACGTTCGGCACGATGTGCTTCCAGAGGATGCGCGGCGTGGACGCGCCGATGGACTGCGCCGCGTGCACGTACATGTTCTCGCGCACCGACACCACCGCGCTGCGCACGATGCGCGAGCCGCCGATGCCCAGCAGCAGGCCCAGGGTCAGGATCACGGTGGTCATGCTGGGCCCCATCACCGAGACCACGACGATCAGGATGACGAGGTCGGGGAAGCTCATCCATGCGTCGACGAAACGCTGCACCAGCATGTCGGCCTTGCCGCCGAGGTAGCCGCTCACGACACCGATCAACAGCGACACGAGCGTGGCGAGCGTGGCGGCCGACAGGCTGATGATGACCGACAGCTGGGCGCCGTAGAGGCAGCGCGACAGCACGTCGCGGCCGAGGTTGTCGGTGCCGAACGGGAATTCCCACGATGGGGCCTTCAGCCGCTCGATGGGGTTGATCTCGTTGTAGTCGTGCGGGGCCAGCACGTCGGCGAAGATGCCGCAGAACAGGAACACGAGGAACAGCACGCCGCCCGCGGCACCGAGCGGCTTCTCGCGGAACATGCGCGTGGTCAGGCGCCACACGCGGTGCGCGAGCCGCGCGCCGGGGACCACGCGGCGGCGCGGGGCGGCCAGCGCGGCGGAAGGGGAGGTCTGCAACGTCATCCTTGCCTCACGCGGGGATCGAGCAGGCCGTAGCTCAGGTCCACGGCCAGGTTGATGAGCATCACGGCGACCCCCACCACCAGGAACACGCCGGTGATGACCGGGTAGTCGCGCTGGCTCACGGCGTCGATCAGCAGCAGGCCCATGCCCGGGATCACGAAGATCTGCTCGATGATCACGGCGCCGCCCACGAGCAGTGGTGCCTGCAGGCCCACGAGCGTGATGACCGGGATCAGCGCGTTGCGCAGCGCGTGGCGCCACACCACGCGGCGCTCGTCGAGGCCCTTGGCCCACGCGGTGCGGATGTAGTCCTGGCGCAGCACCTCGAGCGTCATCGTGCGGGTCATGCGCATCGTGACGGCCGACAGCCCCATGCCCAGCACGGCGGCGGGCAGCAGCATGTTCTTGATGTTCTGCAGCGGGTCGTCGGCGAAGCGCACGAACTCGACCGGCGGCGACCAGCCCCACCAGATGGACGGGAACACCATCACCATCGTGCCCACCCAGAAGCTGGGGACGGCCAGCAGCAGGATGGAGAACGAGCGGGTGATGTAGTCGCCGGCGGTGTCCTGGCGGATGGCCGAGTACACGCCGATGGGCACCGCGAGCACCAGCGCGAACACGAGGGCGATCAGGCCCAGCTCGAAGCTCACCGGCAGCCGCTGCGCGAGCTGTTCCCAGACGGAGTCACCGGCCCACAGCGACTGGCCCAGGTCGCCGCGGCTCACGATGCCGCCGATCCAGTGCAGGTACTGCTGCCACATCGGCTTGTCGAGGCCCAGCGTGGCGAGCAGCTGCTCGCGGCTCAGCTGCTGGGCCGAGATGTCGTTCTCCGACAGCATCATGTCGATGACGTCGCCCGGGATCAGGCGAACGGTCACGAACACGATCAGGCTGGCGAAGAAGAGGGTGGGGATCAACCCCAGCAGGCGGCGGATGGCGTAGGTGCTCATCGCCCGGGACCCCTGCTCGTTTCCGAGGCATCAGGTCCGCATACCCATTCTTCGGTTCCGCGGGAATTGGTGTGCATGCTCGTCCAGTGAAGTGGGGGGCAGCGGGGCCTCGGGCCCCAGGACATCATGTCCCAGTAGCGGCAAAACATTGCGAGGGCAAACACCTAGGCCTGTCCGAATTGGAAATCCACGCCCGGTGAAAGCCCATACCGTTAGTTCTAAACGTGTCACCTAGGTGCGGAAAGTTCCATTGCTTTCTGCTAACGTGGCCGCACACCGAACTCACCCTCAAGGAGCACCATGGATTTCTCGATGTCGCAGCGGCAGCAGCACTGGCAAGGCCGCGTGAAGGACTTCATGCAGAAGCACGTCTACCCCGCCATCCCGGTCTACACCGCGCAGATGAAGGCGTTCGGAGACAACCGCTGGCAGGTGGTGCCGGTGGTGGAGGAGCTGAAGGCGGTCGCGAAGGCCGAGGGGCTGTGGAACCTGTTCCTGCCGAAGGACTCACTGCCCGAAGACAGCCCGTACCGCGGCGCCGGCCTCACGAACCTCGAGTACGCGCTGTGTGCCGAGGAGATGGGCCGCGTCGGCTTCGCCTCGGAGGTGTTCAACTGCTCGGCGCCCGACACCGGCAACATGGAAGTGCTGGCTCGCTACGGCTCCGAGGCCCACAAGAAGGAGTGGATGGAGCCGCTGCTGCAGGGCAAGATTCGTTCAGCCTTCCTGATGACCGAACCCGACGTGGCGTCGAGCGACGCCACCAACATCGAGACGTCGATCCGCCGCGACGGCGACCACTACGTCATCAACGGCCGCAAATGGTGGTCGTCCGGCGTGGGCGACCCGCGCTGCAAGATCGCCATCGTGATGGGCAAGACCGACCCCGACGCGCCGCGCCACGCGCAGCAGTCGCAGGTGCTGGTGCCGCTCGACACCCCCGGCATCGAGATCGTCCGCATGCTGCCGGTGTTCGGCTTCGACGACGCGCCGCACGGCCACGCCGAGGTGGTGTTCCGCGACGTGCGCGTCCCGGCGTCCAACCTGCTGCTGGGCGAGGGCCGCGGCTTCGAGATCGCCCAGGGCCGCCTCGGCCCGGGCCGCATCCACCACTGCATGCGTTCCATCGGCAGCGCCGAGGTCGCGCTCGAGAAGATGGTGCGCCGCCTGCAGGCCCGCACGGCCTTCGGCAAGAAGCTGTCCGACCACTCGCTGTGGGAGGAGCGCGTGGCCACCGCTCGCATCGACATCGAGATGACCCGCCTGCTGTGCCTGAAGGCGGCCGACATGATGGACAAGGTGGGCAACAAGGTGGCCCGCCTGGAGATCGCGATGATCAAGGTGCAGGCCCCGCGCATGGCGCTGCAGATCATCGACGACGCCATCCAGGCGTTCGGCGCGGCCGGCGTGTCGAGCGACGCGGGCCTGGCCAAGCAGTACGCCAGCATGCGCACGATGCGCATCGCCGACGGGCCGGACGAGGTGCACAACCGCACCATCGCCCAGCTGGAGTACGGCAAGTACCGCGGCTGAGGATCAGCCTTGCAGCGCCTTGCCCACCTCGTTGCGGCCTTGCACGGCGCCCGACTCGGGCACGTACTCGTCGTCGCGCGCGGAGATGGCATCGAACTGCTCGGCGATGCGCTCCGGCGTGTCGGCGTCGAGGCCGAGGTGCACGCCCTGCGTCATCGTGACGTAGGCGCGCTCGAAGGTGCCGGCGCCCGCGCACAGGATGGCGCGGCTGGGCGCGTCCTCGCTCACGAGGTACAGCAGGCCCGGGGTCACGGCCTCGGGCTTGAGCTTCTCCAGGATGGCCGCGGGCATCAGGCCCTCGGTCATCGCGGTGGCCGCGGTGGGCGCGAGGCAGTTGACGCGGATGTTGTCCTTCGCGCCTTCGAGCGACAGGGTCTGCATCAGGCCCACCAGGGCCATCTTCGCGGCGCCGTAGTTCGACTGGCCGAAGTTGCCGTACAGGCCGGACGACGAGGTCGTCATCACGATGCGGCCGTAGCCCTGCGACTTCATCAGGTCCCACACGGCCTTCGTGCAGATGGCCGCGCCCATCAGGTGCACGTCCACCACGAGGCGGAAGTCGTCGAGGGTCATCTTCGCGAAGCTCTTGTCGCGCAGGATGCCGGCGTTGTTCACGAGGATGTCCACGCGGCCCCAGGCGGCCACCGTGTCGGCCACCATCGCGGCCACGGCGTCCACGTCGGTCACCGACGCGTTGTTCGCGCGCGCTTCGCCGCCCGCGGCCACGATCTCGCGCACCACGGCCTCGGCCGGCGTGTCGCCGCCTTCGGCGGGCGCCCGCCCGAAGTCGTTCACCACCACCTTCGCGCCACGGGCCGCGAGGGCCAGCGCGTGCTGGCGGCCGAGGCCGTTGCCCGCGCCCGTGACGATGGCGACCTTGCCGTCAAAACGAATGCTCATGTTTCTCTTCCAGTGATCCGGGTGGGTTGTGCAGGAACCGAGCGGGCGCTCGGTCCGGAGGCCGACACCCTATCAGATGCCGGTGTCGCGCGGCAATCGCGCGATGCGGCCCCGTTCTCGTTTTTCCCCTGAACTTCAAAGGAGACATCCACCATGACCACCCTCTTCTCGCTGGCCGGCAAGGTCGCCATCGTCACCGGCTCGTCGCGCGGCATCGGCAAGGCCATCGCCGAACGCATGGCCGAACACGGCGCCAAGGTCGTGATCTCGTCGCGCAAGCCCGAGCCGTGCGCCGAGGTGGCCGCCGCCATCAACGCGAAGTACGGCGCCGGCAGCGCGATCTCCGTGCCCGCCAACATCTCGTCGAAGGACGACCTCAAGCACCTCGTCGACGAGACCACGCGGCAGCTGGGCAAGGTCGACATCGTCGTGTGCAACGCCGCGTCGAACCCGTACTACGGCCCGATGGCCGGCATCGAGGACGACCAGTTCCGCAAGATCCTCGAGAACAACGTGATCGCCAACCACTGGCTGATCAACTTCGCCGCGCCGCAGATGATCGAGCGCAAGGACGGCGCCATCGTGATCGTCTCGAGCATCGGCGGCCTGCGCGGCTCGCCGGTGATCGGCGCGTACAACATCTCGAAGGCCGCCGACTTCCAGCTCGCGCGCAACCTCGCCGTCGAGTACGGCCCGCACAACATCCGCGTCAACTGCATCGCCCCGGGCCTCATCAAGACCGACTTCGCGAAGGCCCTGTGGGAGAACCCCGAGACGCTCAAGCGCGCCACGTCCACCACGCCGCTGCGCCGCATCGGCGAGCCCGACGAGATCGCCGGCGCGGCCGTGTTCCTCGCCTCGCCCGCGGGCTCGTTCCTGACGGGCCATGGCCTCGTCGTGGACGGCGGCGCCACCATCTGACCCCACGACCTCCGCCGCACGATGGACGACCTCACCGACTTCCGTGCCCGCACGCGGGCGTGGCTCGAACAGAACTGCCCGGCGGAGATGCGCCGGCCGCTCACCAGCGAAGACGACACCTGCTGGGGCGGCCGCCGCTGGACCTTCGCGTCGCCGGCCCAGCGCACGTGGCTCGAACGCATGGCCGAACGCGGCTGGACCGTGCCCACGTGGCCGCGCGAGTACGGCGGCGGCGGGCTCTCCGGCGAGGAGGCCAAGGTGCTGCGCCAGGAGATGCGCGCGCTCGGCTGCCGCTCGCCGCTCGACAGCTTCGGCATCTGGATGCTGGGCCCGGCGCTGCTGAAGTTCGGCACCGAAGCCCAGAAGCTCGAGCACCTGCCGAAGATCGCCCGTGGCGAGATCCGCTGGTGCCAGGGCTACTCGGAGCCCGGCGCGGGCTCCGACCTCGCGTCGCTGCAGACCCGGGCCGAGGACCGCGGTGACCACTTCGTCGTCAACGGCCAGAAGATCTGGACCTCGTACGCCGACCGGGCCGACTGGATCTTCTGCCTCGTGCGCACCGACCCCGGCGCGCGCAAGCACACCGGCATCAGCTTCGTGCTGTTCGACATGGCCACGCCCGGCGTGTCGGTCAAGCCCATCGTGCTGATCTCGGGCAAGTCGCCGTTCTGCGAAACCTTCTTCGACGACGTGCGTGTCGAGAAACACAACCTCGTGGGTGCGCTCAACGGCGGGTGGGACATCGCCAAGTACCTGCTGACCCACGAGCGCGAGATGATCGGCGGCATCGGCGACCGGGCCAGCGCCCGGCCGCTCGGGGCCACCGCCGCGTCCCTGGTGGGCGTGGACGAACGCGGCCGCCTCGACGACCCGCTGCTGCGCGCGCGCATCGCCGAGTTCGAGGTGGACGAGGCCGCGTTCCGCGCCGCGATGGAACGGGCCGGCGACCTGGCCCGCGCGGGCCAAGGCAACCCCGCCTTCTCGTCGGTGCTGAAGTACCTCGGCGCCGAACTCAACAAGCGCCGGCAGGAACTGCTCGTCAGCGCCGCCGGCAGCGATGCGCTCGACTGGGACAGCGACCGCACGAGGCAGGGGGCGCTCGCCCGCGCCTGGCTGCGCAGCAAGGGCAACTCCATCGAGGGCGGCACGAGCGAGGTGCAGCTCAACGTGATCGCCAAGCGCATCCTCAACCTGCCCGGAGCCTGAACCGATGCCCCTCGTGCTCACCGAACAACAAGGGCAGCTGCGCGACAGCGCCCGCGACTTCCTCGCCGACCGCTCGCCGGTCTCCCGCCTGCGCGCGCTGCGCGACCAGCGCGGCGACCTGGGTTACGACCCGCAGCTCTGGACGCAGTTCTGCGAGATGGGCTTCACCGGCATGTGCGTGCCGGAGGCCTTCGGCGGCCTGGGTCTCGGCCAGGTCGAGGCGGGCGTCGTGGCCGAGCAGATCGGCCGCCACCTCACGGCCTCGCCGTTCCTCGCGTCGTCCGTCGTCGCGGCCGCGGCGCTGTCCCTCGCGGGCAGCGAGGGACAGAAGGACACGTGGTTGCCCCGCATCGCCGGCGGCGAGGTCATCGCCACGCTCGCGGTCGACGAGGCCGGCAAGCACCGGCCGTCCGCCATCGCGCTGAAGGCCACCGCCGACGGGGCCCACTTCGTGCTCGACGGCCAGAAGACCTTCGTCCCCGACGGCCACGTCGCGGGGCTCCTCGTGGTCGCCGCGCGCACCGCGTCGGGCGTGTCGCTGTTCCTCGTCGAACCGGGCGCGCCCGGCCTGCGCATCGAACGGTCCGGCATGGTGGACGCGCACAACGCGGCGCGCCTCGCGTTCGACGGCGTGCGCGTGCCGGCCACGGCGGTGCTCGGCGCCGTCGACGCGGGTTCGCAGGTGCTCGAGGCCGTGCTCGACATCGGCCGCGTGGCCGTGGCCAGCGAGCTGGTGGGCATCGCCGACGAGGTGTTCGAACGCACCGTCGCGTACCTGAAGGAACGCCAGCAGTTCGGCAAGGTGATCGGCGAGTTCCAGGCGCTGCAGCACCGCGCCGCGTTCCTGTTCTGCGAGATCGAGCTCGCCCGCGCGGCCGTGCTCAAGGCGCAGCAGTCGATCGACGAAGGGCTTGCATCCGCTCCCGAACTGACCGCCGTGGCCAAGGCCAAGGCCGGGTCGGTCGCCACGCTCGCCGTGCAGGAGGGCGTCCAGCTGCACGGCGGCATGGGCATGACCGACGAGTTCGAGCTGGGCTTTTTCATGAAACGCGCCCGTGTCCTGCAGGAGCTGTTCGGCGACGCCTCGTTCCACGCCGACCGCCTTGCCCACTTCAGGAAGTACTGAGATGACCGATCCGAAACCCTGGCCCGTGATGTCGATCGAGCGGGCCCATGAACTGATGACCACGCCCGGCTCGGCCTTCGAGATCGAGGAGCGCGTGATCCGCGGCGTGCCGTTGCGCGTGTGGAAGAACGCGCCGGCCACGATGCGCGAGGTGTTCCTCGTGGGCCGCTCGCACGGCGCCGCCACGTTCCTCGTCTACGAGGACGACCGCGCCACGTTCGAGGGCTTCGCGCGCGCCACGCTCGTGCTGGCCGAACGCCTGCAGCAGCAGGGCGTGGCGAAGGGCGACCGCGTGGCCATCGCGATGCGCAACGTGCCCGAGTGGCCGGTGGCGTACTTCGCCGCACTGCTCGTGGGGGCCATCGCCACGCCGCTGAACGCGTGGGGCACCGGCAACGAACTCGAGTTCGGCCTGAGCGACTCGGGCGCGAAGGTGGCCATCGTCGACGCCGAACGCTGGGACCGCATCGAGCCGCACCTGCCGCAGTGCCCGGCGCTCGAGCGCGTGTTCGTCGCACGCGTGAAGGGGTCGGTGTCGAACCCGATCGCCACGCCGCTCACCGACGTGATCGGCCCGGTCAACGGCTGGTCGGACCTGCCCGCGCGGCCGATGCCGGCGGTGCCGCTGGACCCCGAGGACGACGCCACCATCTTCTACACGTCCGGCACCACGGGCCGCCAGAAGGGGGCGCTCGGTACGCACCGCGCGTCGATCAGCACGGTGCTCGCCAGCAGTTTCTCGGCGCAGCGCAACTTCTGGCGCAAGGGCGAGCCGGTGCCCAAGCCGGAGGACCGCAAGTTCCAGCGCGCGGTGCTGCTCGCCATCCCGTTCTTCCACACCACCGGCTGCCAGGCGATCCTGTGCGCGGCGGTGTACGGCGGCACGAAGATCGTGTGCCTGCACCGCTGGGACGTCGAGCAGGCGATGGGCCTGATCGAACGCGAACGCTGCACGCAGGCGGGTGGCGTGCCCACCATTGCCTGGCAGATCATCGAACACCCCGAGCGCCACAGGTTCGACCTCTCGAGCCTCGAGAGCGTGTCGTACGGCGGCGCACCGGCCTCGCCCGAACTCGTGCGGCGCATCAAGGAGGTGTTCCCGCTGTCTGCGCCGGGCCTCGGCTGGGGCATGACCGAGACATCCGCCACGTTCTCGAGCCACGGCGGCGAGGACTACGTGCGCAAGCCCGACAGCAGCGGCCCGGCCCTGCCCATCTGCGACATGAAGATCGCCGACGACGCAGGCAACGCGCTGCCGCCGGGCCAGGTGGGCGAGTTGTGGGCCCGCGGCCCGAACGTCGTGAAGGGCTACTGGAACAACCCCGAGGCCACGGCGGCCACGTTCGTCGACGGCTGGGTGCGCACCGGCGACCTGGGCTACATGGACGAGGAGGCCTTCCTGTTCATCGTCGACCGCAAGAAGGACATGCTGATTCGCGGCGGCGAGAACATCTACTGCACCGAGGTCGAGGATGCGCTGTACGCCCACCCGGCCGTGATGGACGCGGGGGTGGTGGGCCGGCCCCACCGCACGCTGGGCGAGGAGCCGGTGGCCGCGGTCACGCTGAAGCCGGGGCAGTCGGTGAGCGAGGCCGAGCTGCGCGCCTTCGTGGGCGAACGGCTCGCGGCGTTCAAGGTGCCGGTGCGGATCCATTTCAACGCCGGCATGCTGCCGCGCAACGTCAATGGCAAACTGCTGAAGCCCGAGATCAAGAAGCTGTTCCCGCAGGAGGCGGCATGAGCGAGAAGGAACCCACCCCGAACATGAAGGCGCCGCTCGCCCCGCTGGCGGGGGCGGTGCCGCCGCGTCCGGCGTGGTTCGAGGCCGCGCTGGCGCGCGCGCCGGAGCGGTCCGTGGTCGACGTGCTCGGCACGGGCATCGAGGTGCTGACGTGGGGCGAACGCGGCCGGCCCGGCCTGCTGTTCCTGCACGGCAACCGGGCCCACGCCGACTGGTGGAGCTTCATCGCGCCGTACTTCGCCGACACGCACCGCGTGGTCGCGATGTCGTGGTCCGGCATGGGCGGCTCCGGCTGGCGAGACACCTACGCGATGGCCACGCTCGTCGAGGAGATGGACACGGTGGCCCAGGCCACCGGCCTGTTCGACGGGCCGGTGAAGCCGGTGGCCGTGGCGCATTCGTTCGGCGCGTTCGTCGCACTGCGCTACGCGGCCGATCGCGGGCGCAAGTTCGGTGGCGTGGTCACGGTCGACATGCCGATGACCAAGCGGCCCGACGGCCCGCGCGAACGCTCGAACGAGATGCGCGACAACGCGGTGTACCCCGACATGGCCGCGGCCCTCGCCCGCTACCGCTTCGCGCCGCTGCAGCCTTGCGAGAACCTCTTCATCGCCGACCACATGGCGCGCCTGTCGCTGAAGCCCGCGGCCGACGGCCCCGGTGTCACGTGGCGCTTCGACCCCTACATCTGGCGCGAGCTGCGCATCGGCAGCCCCGGCCAGGACATGGTGGCCAGCCAGTGCCCCGTGGCCGTGATGTGGGGCGGGGACTCGGTGCTGATCGACAAGCCCCACCTCGACCACGTGCGGTCGAAGTACGCGTCGGGCATGCCGTGGATCGAGATCCCGTCGGCGGGCCACCACGTGATGGTGGACCAGCCGCTCGCGTTCGTGACGGCGGTGCGCGGGCTGCTGTCGGGGTGGCCGCGCACGCCGCGCCCGGCCGTGGTGCCGGCGCCGGCCGCGGCCGAAGGGGTCAGTCCGCCGTGACCTTGGCGCGGCGGATCACCTCGCCCCACTTGCTGGTCTCCGCCGCGATGAAACGCTCGAACTCCTCGGGCGTGTTGCCCACGGGCACCGTGCCCATGCCCTCGAGCCGTGCGCGCACGTCTTCCATGCGCACGATGCGGGCGACCTCGTCGGACACCCGCTTGACGACGTCCTTCGGGGTGCCCGCCGGCGCCAGCACACCAGCCCACGTGCTGCCGGTGAAGTTCGCGAGGCCCTGCTCGATGAACGTGGGCACGTCGGGGGCGGCGGGCAGGCGCTTGTCGCTCGCCACGCCGATCAGCCGCACCTTGCCGGTCTTGCCCGGGTTGATGAGGCCGGAGGCCGCGTCGAAGAACAGCGACACCTGGCCACCCATCAGGTCGGTCAGGGCCGCGGCCGCGCCGCGGTAGGGGATGTGGACCATGTACGTGCCGGTCTGGGCCTTCAGCAGCTCGGTGGTCAGGTGCGCGGCCGAGCCGTTGCCGCTGGACGCGAAGCTCACCTTGCCGGGATGGGCCTTCGCGTAGTCGACCAGTTCGCGGGCGGTCTTGAACGGCGCGTCGTTGTTGACCGCCGCGATCAGCGGCGAAATGCCGATGAGCGACACCGCCGCGAGGTCCTTCCGCGGGTCGTACGGCAGCTTCGGGTACAGGGTGGTGTTGGCAGCGTATGCGGCGATCACGACGCCGAAGGTGGTGCCGTCGGGCGTGGCCTTCGCGATGGCATCGGTGCCGATGATGCCGTTCGCGCCGGGGCGGTTGTCCACGGTGACGACCACGCCCAGCCGCTCCTGCAGCTTCTGCGCGACGAGCCGCGCGGTCACGTCGGTGAATCCGCCGGGTGGGTAGGGCACCACGACGCGGATGGGCTTGGAGGGCCAGGTGTCGGCGCGCACGGTGGGCACGGCGAGGGTGGCGGCGAGGCCCGCGGTGAAGCGGCGGCGATCGATCCGGGACATGGTGGGATCTCCCCAAAAACGAGTCATCCCGGCGGATGCCGGGACCCTGGGCGTCGTCGAGGCGCCGGGGGTCCCGGCCTGCGCCGGGATGACATCTGCAGGCCGAGGCCTTACTTCAGCGAGCTGAGCTTCACTTCCTTGACCTTGCCGTTTTCGATCACGGCGACACGGGTGTCGGCCAGCGTGCCGCCCTTTTCGTCGACGCCATCGAGGCTGTTCGGGTTGTGCGCCGGGGTCAGCTGCTTGGCCGCCTTGTCGAGCGCCGCGCGGATGGCGGTGGCGTCGGTCACGGTGCCGGCGACCTTCATGGCCTCGGCGGTGAGGTACACGGCGGTGTAGTTCAGCGAGACTTCCGAGCTCGGGATGCGGCCCGGGTAGGCCTTCTGGAAGCGGGCCACGAAGTTCTGCGCGTCGGGGGTCTTGTCTTCCACGAGCGGCAGCACGCCGATGGAGCCTTCGAGCGGGCCGTAGCCGCCGATGACCTTGGCCATCTCGTCCATCTTCGCCTGGTCGATGATCACGAAGCCGCCCTTGAAGCCCAGTTCGCGGGCCTGCTTGACGACGAGGCCGGTGGGCTCGGAGGCGCCGCCGATGAACATCACGTCGGGCTTGGCGGCCAGCGCGCGGCTCACGCCGCTGTAGAAGTCGGCCGCGCGGTTGTACGACATGGGGTTCTCGATGACGACCTTGCCGCCGGCGGCTTCCCATGCCGGCTTGAACACGGCGGTCCAGGCCTTGGCGTAGTCGTGGTCGCCATGGGCGAACGCGAGGTTCTTGCCGTACTTGGTCATCGCGTGCTTGACGAAGGCCGGCACGTAGGAGGTGAACTCGGGCGGGATGCGCAGCGTGAGCTTGTTGCCGCGGGCGGTGATCTGCGGCACGGAGGTGTACGACAGCAGCAGGTACTTGTTCTGCTCGTTGTTCACCTGCAGGGCCAGGCCGCCACCCGAGTGCGGCACGAGGATGGCCGGGGTTTTCGATTCCTGCACCAGGCGCTGCGCGTTGATGGCGGTCTCGGACGGGTTGTACTTGTCGTCGAGCGCGACGATCTCGAACTTGTACTTCTTGCCCGCCACCTCGAAGCCGGCGGCGTTGATCTCGGCGACCGCCATCTGCATGCCGTCGAGCACGTTCTTGCCGTACAGCGCGGCACCACCGCTCAGCGGGCCGGAGAAACCGATCTTCACGACCTCCTGGGCGAAGGCCGGGGCGGCGAAGGCCAGGCCGAATGCCGCTGCGGCGGCGACCTGCTTCACGTTGAGTTTCACGTTCATCTGCTATCTCCTGGTGGTGGGACGGTCTGGACGAAATCGTCGTGCGACGTACGCTCTTCTGGGAACGGTAGTTTGATGGCGAGCGTTGACGGGCCGATATGGGGGGAACTGCTGAGGAACCCCACAAGCAACACACCAGAAAGCAGTCATCCCGGCGAATGCCGGGACCCTGGGCGCCATCGAGGTGCGCAGGATCCCGGCCTGCGCCGGGATGACGGGGGAGAAGCGGGAGCGGGTTACTTGAGGGCGCTGAGCTTGATCTCGCGGACCTTGCCGTTCTCGACGACCGCCACGCGCGTGTCGGCCAGCGTGCCACCCTTGTCGTCCACGCCGTCGAGCGTGTTCGGGTTGTGGGCGGGGCTGAGCTCCTTCGCGGCCTTGTCGAGCGAGGCGCGGATCGCGGTGGCGTCGGTCACCGAGCCGGAGGCCTTCATCGCGCCGGCCAGCAGCCAGACGGCGGTGTAGTTCAGCGAGACTTCCGAGCTGGGCACGCGGCCCGGGTAGGCCTTCTGGAAGCGGGTCACGAAGTTCTGCGCGTCGGGGGTCTTGTCCTCGATCAGCGGCAGCACGCCGATGGAACCTTCCAGCGGACCGTAGCCGCCGGTCACCTTCGTCATCTCGTCCATCTTGGCCTGGTCGATGATGACGAAGCCGCCCTTGAAGCCCAGTTCGCGGGCCTGCTTGACGACGAGGCCGGTGGGCTCGGAGGCGCCGCCGATGAACATCACGTCGGGCTTGGCGGCCAGCGCGCGGCTCACGCCGCTGTAGAAGTCGGCCGCGCGGTTGTACGACATGGGGTTCTCGATGACGACCTTGCCGCCGGCGGCTTCCCACGCCGGCTTGAACACGGCGGTCCAGGCCTTGGCGTAGTCGTGGTCGCCGTGGGCGAACGCGATGTTCTTGCCGTACTTGGTCATCGCGTGCTTGACGAAGGCCGGCACGTAGGAGGTGAACTCGGGCGGGATGCGCAGCGTGAGCTTGTTGCCGCGGGCGGTGATCTGCGGCACGGAGGTGTACGACAGCAGCAGGTACTTGTTCTGCTCGTTGTTCACCTGCAGGGCCAGGCTGCCGCCGGAGTGCGGCACGAGGATCGCGGGCGTCTTGTACTGCTGCACCAGGCGCTGCGCGTTGATGGCGGTCTCGGACGGGTTGTACTTGTCGTCGAGCGAGACGATCTCGAGCTTGTACTTCTTGCCGGCCACCTCGAGGCCCTGCGCGTTGATCTCGTTGACGGCGAGCTGCATGCCGTCGAGCACGTTCTTGCCGTAGAGCGCGGCGCCGCCGCTCAGCGGGCCGGAGAAGCCGATCTTCACGACCTCCTGGGCGAAGGCGGAACCGGTGAACGCCAGGCCCAGGGCGGCGGTGGCGGCGAGGTGCTTCAGCTTGAATGTCACGGTCATCTGTCTACTTCCTGTGGTGCAACGATCGGGAAACGAAGGCCCGTCCGCCGGCGCGTGACAGGGCCGGCGGAGGGTGGCGGAAACAGTGGGAGGGGAAACGCCGCGCGAAGTTCAGGCGCCGATGTAGGCGCGACGCACGGCCTCGTTGTTGAGCAGGCTGTCGCGGTCGCCTTCCATGACGATGTGACCGCCTTCGATCACGTAGGCGCGGTGCGCGATCTTCAGCGCGGCGAACGCGTTCTGCTCGGCGAGCAGCACCGTGGTGCCGGCGCGGTTGATCTGCTGGATCACCTCGAACACCTGCTTCACGACGAGGGGCGCGAGGCCGAGCGACGGCTCGTCGAGCAGCAGTGCCTTCGGACGGCTCATCATCGCGCGGCCGATGGCCACCATCTGCTGCTGGCCGCCCGACAGCGAACCGGCCGGGTCGTCCTTCTTCTGCTCGAGGATGGGGAACAGCGCGAGCACCTCGTCGAGGCGCTTCTTGTTGCCCGCCGTGTCGCGGCGGTGCACGTAGGCGCCCAGCATCAGGTTCTTCAGCACGCTCATCTGCGGGAAGAGCTTGCGGCCCTCCGGGCACTGCACGACGCCCGCCTCCACGATCTGCGCGGCGCGCATGCCGACCAGCTCCTGGTTGTGGAAGCGGATGCTGCCGCCCGCGGCGCGGTGGATGCCGCTCGTGGTCAGGAAGATGGAGCTCTTGCCGGCGCCGTTGGCGCCGAGCAGCACGACCAGCTCGCCTTCCTTCGCGTTGAGGCTGACGCCGTCGAGCGCCTGGAAGCTGCCGTATTTGAGCGAAACGTTCTCAAGCGTCAGCATGTTCGCTCCCGAGGTAGGCGTCGATCACGGCGGGGTTCGCGCGGATCTCGGCGGGGGTGCCCTCGGCGATCTTCTCGCCGTAGTTGAGCACCATGATCTTGTCGGCCAGGCTCATGATCATGTTCATCTTGTGTTCGATCAGGCCCACGGTGAGCCCGTGCTTGACCATCTTGCGGATGAGATCGGCCAGGCCCACGGTTTCATCGGGATTCACGCCACCCGCCGGTTCGTCGAGCAGCACCACTTTCGGGTCGGTGGACAGCGCGAGCGCGAAGGCCACGCGCTTGCGCTCCTCCTGCGAGATGTCGCCGGCCATGCGGTTGGCCATGTGCGACAGGCCCACGAAGTCGAGCGCGTCGCGTGCCTTCTCGCGGCAGACCTTCTCCTCGTTCTTCAGGCGCGAGGAGCCGACCAGCACGTCCCACAGGCCCGACTTCGTGCGCAGGCGGTGGCCCACGATCAGGTTGTCGAGCACCGAGGCGTTGTCGAACAGCGCCGTGGTCTGGAAGGTGCGCGACACGCCCAGCTTCGCGACCTCGTCGGTGCGCAGGTGGGTGACGTCGACGCCGTCGAGCGTGATGCGGCCCGAGGTGGGCTTGTGCACGCCGCTGATCAGGTTGAAGAACGTGGTCTTGCCCGCGCCGTTGGGGCCGATGATCGCGTTGATCTTGCCCTTCTCGATGGAGGTGCTGACCTCGTTGACGGCCGCGAGGCCGCCGAAGCGTTTGCTCAGGTTCTCGATCTTAAGCATGGGTCGCGCCTCCCTGCGGGGCGGTCGTGTTGACGGGCTTGGCGGCCGGGGCGGCGGCCAGCTTCTTGGCTTCGTTCGACGCGCGGCGGGCCTTCCAGGCGAGGTAGCTGCCGACGATGCCGTTGGGCACGAAGATCACGAGCAGGATGATCAGCGGGCCGAACACGACGTAGCGGTACTCCTGCAGGAACTGCAGGTGCTGCGACAGCCACGGCATGCCGATGGCGCCGAGCAGGGGGCCGAGGATGGTGCCGATGCCGCCGATCAGCATGAACGTGGTCATCTCGAACGTGTGGTGCGTGCCCGCGAGGTCGGGGCCCAGGAACCGCACGAAGCCGGCATACAGGCCGCCCGCGAGGCCGGCGTAGAACACCGACAGCAGGAACGACAGCAGCTTGTTGCGCGCGAGGTTGATGCCCAGCGACTCGGCCAGCTCGTCGCTGTTGCGGATGGCCATGAACGTGCGGCCCAGCAGCGACGTGACGATGCGGTGCATGACGAACGCGCCCACCACGAGGAACGCGAACACCAGGTAGTACAGCGCACGCGGCTGGTCGAACACGTAGCCGCCGAAGCCGGTGGGCGCCGGGATGCCGATGATGCCCACGGTGCCGTGCGTCAGCGATTCCCACTTCTCGATCACGAGGAACATGATGTAGCCCACGCACAGCGTGAAGATCGAGAAGTAGTGGCCCTTCAGGCGCAGCGACACGAAGCCGAGCGGCAGGCCCACGAGCGCGGTGATCACGCCGGAGAGAGCGAACGCGATCCAGAACGGCACCTGGTGGTCCACCGTCAGGATGCCCACGACGTAGGCACCGAGCGCCATGAAGCCGCTGTGCGCGAGGTTGAACTGCCCGGTGTAGCCCGTGATCAGGTTCAGTCCCAGCGTGGCCAGCGCGAAGATGTACGCGGTGGACATCACCGTGAGGTGATAGTCGTTGCCGGTGACGAACGGAAAGACGAGGCCGGCGAGGACGAGCAGCGTCCAGCCGATGCGGCCTTCGAGGTACTTCATGTCAGCGCACTCCCTTGGTGAACAGGCCCTGCGGGCGCACCGACAGGATCACCACCAGCAGCACGAAGGCGATGATGTCCTTGTAGTCGGACGAGATGTAGAACGCGCCGAAGCTTTCGGCGAAGCCGATGATCAGGCCGCCGACGATGGCGCCGGGCACGCTGCCCATGCCGCCGAGGATGATGATCACGAAGGCCTTCGTGATCACGAGGTTGCCCATCGCGGGGTACACGAGGTTGATCGGCGCGTACAGCGACGCGGCGATGGCGGCCAGGGCGCCAGCGATCGCGAAGGTCAGCATGGCCACGCGGTTGGCGTCGATGCCCACGAGCGAGGCGCCGTCGCGGTTCTGCGCCATCGCGATGATGGTGGAGCCGGTGACGGTCTTCTTCAGGAACAGGTGCAGCACGACCATCATCAGGAAGGCCGCGGCGATGATCAGCAGGCGCTGCACCGGCGCGGTGAGGCCGCCGAGTTCGACGATGCCGCTGTACGGCGACTGCATGCGCTGGAAGTCGGCGCCCCAGATCAGCTGGGCCGTGGCTTCGAGGAACAGCATCATGCCGATGGCCGCGATCATCGGGTGCAGGCCGCTGTGGTGGCGCAGCGGGTGGAACACGAGGCGTTCGGCCAGCGTGGACAGCACCGCCACGACCGCGGCGGAGCCGGCCATCGCGAGCCAGTAGTTCACGCCGTAGCGCGTCATCAGGTGGAACGACACGAAGGCGCCGGCCATGTAGAACGCACCGTGGGCGAAGTTCGGCACGTGCAGGATGCCGTACACGAGCGTGAGACCCAGGGCGACGAGGCTGTAGATGCCGCCGAGCGTGAGCCCGTTGAGCACCTGCTGCAGGAATTGTTGGAGGAAATCCATCGCTCAGTCCTTCCGCGCGGGGACGGTGGAGGGGTTCACGATGGGCGTCTGCTCGGGGCTGTGGCCGCGACCCGTTCGGGCAGGCATGGGCATGTTCGTCACGCTCCTGTGTCGAGAAGAAGAGAGGTTGGCGACCGCCGGGGATGCGGTCGAGAGATCTCCCCGGGAGGGGCCAACCGCACGTTGCGCTCCGTAGAACGCGTCGCGATCTTGCTGCCATGCAGAACTGCAGTCAACGCGAATGTTCTGCGATGCGGAACACACAAGGGCAAACACTGAGAGGATTTTTCCGTGCTTGTCGCTTGGGAGACCTTGTGTACCGGTAACTACGTAGATGCTCCGGAATGCATTTGTCCTGTGTCCTGCGCGTGACACCGGGGCATTCGAAGAGTTACCCTGTCGTTCGACCGGGTCGGACTTGCCGCTCTGCCAGAGCGGCTGTATATTCCGCAGTGCAGAAGCATGTTTTGCAATTGACGTGCAAGCGGAGGCCTTGCACGCTGCGTCACAGGGGCCGTGCTCGAGCTCCGTTCAACATCAAAGGTCGATTCATGAAAGTGCTGGTGGCAGTCAAGCGGGTGGTGGACTACAACGTGAAGGTTCGCGTCAAGAGCGATGGCACGGGGGTGGACATCGCGAACGTGAAGATGAGCATGAACCCGTTCGACGAGATCGCCGTCGAAGAGGCGGTGCGGCTGAAGGAGAAGGGTGTGGTCACGGAAGTGATCGCCGTCTCGTGCGGCCCCACGCAAGCGCAGGAAACCCTGCGCACGGCGATGGCCATCGGTGCCGACCGCGCCATCCTGGTCGAGAGCGCGGACGAGCTGCAGCCGCTGGCCGTGGCCAAGCTGCTCAAGGCGCTGGTGGACAAGGAACAGCCGTCGCTCGTGATCCTGGGCAAGCAGGCCATCGACGACGACAACAACCAGACGGGCCAGATGCTGGCGGCGCTCGCGGGCCTGCCGCAGGCGACGTTCGCCAGCAAGGTGGAACTGGCTGCCGATGGTGCCTCGGTCACGCGTGAAGTCGACGGGGGTCTGGAGACGCTCAAGCTCACGCTGCCGGCGGTCGTGACGACCGACCTGCGCCTGAACGAGCCGCGCTACGTGACGCTGCCGAACATCATGAAGGCGAAGAAGAAGCCGCTGGACGTGGTGAAGCCGTCCGACCTGGGGGTGGACGTGGCCCCGCGCATCAAGACGCTGAAGGTCAGCGAGCCGCCGAAGCGGTCGGCTGGCATCAAGGTGCCGGATGTCGCCACGCTGGTCGACAAGCTGAAGAACACCGCCAAGGTTCTCTGAACCCGGCTCGCCGCTCGACGCCCAGGGTCCCGGCCTTCGCCGGGATGACGTCTGGGGGAGAGGTGAAAGAACAATCTGTCATCCCGGCGAAGGCCGGGACCCTCGGCGTGGTATCGCGAGGGAATGCACAAGGAACACGAACATGACCGCACTCGTCATCGCCGAACACGACAACCAATCCATCAAGGGCGCCACCCTGAACACCGTGACCGCCGCCGCCCAGCTGGGTGGTGACGTGCACGTCCTCGTCGCCGGCTCGAACGCCGCCGACGCCGCCAAGGCCGCCGCCGCCATCGCCGGCGTGGCCAAGGTGATCCACGCCGACGCCGCCGGCTTCGAGCACGGCCTCGCCGAAAACGTCGCCGCGCAAGTGATCGCGCTGGCCGGCAGCTACAGCCACATCGTCTTCCCGGCCACGGCCTCGGGCAAGAACGTCGCGCCGCGCGTGGCCGCGCTCCTCGACGTGGGCCAGGTGAGCGACATCACGAAGGTGGTGAGCCCCGACACGTTCGAGCGCCCGATCTACGCCGGCAACGCCATCGCCACCGTGCAGAGCAGCGACAAGGTCAAGGTGATCACCGTGCGTTCGACGGGCTTCGATGCCGCGGCCGCCACGGGTGGCAGCGCCGCCGTCGAAACCGCATCGGCCACGGCCGACAGCGGCAAGTCGAGCTTCGTGGGCAGCGAGATCGCCAAGAACGACCGCCCCGAACTCACCGCCGCGAAGATCATCGTCTCCGGCGGCCGCGCGCTCGGCAGCAGCGACAAGTTCAATGAAGTGTTGACCCCGCTGGCCGACAAGCTCGGCGCTGCGCTGGGCGCCAGCCGCGCCGCGGTCGACGCGGGCTACGCCCCGAACGACTGGCAGGTGGGCCAGACCGGCAAGATCGTCGCCCCGCAGCTCTACATCGCCGCGGGCATCTCGGGTGCCATCCAGCACCTGGCCGGCATGAAGGACTCCAAGGTGATCGTCGCGATCAACAAGGACCCGGAAGCGCCGATCTTCAGCGTGGCCGACTACGGCCTCGAAGCCGACCTGTTCACTGCGGTACCGGAGTTGGTCCAAGCTCTCTGACCCATCGAAGCAGTACCCACCAGGAGCGAACGAATGAACAAGCCGTATGAAATTCCTTCCGTTCGCGACCTGGTGTCGCCGGCCGAGTGGAAAGCCCGCGTGGACCTCGCCGCCGCCTACCGGCTGGTGGCGCTGTTCGGGTGGGACGACCTCGTGTTCACGCACATCTCGGCCCGCGTGCCCGGCGAGGAACACCAGTTCCTGATCAACCCGTACGGGCTGTTCTTCGAGGAGATCACGGCCTCGAGCCTGATCAAGGTGGACCACCACGGCAAGCCCGTGATGCCGTCGCCGTACCCGGTGAACCCGGCCGGCTTCGTGATCCACAGCGCGGTGCACGAGGCCCGTCCCACGGTCAACTGCGTGCTGCACACGCACACCCTGCACGGCGTCGCCGTGTCGGCGCAGGCCGGCGGCCTGCTGCCCATCTCGCAGCAGTCGGGGTTCCCGCTGACGAACCTCGCGTACCACGCGTACGAAGGCGTGGCGCTGCGCGACGAGGAGAAGGCGCGGCTCGTGGCCGACCTCGGCACGGCCAACAGCATGATCCTGCGCAACCACGGCCTGCTGACCTGCGGCCGTTCGGTGGCAGAGGCCTTCCAGGCGATGTACACGCTGGAGTCGGCCTGCCGCATCCAGATCCTCGCGCAGTCGGGTGGCACGCCGCTCACGATGGTGCCGCAGAGCATCCTCGACACGATGGGCGAGCAGGCCCGCGAGGTCAGCAAGGGCCTCGGCGCGAACCTCGTGTGGCCGGGCCTGCTGCGCCGGCTCGACCGCCGCAACCCCGGCTACGACACCTGAGGACCGCATCTCCCATGGCGATCCTCGTCCTCTCCAATCCCCTCCCGTCGGCACCGTTCGCCGAAGCCCTCCGCCATGCCGCGCCCGACGTGCCGATCTGGACCGAGGCCGATGCCCCGGATCCCGGGCAGGTCGAGGCCATCCTCGCGTGGCGCATGAAGGCCGGCATCCTGCCGAAGTACCCGAACCTGCGCGTGCTGTGTTCCACGGGGGCCGGCGTCGACAAGCTGCTCGTCGAGGACCTGCCCGCCACCGTGCCCGTCACCCGCGTGGTCGACCCGGCCCAGGGTGTCGAGATCGCCCAGTACGTGGTGGCGCAGACGCTCGCGTTCACGCGTGACCTGCCGCTCTACGCGCGCCAGCAGGCCCATGCCCAGTGGAAGCGCCACCCGGTGCGCCTCGCGTCGCAGTGCCGCGTGGGCGTGATGGGCCTCGGCGCCGTGGGCCAGGCCATCGCGCGTGCGTTCGCGCCGCTCGGCTACCCGGTCTCGGGCTGGAGCCGCAGCGCGAAGTCGCTGCCGGGCATCCAGTGCCATGCGGGCCTCGACGGGCTCGCGAAGTTCCTGTCGCACACCGACATCCTCGTGTGTGCCCTGCCGCTCACGCCGGAGACACGCGGCCTGTTGAACCGCGGCACGCTCGGCCAGCTGCCGAGCGGCGCGTTCGTGGTCAACGTGGGCCGGGGCGAGCAACTGGTCGAACCCGACCTGCAGATGCTGCTCGACGAGGGCCACCTCGCGGGCGCCGCGCTCGACGTGTTCGACCGCGAGCCACCGCCGCCCGACAACTGGGTGTGGGGCCATCCGAAGGTGTCGGCCACGCCGCACATCGCCGCGCAGGCCTCGTTCGACGTCGTGGCCGCGCAGTGTGTCGACGCGTGGCGCAGCGCGCGCGCCGGCGACACGCCGGCCCTCGCGGTGGACCGCACCGCGGGGTACTGAGCATGACCGCGCCGAACAACCCCCGCTGGACCCGCCGCCCCGAGGGTTCGACCTGGGGCGATTTCGGCCCCGACGACCAGCTCGGCCGCCTGAACCTGCTGACCCCCGCGAAGGTGCGCGAGGGCGTGGCCGAGGTGGTCGAGGGCCGCTCGTTCGGCCTCAGCCTGCCGCTCGATTTCCCCGGGGGCCAGAAGCTCAACACCCGGCGCAAGCCGCCGGTGCTGCAGCCCACGGAAGTGCGCGGCATGCCGTTCATGAACCTGGCGCTGGGCCAGTTCGACGCGCGCTACACCGACGTCGTCTGCGACGACCAGGTCACGCTCACGCTGCAGTACTCCACGCAGTGGGACAGCTTCGCCCACGTGGGTGCGTGGTTCGACGCCGATGGCGACGGCGAACCCGAGAAGGTCTACTACAACGGCTACCGCGCGCACGAACACGTGCTGGGCCCGGGCGACCTGAAGCTCGCGTCGTGCCCGTGTGGCGCCGACGGCGGTTCGTACGCGCTCGCGCTCGGCATCGAGACGTTCGCCGCGCTGCCCATCCAGGGCCGTGGCGTGATGGTGGACCTGCACGCGCACGTGGGCAACGCCCGCGAACTGATCGGGTACGAACGGCTGATGGCCATCCTGCAGGCTGACCGCGTGGTGATCGAACCCGGCGACCTGCTCGTGGTGCACACGGGCTTCGCCGACGTGGTGCTGTCGATGAACCGCGACCCGGACATGGCCGTGCTGGACCAGTCGTGCGCGGTGCTCGACGGGCGCGACGAACGCCTGCTGCAATGGATCACCGACAGCGGCATCGCGGCCATCTGCACCGACAACTACGCCGTGGAGGCGTTCCCCGCGCGCAAGGCCGACACGACCCCGTCCGCCGCGCTGCCGCTGCACGAACACTGCCTCTTCAAGCTGGGCGTGCCGCTCGGCGAACTCTGGTGGCTGCACGACCTGGCCGCCTGGCTGCGCGCCCACGGCCGCAGCCGCTTCTTGTTGACCGCGCCGCCGCTGCGCCTGCCGGGGGCCGTGGGCTCGCCGGTGACGCCCGTCGCCACGGTCTGATCCTCTTCCCCGAAGGACCTTCGATGCAGGAACTCTTCGCCCACGATTTCGGCGTGATCGCCGACCTCGTGCGCCACCACGCAGAACAGACCCCCGACCACCTCGCGCTGGTCGACCCCGACCGCACGCTGACCTACGCGCAGCTCGACACGCTGATGGACCGCATCGCCGCCAGCCTGCAGCGCGACGGATTCGAGGCCGGAGACGCCATCGCGATCTGCGGCCTGATGACTGCGCCGTACGCCGCGGTGTTCCTCGGCGCGCTGCGTGCCGGCGTGGTGGTGGCCCCGCTCGCCCCGGGATCGACGCCGCCCAGCATCGTGAAGATGCTCGCGGACGCCGATGCGAAGCTGCTGTTCTGGGATGCGTCCGCCACCGACACGCTCGCGCTGGCGAAGACACCGCGCGTCGGGCTCGACGGCGGTCTCGAGGCGTGGCTGGTGCCCGAGGGCACGAAGCCGGCGCGTGTGGTGCCCGAGCCGTCGTGGCCCTTCAACATCATCTACTCGTCGGGCACCACCGGCGAGCCCAAGGGCATCGTGCAGCCGCACGGCATGCGCTGGGGCCACGTGCGCCGCGGAGCCACGTACCAGTACGGCGGCCCCGAGGGCGTCACGCTGCTGTCGACCCCGCTGTACTCGAACACCACGCTCGTCGTGTTCTTCCCCACCATCACGTGGGGCGGCACCGCGGTGCTGATGCCGAAGTTCGATGCGGGCGGCTACCTGAAGCTCGCCGAGAAGCACCGTGTCACGCACACGATGCTCGTGCCGGTGCAGTACCAGCGCCTGATGGCCCACCCCGACTTCGACCGGTACGACCTGTCGTCGTTCAAGTACAAGTTCAGCACCAGCGCGCCGTTCGGCGCCGCGCTGAAGGCCGACGTGCTCAAGCGCTGGCCGGGTGGCCTCGTCGAGTTCTACGGCATGACCGAAGGTGGCGGCACCTGCATCCTCGAGGCACACCTGCACCCGACGAAGCTGCACACCGTGGGCAAGCCGGCCGACAACCACGACATCCGCCTGATCGACGACAACGGCGTCGAGGTGGCGCGCGGCGAGGCGGGCGAGGTGGTGGGCCACTCGCCGATCATGATGACCGGGTACCACGGCCAGCCCGAGAAGACGCGCGACGCCGAGTGGTACGACCCGGCCGGCAAGCGCTTCATCCGCACCGGCGACGTGGGCCGCTTCGACGAGGACGGCTTCCTGACCCTGTTCGATCGCAAGAAGGACATGGTCATCAGCGGCGGCTTCAACATCTACCCGAGCGACCTCGAGGCGGTGCTGCGCAAGCACGAGGCCGTGTTCGACGCGGCCGTGGTGGGTGTGCCGTCGGAGCAGTGGGGCGAGACGCCCGTGGCCTTCGTCGTGCGCCAGCCCGGCGCCACGGTGGACGCCGAGACCTTGCTCCAGTGGACCAACGACCAGGTGGGCAAGACCCAGCGCCTGGCGGGTCTGCAATGGATCGACGAGCTGCCGCGCAGCGCGATCGGCAAGGTGCTCAAGCGCGAGCTGCGCGACCAGTACGCGAAGAAGTGATGTGCGGGGTCAGCGTCCGCTGACTGCCGCCACGTAACGCGCGATCGCCATGATCTGCGCGTCCGTCAGCTGCCCCTTGTACGAGGGCATCATGCCCACGCCGTTGCGCAGCGCGGCCGCCACGCGGTCGGCCGACGGCTTGAGCTCGTCGAGCACCGGTCCCACCTCGCCCGCGCTGCCCGCGTCCTTCAGCGTGTGGCACACCGCGCAGGCGGGCGTGGCGCCCTTCAGGAAGAGCGCCTTGCCCACGGCGAGATCGGCCGCCGGGTCGGCGGCGAGCGCCGGCCCTGCCGCCAGGCACAGGGCGACCAGCAGCGGCCGCATCAGACCACCGTGACCTTCACGGCGTGGTCGGCCCAGCTGTTGTTGCCGTAGCCGCTCACGTTCTCGAGGCGCTGCTCGGGCTGCACGTTGCCGGCCGCATCGGTGGCGCGGCTGGCGAGCGTGTACGTGCCGGCCGGCACGCGGACCTGCGCGGCGAACTGGCGCCACGCGAAGCGGCCGAGGTCGGGGCCCACGAAGCCGGTGACGTGCCAGGTCTTGCCGCCGTCCACGGAGATCTCCACCTTCGTCACGGGGCTCGTGCCGCTGAAGGCCACGCCGTGCACCTGCAGCAGGCCGGCCTTCACCGGCCCGCCGTCCGGGCTGGGCGAGTTGATCCACGACTTCACGTTCATCTCGAGCACCGAGGCCTGGCTCGGGTCGGCCTTCTGGCCCATCGGGGTCATGCGGTAGCCGTGCTGCATGATCTTCGCGCCGGACTCCTTCGCGCTGAAGGCCACGCGCTTGACGTACTTGATGTTGTTCACGCCCTGGTAGCCCGGCACCACGAGGCGCAGCGGGCCGCCATGCGCGAGCGGCAGCGGCGCGCCGTTCATCTCCCACGCGAGCAGCGCGTCGCCCAGCGCCTTGATGGGCAGCGACCGTTCGACGATCACGCTCGCCGGGTCCACGCCGTCGGGCAGCTTCTCGCCGCCGGTGCCGGTCAGGAACGCCAGCGAGGGGTCGGCCAGCCCGCCCAGGGCCTCGACCACCGCGCGCAGCGGCACGCCGCTCCACACCACGCAGCCCGCGGCCCCCACGGTCCACGGCGTGCCGCTCGGTTTGTGCGGGAAGAAGCCGCGGCCGTTGCCCGAGCACTGCAGCACGGTGGCGACGGTGTCGATGCCCATCGTCTTCAGCTCGGCGAGCGTGAGGGCACGCGGGTTGCGCACGCCTTCGATGCTGACGGTCCACGCGTTGCGGTCGGCCACGATGGCCGCGGGCGGCGTGGGCAGGTTGTTGCGCACGTAGAGCTGCTCCGCGGGCGTGATGACGCTGCTGCCGAACGCGCTGCGTTTCGTCTCGATGGTGGTGCTCGTGTGCACGATGAGCGCGTTGGCGTCCTTCCACGCCGCGTACTCGGGCAGCGGCTTCGCGGCCTGAGCCAGCGCGGCGTCGCTCCACGAACCCAGGCCGGCGGCGGCCAGGGCACCAGCGGAACCGGCAAGCAGGTGGCGACGGTGGAGGGACGGGGTGGGGAAGGTCATCGAGGTCTCCGGTCTCTGGAAAGGCGCTGTTGGAAATGCAGCAGCTCGGGGTGAATGGCGGCGAGTATTGCATCGGGTCATGTCGATGCACATGGTTCCGTGGCTCCGGAAAAACCCCTGTGTCGGCGAAACAGTCCGCTACACATTGGGCGGACACGCGTGTTCTTGTGATCGTTCACATGAACGAGACTCGCGCCCGATCGGGTTGCCTGACCGGTCATGACAAGAACAACGTTGGAGGGAACATCGATGACGAACGTGCAAACGCTCGCGGGCCTGGTCTTGTGCCTCCTGTCGGGGCTCGCCCAGGCGGAGCTGTCGGCCCTCGTGGCCATCGAACCCACGGCGCGCAAGGAAGGCCTGATGGTCTCGCGCACCGGCATCGAGAGCAGCCTCTCGAAAGCGGTGGGCCGCGCGGTGACGGTGGTCACCAGCGACGACCTCGCCGATGTCATGAGATCGACACGAAGCGGCGCACACGACCTCTTCATCGCGCCCGCGCAGGTGGCCGCGTCGGCCCTCGCGCGTGGCTACGAGCTGGTGGGCGCCACGGCGCCGGCGGACCAGTACGTGCTCGTCGGGCGGCAACGGTTCGCGTCCACGGCGGCCGTGCGCGGCAACCGCATCTACCTGCCGCAGCAGGACTCCATCTACACGTACATGGCGCGTGGCATGCTCAACGCCACGGGCCTTTCGTTCAAGGACCTGTCGAACGTCGAGTACGCACGTTATCCGCAGGCCGGGCTCACGGCGCTGCGGGTCGGTGCGTCGGACGCCACGGTGATCCGCCGCGAGGACTGGGCCGACTGGGACAAGGAGAACCCCGGCGTCGCGAGAGTGCTCGCGACGTCCGACGAGGTGCCGGGCGGGTTCTCGGTGGTGATGAAGAGCGACCTGCCGGCCGACGTGCGCGCGCGCATCGCGAAGTGGTTCGCATCGCCGGGCACAGGCGCGAACCTGCGGCCCGTCACCGAACGGCCCGACATGCAGGCCTACAAGTCCGTCGCGCAGCTGGGCACCTTCACGCCCACGCACCTGCCGGGCGCCGAGGTGGTCAACGCGGCGCGTGTGCAGCAGCTGCTGGCCGAAGGCGCGGTGCTCGTCGACACCCGCACCGACAAGGAATTCCGCGCGAAGCGCGTGCCCAACGCGCTGTTCGTGCCGTACCACGAGAAGAGCCTGAAGGACACCGCGTACGACGTGGCCGCCGACGACTTCGCCGGCCTCGCGAAGCTCGACAAGACCGTGCCCACGATCTTCGCGTGCAACGGGGCCGAGTGCTGGAAGTCGTACAAGGCGAGCCGCGCGGCATTGAGCGCCGGGTTCAAGCGCGTGTACTGGTTCCGGGGCGGGTTGCCCGAGTGGGAGAAGGCGGGGTTGCTGGTCGCGAAGGAGTGAACCGCCCTGTCATCCCGGCGAAGGCCGGGACCCTGGGCGGAGGTCGAAGGTCCCGGCCTTCGCCGGGATGTCATTTCATTGAACGTTTGAATAGATCCGGGTGAAAATATCACCCATGACGTCCTCCTGCATCGCCTTCGACGGCTCCCGCCGCATCGCCGTCGGTCCGCTGGCCGAGGTCGCCGCCGACACCAAGCGCGCGATCGACGCCGGGGCCGAAGGCCCCATCCTCGTCTTCGACGAAACCACGAGCGAACTCGTCGAGATCGATTTCCGGGGTTCGGTGGCCAGCGTGCTGAAACGCCTGCCCGCCGTGGCGGCCGCGCCCGAGCCGGAGGAATCCGAACCCGAGGCGCCGCGAGGCCGCGGACGGCCGAAGCTCGGTGTGGTGGCCCGCGAGGTCACGCTGCTGCCCCGCCACTGGGACTGGCTCGCGTCGCAGCCGGGCGGCGCCTCGGTCGCGCTGCGCAAGCTGGTCGAGGAGGCGCGCCGCACCCATGCCGCGGCCGACGCGGCGCGGCAGTCGCGCGAGGCGGCGTACCGTTTCATGTCGGCCATCGCCAGCAGCTACGACGGTTTCGAAGAGGCGTCGCGGGCGCTGTTCGCGAAACAGGGCGCCCGTTTCCAGGAACTGCTGCGCCCGTGGCCCGTCGACGTGCGCCAGCACACGCTGGCGCTCGCGCTGGCGTCGTTCGCGGCCGATCAGGTGTAGGAGCCGGGCGACCCCGGCGGCACGCCTTCGCGCCAGATGGCGAGGCAGTCGTCGAGTGCGGCGTCGTAGTCGAAGTCGGGCTCCGTCCGTTCGGCCACGCGCTCGATCACCTCGAACGCGAACTGCGCTTCACCGTACGTTCGCCAGTCGGCCATCAGATCGCGGTTGCGGTGCACGCCGCGCTGCAGTTCCATGCGGTGACGATTCAGCGAGCCCGTGAGGTTGCGACTCCGATCGACGAACACACGACCTGTGGCCAGGTTGCGGATGGCGAAGAGACCCATCGGCGGATGGGCCAGCTTGTACGCGAGCTTCAATTCCTTCTGGCGGGCGCGGTCGCTCATCACCACACCGCGGCGGCGAGCCGCTGCGCCTCCATGCGGACGTCGTCGGGCCACCGCGCGGTGAGCGTCTCGAACCGCGCGGCATCGCCGGCGTACAGCGCCCGCACCGTGTCCTCGAAGCCTTCGCGGTCACCGGCCTCGAAGCGGAGGAAGCGGTAGCAGGCATCGCGTGCGTCGGCGTGGCGGAAACGGCCGTCGGCATCGCGGCGGGCTTCCTCGACGAGGCGGCGCAGCGTGGCGCTCGGGCTGCGTGGCTGTGCCGCGAGCCAGGCCCAGTGGCGTGAGAGCAGGGTGATGCCGTGTGTGGCGTCGGCGGAGTCGTGTGTCATGGGGACCCCCGTGGTTCAAAACGACATTTTCACCCGGGTTAATATTGAAAGTCAATTAAACCCGGGTACAAATGAAGGGCGCTCCCATGAAAAAGGGCCGCGTGAGCGGCCCTTGCTGGCAGGACGGGTGGTTTACTTGGCCGCCAGACCGAGGCGTTCGATCAGGCGTTTGTCCTTCACGTACGTCTCCCGCGCCCAGCGCGCGTAGTCGTCGCCGCTGCGGTACCAGACCTCCTGGTTCAGCTGGGCCATGACTTCCGCGTGCTTGGGATCGTCGAGCGCCTTCTTGAACGCGTCGTGCAGCACCTTGACGACGGCCGGGTCCATGCCCTTCGGGCCCACGAGGCCGTACGGGGAGGTGGAGACCACGCCGTAGCCCAGGTCCTTCGCGGTGGGCACCTGCGGCCAGCGCTTCGTGCGCTTCTCGCCGAACGTCAGCAGCAGGCGCATCTTGCCGTCGTCGACGAACTTGTCCCAGCCCGACGCATCGCTCTGGGCCATCACGTGGCCGCCCATCAGCGCCTGCATCAGGTCGGCGTTGCCCTTGAACGGGATGTGGTTCAGCTGCACCTTCGCATTGGCCGACAGTTCCTCCATCAGCAGGTGCGGCGAGGTGCCGATGCCGGTGGAGCCGTAGTCGATCTTGCCCGGGGCCTTGCGGGCCGCCTCGATGTAGTCGTTGAAGGTCTTGAAGGGCGAGTCTTCACGCACCGTGAAGCCGAAGGTGTAGCCGGAGATGCCGATGATGAACGTGAAGTCGGTCAGCGGGTTCCACTGCACCTTCTGCATGTGCGGCACGCGCAGCATGCCCATCGGGTACTGCGAGATGGTGTAGCCGTCGGGCTTGGCCGTGAGCGCCATCGCGCCGGGGCCGATGGTGCCGCCGCCGCCCGGCTTGT
Organism: Piscinibacter gummiphilus; assembly: GCF_002116905.1. NCBI lineage: Bacteria > Pseudomonadati > Pseudomonadota > Betaproteobacteria > Burkholderiales > Sphaerotilaceae > Rhizobacter > Rhizobacter gummiphilus. Next base: position 1,039,264 of record NZ_CP015118.1, read on the forward strand.
TCTCGACGATGATGTTCTGGCCGAGGTACTTGCTGGCGATCTCGGCGAGCACGCGGTGGTGCCGGTCGGTGGAGCCGCCCGCGGGCCACGGCACGATCAGCGTGATGGGCTTGCTGGGGAACGCTTGCGCGAAGGTGGAGCCCATCGGGGCGGCGAGTGCGGCGCCGACGGCGCCGAGCACCATGGCGCGGCGGAAGGTGAACTGGTTCACTGAAAGTCTCCTGTTGGTTCCGGTCGATGCCGCGGGAAGTCTGCCCCGCGGCGCGTGTTGGCGCGGCCCGGATTTACCCGGGGCGTTTCGCTTCCTGGTCCTGCAGTTCGCGCCACATGACCTTGCCCGAGCCGGACTTGGGCAAGGACGCGACGAACTCGACGATGCGCGGGCTCTTGTAGACCGCCATGTGGTCGTGGGCCCACGTGATGATGTCCTGCTCGGACACCTGGCCCGCGAACGACGGCCGCAGCACCACGAGCGCCTTCACGGTCTCGCCGCGCTTGACGTCGCTGGCCGCGATGACACACACCTCCTGGATGGCCGGGTGGCGGTACATCAGGCCCTCGACCTCGGCCGGCCACACCTTGAAGCCCGACGCGTTGATCATGCGCTTGAGCCGGTCGACCATGAAGAAGTAGCCGTCCTCGTCGACCTGGGCCAGGTCACCCGTGCGCAGGAAGCGCTTGCCGTCGATCTCGACGAAGGCTGCCTTCGTGGCCTCCGGGTTGTTCCAGTAGCCCTGCATCACCTGCGGGCCGTGGACGACGATCTCGCCGATCTCGCCGACACCCAGTTCCTTCATCGTGGCGGGATCGACCACGCGTGCGTCGACGTCGAACACCGGGATGCCGAGGCACTGCGGTTTCGGCCGGTGCGGCGGGTTGATGTGCGTGGCGGCCATGGTCTCGGACATGCCGTAGCCCTCGACGTACATGAGCCCGGTGCGCTCCTTCAAACGCGCCGCGATGGCCTCGGGCATCGCGGCACCCCCGCCGCGGATGCCGTTCAGGCTCGAGATGTCGTACGGCAGCACGTCGTCGTTCGACAGGAAGTCGATCATCATCGTGGAGATGACCTGCCACGACGAGACCTGGTAGCGTTCGATCAGGCGGGCCGCGGCGACACGGTCCCATCGCGGCAGCACCACCACCGTGCCGCCGGAGAACAGCGGTCCGTTGAGGCCACCGGCCATGCCGGTGACGTGGAAGAACGGCAGCACCGAGAGGTACGTGGTGTCCTGCGCGCGGTTGAACCACTGCAGGCCACCCACGAGCGTGGACATCACGCTGCGGTGCGTGTGCGCGCAGCCCTTCGGGTTGCCGGTGGTGCCCGAGGTGTAGGGCATCACGCACAGGTCGTCGGGGCCGGCGGTGAGCGGGCCGGGGCGCTGGTTCGCCGCGAGCGCGTCGCTCCACAGCACCACGCCCGGTCGCGTGAGCGGCAGGCGCGCGGCGCGCACGAAGTCGGGCAGGGGCAGGTCGGTGGGGCGCTTGACGTAGTCGCTGTACGCGGCCACCAGCAGGTGCTTCAGGCCCTGCTCGGGACCGTCGCCCATCAGCGGTTCGATCTCGCCGAACAGGTCCTGCGGGACGATGGCGGTGGTAGCGCCGGTGTCGTGCACGTAGTGCACGAGCTCGGCGGTGCGGTTCATCGGGTTGACCGGCACGACCACGGCGTTGGCGCGCAGGATGCCGTAGTAGGCGAGCATCCACTGCGGGCTGTTCTGCATGTAGAGCAGCACGCGGTCGCCGGCCTTCACGCCGCACACCTGCTGCAGGTGGCCGGCGAGGCGCTCCGTCTCGTCCTTGAATTCGCGGAACGTGATGGGCGTGTCGTAGAAGACGATGTACGGCTTGTTGGGGAAGCGGGCCGCGGACACCTCGGCGTTGAACCAGACGTTGGTCTCGGGCAGCGTGAGGTGTTCCGGCAACCCCGGCGGCCAATGGGGGAGATGGCGCTCAGACATCGGGTTGCTCTCGGTAGTTCAGGAGAAAGGGTACTGCAATCACGGTCGAAAGAAATGCGGGAAACACACAGGAACTTTTGAACAACGCCTCCCCCCGGAAACGACCGCGGGCCCGAAGGCCCGCGGTGGAATCACCGAGCGATCAGGGACGCGGGAGCCAGCGCGCGAGCTCTTCCTTCGCGATGGCGTTGCGGTGCACTTCGTCCGGGCCGTCGGCGAAGCGCAGCGAGCGGGCGCTGGCGTAGGCGTGGGCGAGACCGAAGTCGTCGCTCATGGCGCCGCCGCCGTGCACCTGCATGGCCCAGTCGATCACCTGGCAGGCCATGTTCGGGGCGACGACCTTGATCATCGCGATCTCCTGCTTCGCGTGCTTGTTGCCCACGGTGTCCATCTTGTAGGCGGCGTTGAGCACGAGGAAGCGGGCCTGGTCGATCATCACGCGGGCGTTGGCGATGCGCTCGCGCGTCACGCCCTGGTCGGCGATCTTGCGGCCGAAGGCGGTGCGGCTCAGCGCGCGCTTGCACATCATCTCGAGCGCGCGTTCGGCGCGGCCGATCAGGCGCATGCAGTGGTGGATGCGGCCCGGGCCGAGGCGGCCCTGCGAAATCTCGAAGCCGCGGCCTTCGCCGAGCAGGATGTTGGAGGCCGGCACGCGCACGTTCTCGAACGTGATCTCGGCGTGGCCGTGGGGCGCGTCGTCGAAGCCCAGCACCGGCAGGTGGCGCAGCACGGTGACCCCGGGCGTGTCCATCGGCACGAGGATCATCGACTGCTGCTGGTGGCGGTTCTGGTGGTTCGGGTCCGTCTTGCCCATGAAGATCATGATCTTGCAGCGCGGGTCGTTCGCGCCGGACGTCCACCACTTGCGGCCGTTGATCACGTACTCGTCGCCGTCGCGCAGGATGCTCGACTCGATGTTCGTGGCGTCGGACGAGGCCACGGCCGGTTCGGTCATCGCGAAGGCCGAACGGATGGTGCCGTCGAGCAGCGGCTTGAGCCACTTCTCATGGTGTTCCGGCGTGCCGTAGCGCACCAGCGTTTCCATGTTGCCGGTGTCGGGGGCCGAGCAGTTGAAGGCCTCGGGGCCCAGGCCCGAACGGCCCATGATCTCGGCCAGCGGGGCGTACTCGAGGTTCGTCAGGCCGAAGCCGTATTCCGAATCGGGCAGGAAGAGGTTCCACAGGCCGGCGGCCTTGGCCTTGACCTTCAGGTCCTCGACGACCTTCGTGGGCAACCAGGCGTTGCCCGCCTTGCGGTTGGCGTCCACCTCCGCCTCGAACGCGTGTTCGTTCGGGTAGACGTGTTCTTCCATGAACGCGGTGACGCGCTGCTGCAGGCCCTTGACCTTGTCGCTGTACTCGAAATCCATCGGTATCTCCTCTGCGTGTTGAACCGGATCGCGGGCCTGGCCGAAGGTCAGCGGGTGCTGACGATCGTCTGCGCCAGTTCCCACGCCTGCTCGGCGAGGGGTCGGGTGCGCTTGCCCGCGGCCAATGCTTCGGTGCTGGAGGCGTTGCCCTGCAGGGCGCGGGCAGTGATGCCCTGGAGGATGCCCACCAGCCGGAACATGTTGAACACCAGATAGTAGGACCACTGGTCGGGGGTGACAGTCTCCGAGGTGCCACGGCCGGTCCGTTTCAGGTACGTCTTGACGTAGTCCGATTCGGAGGGGATGCCCAGCGACGCCAGGTCGATGCCGGCCAGGCCGCGCGAGGCGTTGGCGGGCATGCGCCAGGTCATGCAGTGGTACGCGAAGTCGACGAGCGGGTGGCCGAGCGTGGAGAGTTCCCAGTCGAGCACCGCGAGCACGCGGGGTTCGGTGGGGTGGAACACCATGTTGTCGAGGCGGTAGTCGCCGTGGACGATGCGGGTCTCGTCGCCCGCGGGGATGTGCTGCGGCAGCCAGTCGATCAGGTTGTCGGCCGCTTCGATCTTCTCCGTTTCGGCGGCGCGGTACTGCTTGGTCCAGCGGGCCACCTGGCGCTCGATGTAGTTGCCGGGCTTGCCGTAGTCGCCCAGGCCCACGGCCACGGGGTCCACGGTGTGCAGCGCGGCGATCACGCGGTTCATCTCGTCGAAGATGGCCGCGCGTTCGGTGTTGGTGGCGCCGGGCAGCGTGGGGTCCCACATGATGCGGCCGTCGACGCAGTCCATGATGTAGAACATCGTGCCGATGACGTCGGTGTCCTCGCACAGCGCGTAGGGCTTGGCGACGGGCACGTTGGTCTTCGACAGGCCGCTGATCACGCGGAACTCGCGGTCCACGGCATGGGCCGACGGCAGCAGCACACCCTTGGGCTTGCGACGCATCACGTAGCGCTTGCCGCCGGCGGTCAGGCGGAACGTCGGGTTGGACTGGCCGCCCTTGAACTGCTCGACCAGCAGGTCGCCGCTGAAGCCTTCCACGTGCTGGCGCATGTAGTCGGCGAGGCGGTCGACGTCGAACGCCTGGGCTTCGGAGACGGGACGGGTCCCGACGAACTTCTCGGTGTCGCTCATGGTGTGCCGGTGTGCGGGTTCAGGAATGTCAGACGATGGACGAGCCGCCGTCCACGATCAGCGTCTGGCCGGTGATGTGGCGGGAGGCCTCGCTCGCGAGGAACACGACGGAGCCCTTCAGGTCCTCCTCGCCGCCGATGCGGCAGAGCGGAGAACGGGCGATGACGCCGTCCTGGATGCGGTCGAGCAGGCCGGCCGTCATCTTCGACTGGAAGTAGCCCGGGCAGATCGCATTCACGTTGATGTTGCGCGGACCCCATTCGGCGGCCAGCGTGCGCGTGAAGTTGATGGCCGCGGCCTTCGACGTGTTGTACGCGATGGTGGTCACGCCCTTGGCCGTGCCCTTGAGGCCGCCGGTGGACGCGATGTTGATGATCTTGCCCTGCTGGCGCGGCAGCATGCTACGCTTGCCCACTTCGCGCGACAGGAAGAACGGCGCGGTGATGTTGAGGTTCATCACCTTGTGCCAGGCCTCGTCGGGAAAGTCTTCCGCGGGCGCGGCCCAGTTGGCGCCGGCGTTGTTGATCAGGATGTCGATCTGCCCGTGGCGCTCCAGCACCGCCGACACGAGGCCGGGGATCTGGTCGAACTTCTGCAGGTCGTTCTGGACGGGCATCACGTCGGTGACGCCGAGCGCCTTCAGGTGCGCCTCGGCTTCGGCGAGTTCGTCGGCCTTGCGCGCGGTGATGACGAGCTTGCAGCCCATCTCGCCGAGGGCTTCGGCCATCTGGAGGCCGAGGCCGCGCGAGCCGCCGGTGACGAGCGCGACCTTGCCGTCGAGCTTGAAGAGGTTCTTGACGCTCATGGGGTGTGGCGGGTGAGGGGAGGGGATGTCACGGGGCCGGAGCCCCGTGACGCGGGCGGTCGAAGGTCAGACGACTTCGAACAGGCCGGCCGCACCCTGGCCGCCGCCGATGCACATCGTCACGACGACGTACTTGGCGCCGCGGCGCTTGCCTTCGATCAGCGCGTGGCCGGTCAGGCGGGCGCCGGTGACACCGTACGGGTGGCCGACGGCGATGGCGCCGCCGTTGACGTTCAGGCGGTCGTCGGGGATGCCCAGCTTGTCGCGGCAGTAGATCACCTGCACGGCGAAGGCTTCGTTCAGCTCCCACAGGCCGATGTCGGAGACCTTCAGGCCCGTCTGCTTCAGCAGCTTCGGGATCGCGAAGACCGGGCCGATGCCCATTTCATCGGGCTCGCAGCCGGCCACGGCGAAGCCGCGGAAGATGCCCATGGGCTTGATGCCGCGCTGTTCGGCGAGCTTGCCGTTCATCACGACGACGGCCGAGGAGCCGTCCGAGAACTGGCTGGCGTTGCCGGCCGTGATGACACCGCCCGGCAGGGCCGAGCGGATCTTCGCGACCCCTTCGAGCGTGGTGTCGGCGCGGATGCCTTCGTCGGATGAGATCGTCACTTCCTTCGTGGTCAGGCGGCCGGTTTCCTTGTCGGCGACACCCATCACGGTGGTCATCGGAACGATCTCGTCGTTGAACTTGCCGGCGGCCTGGGCGGCGGCGGCGCGCAGCTGGCTGCGCACGCCGTATTCGTCCTGGGCTTCCTTCGAGATCTTGTAGCGCGAGGCGACCTGCTCGGCCGTCTGCAGCATGCTCCAGTAGATCTCGGGCTTGTGCTCGATGAGCCACGGGTCGGCGCGCATGTGGCGGTTGGTCTCGTTCTGCACGCACGAGATGGATTCGACACCGCCGCCCACGACGACCTGCGCGCCGTCGACGATCACGCTGTGCGCGGCCATCGCGATGGCCTGCAGGCCCGACGAGCAGAAGCGGTTGATGGTGACGCCGGCCGTGGTGACGGGCAGGCCGGCGCGCAGTGCGATGGCACGGGCGACGTTGCCGCCCGTGGTGCCTTCGGACAGCGAGCCGCCGAAGAAGACGTCCTCGACCTCGGCCGGGTCGATGCCGGCGCGGGCGACGGCGTGCTGCACCGAGTGGGCGCCGAGCGTGGCGCCGTAGGTCATGTTGAAGGCACCCTTCCAGCTCTTGGCGAGGCCGGTGCGGGCGGTGGAGACGATGACTGCGTCGGTCATGATGGTTCCTTGCGATTCGTGTTCTGTGCCGTGTCACCCCGGCGCAGGCCGGGGTCCTCTGGGGATGCCCAGGGTCCCGGCCTTCGCCGGGATGACAGGGGTTGTTAATTGAAGGACTTGCCCTCTTCCGCCAGCTTCACGAGCAGCGGGGCGGGCGTCCAGAACTTGGCGTCCGAACCCGGTTCGGCCGCGAAGCGCTTCAGGGCGCGGATGACGTTGGGCAGGCCCACCTGGTCGGCGTAGAGCATCGGGCCGCCGCGGTGCGCGGGGAAGCCGTAGCCGTTCAGGTACACGATGTCGATGTCGGACGCGCGCTGCGCGATGCCTTCCTCGAGGATGCGGGCGCCTTCGTTGACCATCGCGAAGATGGCGCGTTCGACGATCTCCTCGTCGCTGACCTTGCGCGGGGTGATGCCGCGTTCCTTGCGGAAGTCGGTGATCATCTGGTCGACCGCGGGATCGGGGATCGGGTCGCGCTTGCCTGCTTCGTACTTGTAGAAGCCCGCACCGGTCTTCTGACCGAAGCGGCCGGCCTCGGCGAGGCGGTCGGCGACGATGGGGATGTACGCGTCCGGGTTGGCTTCCTTGCGGCGCTTGCGGCCGGCGTAGCCGATGTCGAGGCCGGCGAGGTCGCCCATGCGGTAGATGCCCATGGCCAGGCCGAACTTCTCGAGGGCCTTGTCGATCTGCTGCGGCGACGCACCGGCGTTCAGCGCCTCGTTGGCGGCCGCGCCGTAGCGGGCCACGATGCGGTTGCCGATGAAGCCGTCGCACACGCCCGACACCACGGCGATCTTCTTGATCTTCTTGGCGAGCTGCATCGACGTGGCGAGCACGTCCTTGCCGGTCTTCGCGCCGCGCACCACTTCCAGCAGGCGCATCACGTTGGCCGGGCTGAAGAAGTGCAGGCCGATGACGTCCTGCGGGCGCTTCGTGAACGCGGCGATCTGGTCGAGGTTCAGGGCCGACGTGTTGGAAGCCAGGATCGCGCCGGGCTTCATCACCTCGTCGAGCGTCTTGAACACCGTCTCCTTGACCTCGATGCTCTCGAACACGGCCTCGATGGCGAGGTCGACGTTCTTGAAGCCGTCGTAGCTCAGCGTGGGGGTGATCAGGGCCAGGCGCTCGTCGAGCTTGGCCTGCGTGATCTTGCCCTTCTTCAGCGAGCTCTCGTAGTTCTTGCGGATGGTGGCGAGGCCCTTGTCGAGCGCTTCCTGCTTGGCTTCGAGCAGCACGACGGGGATGCCGGCGTTGATGAAGCTCATCGCGATGCCGCCACCCATGGTGCCGGCGCCGATGATGCCCACCGACTTGATCTCGCGGACCGGCGTGTCTTCCGGCACGTCGGAGATCTTCGAGGCGGCGCGTTCGGCCTGGAAGATGTGGCGCAGCGCGCGCGATTCCGGCGTCTGCATCAGGCCGAGGAACAGGTCGCGTTCGGTCTTCAGGCCTTGGTCGAAGGACCCGCCGACGGAGGCGGCGACCGCCTCCACGCACTTCAGCGGAGCCGGGAAGTTCTTCGAGACGGCGCCCACGGTGTTGCGGGCGAACTGCAGGAAGGCCTCGGCGTTCGGCTGCTTGACCTTCAGGTCGCGCACGCGCTTGAGCGGCGCCTTGTCGGCGACGACCTTCTCGGCGAACTTCACGGCGCCGTCGACCAGGTCGCCGTCGATGATGGCGTCGAGCAGCGGGGTGCCGGCGAACTTCGCGGCGGGCACGGGGGCGCCCGAGACGATCATGTTCAGCGCGGTCTCGAGGCCCACGAGGCGGGGCAGGCGCTGCGTGCCGCCCGCGCCCGGCAGCAGGCCGAGCTTCACTTCGGGCAGGCCCAGCTGGGCGTCGGCCTTGGCCACGCGGAAGTGCGCGCCGAGGGCCAGCTCGAGACCGCCGCCGAGCGCGACGCCGGCGATGGCCGCGACCACCGGCTTCGAGGACCCTTCGATCGCCTTGATCACGTTGCCGAGGTTGGGCTCCCAGCCCGACTTGGGCGTGCCGAACTCGCGCACGTCGGCGCCGCCCGAGAACGCACGGTCCGTCCCCGTGATGACCAGCGCCGAAACCTTCGGGTCGGCGAGCGCGCGGTCGAGGCCTTCGACGATGCCGACGCGCAGCGCGTGGCCGAGGCCGTTGACCGGCGGGTTCGTCAACGTGACGACCGCGACGGCGCCACGCACCTCGTATTGGGTGGAAGGTTGGTTGCTCATGTTCGGGGGTTCCTCTTGGCGGCTGACGGTGGAGGGGACCTGGGTTCTGCAACAGCCCGGTGCGGAATGTCTCGTTGTTCCGCTATGCAGACCAGAATTTTGAAAAGTGGACTATCCTAGCCAGACCCATTCGCGTTGTAAACGGGGCGAATCCGGATCTCAACCCGGAAGTAGGTCGCTAAATGCCCGGCAACGCAATCACCCGCGCGACATCGAAGGTCTTTTTCGCGGCCGGGAAAGTTCCAATTTCAAAATTCCAGTTTTGCGATGCAGAATGTCGAATCGCTCACGTCACGTGCCCTGGAGACGACCCGAATGAACTTCGAATACACCCCTGAACAGCAGGCCTTCCGCCAGGAAGTCCGCACCTTCCTGGAGTCCGCGCTCCCGGCCGACATCCGCGAACGCGCCGCCGCGGGCAAGCGCCTCGAGAAGGACGACATCGTCCGCTGGCAGAAGATCCTCCACGCCAAGGGCTGGGGCTGCAGCAGCTGGCCCAAGGAATACGGCGGCACCGGCTGGAACTCGGTGCAGCGCCACATCTTCGACGAGGAGTGCGCCGAGCTGGGCACGCCGATGCAGCTGCCGTTCGGCCTGAAGATGGTCGCCCCGGTGATCATGCGTTTCGCCAACGAGGCCCAGAAGGCCCACTTCCTGCCGCGCATCCTGTCGGCGGAAGACTGGTGGTGCCAGGGCTACTCGGAACCGGGCGCCGGCTCCGACCTGGCCTCGCTCAAGACCCGCGCCGTGCGCGGCACCGACGCCGACGGCGAGCACTACATCGTCAACGGCCAGAAGACCTGGACCACGCTCGGCCAGTACGCCGACTGGATCTTCTGCCTGGTGCGCACGAGCACCGAAGGCCGCCAGCAGGAAGGCATCTCGTTCCTGCTGATCAACATGAAGACGCCGGGCATCACCGTGCGCCCCATCATCATGCTCGACGGCGAGCACGAGGTGAACGAGGTCTGGTTCGAGAACGTGCGTGTGCCGGTCGAGAACCGCGTGGGCGAGGAGAACAAGGGCTGGACGTACGCCAAGTTCCTGCTGGGCCACGAGCGCACCGGCATCGCCGGCGTGGGCCGCTCGAAGGCGGCGCTGAAGCGCCTGAAGTCGCTGGCCCGCCGCCAGCCGGGCGACAACGGCCGCCCCATCATCGAGGACGTGCGCTTCCGCGACCGCCTCGCCCAGGTCGAGCTGGAGCTGATGGCGCTCGAGATCACGAACCTGAAGGTCATCGCCGGTGAAGACAAGCACCTGCCGCCGGGCCCCGAGGCCTCGATGCTGAAGATCAAGGGCTCCGAGATCCAGCAGCTGCTGACCGAACTCACCGTGCAGGCCCTGGGCCCGTACGCGCTGCCGTACCTGCCGGAACGCCTGGAAGCCGGCTGGACGGGCGAGCCGCTCGCGCCGCAGTACGCCCCGCGCGACGCGGCGGCCACCGGCCACTACTTCAACGTGCGCAAGACCACCATCTACGGCGGTTCGAGCGAAGTGCAGAAGAACATCATCGCCCAGATGATCCTGGGCCTCTGAGCCCCCTGGACGCGAACGGAGAACACTCATGGATTTCAATTTCAGCGAAGAACAAGTCGCCATCCAGGACAGCCTGCGCCGCTTCCTGACGAAGGACTACGGCTTCGAGCAGCGCCGCGCCATCGCCAAGTCGGCCGACGGCTTCAGCCGCGAGGCCTGGGCCACGTACGCCGAACTGGGCCTGCTGGCCCTGCCGTTCTCCGAAGAACACGGCGGCCTCGGCGGCAACTCGGTCGACGCGATGATCGTGATGGAGACGCTCGGCACGAACCTCGCGCTCGAGCCCTACCTGGCCACAGTCGTCGTGGCCGGCAGCCTGATCGCCGACGTGGGCTCCGACGCCCAGCGCGACAAGCTGCTCGGCGGCATCACCGGTGGCGAGCTGCTGGTCTCGCTCGCCCACCAGGAGCCGGGCGCCCGCTACAACCGCCAGCACGTCGCCACCAGCGCCAAGAAGGAGGGCGACGGCTGGGTGCTCAACGGCCACAAGGCCGTGGTGCTCGGTGCGCCGTCGGCCGACCAGCTGCTGGTCTCCGCCCGCACGTCCGGCGCCGCGTTCGACGCGAACGGCATCACGCTGTTCGTGGTGGACCCGAAGGCCGCGGGCGTCACCGTCACCGGCTACACCAACCAGGACGGCCAGCGCGCCGGCGAGGTGGTGCTGAAGAACGTGAAGGTGGGTGCGGACGCCGTGCTCGGCAAGGTGGACGGCGCGCTCGCCGGCATCGAACGCGCGATCGACCGCGGCATCGCCGGCCTGTGCGCCGAGGCCGTGGGCATCATGACCGCGCTCAACGCCACCACGCTCGACTACCTCAAGCAGCGCAAGCAGTTCGGCGTGCCCATCGGCAAGTTCCAGGCGCTGCAGCACCGCATGGCCGAGATGGCCATCGCTGCCGAGCAGTCGCGGTCGATGGCCACGCTGGCCGCGCTGCGCGCCGACTCGACCGACGCCGCCGAACGCAGCCGCGCCGTGTCGGGTGCCAAGGCCTACATCGGCCAGGCCCTGCGCAAGGTGGGCCAGGACGCGGTGCAGATGCACGGCGGCATGGGCGTGACCGACGAGCTGATGGCCGCGCACTACTTCAAGCGCCTGACCATCATCAACTCGACCTTCGGCGACACGGACCACCACCTGGCCCGCTTCAGCGACACGCTGCTGACCGCCTGACCGGCTGCATCTTGAGAGCACACGGGCCCGCACGGGCCCGTTCCGCGTTCCGCCTTCGTGAGGAAACTGACCCGTGAGTGACATCATCAACCGCCGCGACCTCGACTTCCAGGTCTTCGAGGTCCACGACGCCGACTCGTTGACGCGCCGCGAGCGCCACGCCGACCACAGCCGCGAGACGTTCACCGCGACGCTCGACACGGCCCAGGCCATCGCCACGGACAAGTTCGCGCCGCACAACCGCGAGTCCGACGAGAACGAGCCCACGTTCGACGGCCAGAAGGTCACGATCATCCCGGCCGTGAAGGAGGCGCTGGAGGCGTACTGCGCGGCCGGCATGATGTCGCCCACGAAGGACTACGACCAGGGCGGCATGCAGCTGCCGGTGCTGGTGGCGCAGGCCGCGTCCGCGATGTTCAAGAGCGCGAACGGCCCCACGCTGTCGTACGCCGGGCTCACGTCGGGCAACGCCAACGTGATCCAGAACTTCGGCACCGAACGCCAGAAGAAGAAGTACCTCGCCTCGCTGCTGTCGGGCCGCTTCTTCGGCACGATGGCGCTCACCGAGCCGCAGGCCGGGTCGAGCCTGTCCGACCTGACGACGAGTGCCACGCCCAACGGCGACGGCACCTACTCGATCAAGGGCAACAAGATCTTCATCTCGGGCGGCGACCACGAGATGACCGAGAACATCGTGCACCTCGTGCTCGCGCGCATCCCCGGCGCGCCGGCGGGCGTGAAGGGCATCTCGCTCTTCACGGTGCCGAAGTTCCACACCGACGAAGACGGCAAGATCGGTGCGCGCAACGACGTCGCGCTCGCGGGCCTGATCCACAAGATGGGATGGCGCGGCACCACGTCCACCATGCTGTCGTTCGGTGAGAAGGGCCAGTGCATCGGCGAACTCGTGGGCGAGGAGCACAAGGGCCTCGCCTGCATGTTCCAGATGATGAACGAGGCGCGCATCGGCGTCGGCATGGGCGCCGTGATGTACGGCTACCGCGGCTACCTGGCCTCGCTGCAGTACGCGCGTGAACGGCCGCAGGGCCGCCTGCCCGGCAACAAGAACCCGGCCGACCCGCAGGTGCAGCTCATCGAACACGCCGACATCCGCCGCATGCTGCTCGCGCAGAAGGCGTACGTGGAAGGGGCGCTGTCGCTGGGCCTGTATGCGGCCCGCCTGGTCGACGACCAGCGCACCGGCGAGACCGAACAGGTGCGCACGGAGGCCGGCCTGCTGCTGGACCTGCTGACCCCCATCGTCAAGTCGTGGCCGTCGCAGTGGTGCCTGGAGGCCAACAGCCTGGCCATCCAGATCCACGGCGGCTACGGTTACACGCGCGAGTACCCGGTGGAGCAGTACTACCGCGACAACCGCCTGAACATGATCCACGAGGGCACCCACGGCATCCAGGCACTGGACCTGCTGGGCCGCAAGGTGATGATGCAGAAGGGCGCTGCCCTCGAGCTGCTGGGCCGCGAGGTGCGCAAGACCATCGCCGAGGCCGAGGGCAGCGAGGGCCTGCGCCCGTTCGGCGAGGCGCTGACGGCCGCGTGGAACGACGTGCTCGAGACCGTGCGCAAGATCGGCTCGGTGCTCGCGGACGACGGCGACCGCGCGCTCGCGAACGCCGCGGTGTTCCTGGAAGCTTTCGGCCACACCGTGATGGCGTGGACGTGGCTGCGCCAGGCCATCGTCGCGTCGAAGGCACTGCCCTCGGCGGCGAGCGACGACGACCGCGACTTCTACCTCGGCAAGCTGCGCGCGTGCCAGTGGTTCTTCCGCTGGGAGCTGCCGCGCAACGGGCCGCAGCACGCGCTGCTGCGCAGCCTCGACGACTCGACCTTTACCATGTCGCCGTCCTGGTTCTGACGCGGCCATTGCCATGAACGACGCAGTACCCGAGGGCTTCGCTCCGCTCAAGCGGGGCGGCCCCTACTTCTCCCAGCTCGGCCCGCTCTACAGCCGGCGCGACGAGTTCGACATGGTGGTGCTCGGCCTGCGGGTCACCGAGGCCCACACCAACATGATCGGCATCACGCACGGCGGCATGCTGGTGACCTACGCCGACGGGGCGCTGGGCATCAACCTGTCCGTCGCGCGCGGCGTGCCGCGTTCGTTCGTGACCGTGCACCTGTCGAACGACTTCATCGACTCGGGCCGGCCGGGCGACTGGCTCGAAGCCCACGTGCGCATCCGCAAGATGGGCAAGCGCCTGTCGTTCGCCGACTGCGAACTCAAGGTGGGTGACAAGACCCTCCTGCGCAGCAACGGCGTGTTCGCCTCCATCAACCCGCCGGGCGAGCCCGTGCCCAACGACGGCTGAGGCCGTGCCTCCCATGCAGAAGATCCACGTGCTGTTGAAGAAGGAAGAGCTCGATGGCGAGCGCCTCGACAGCAAGGTCGTCATCGTTCTCGACATCCTGTTCGCCACCACGACGATGGTGGGGGTGCTCGCCGACGGCGCGTCGGCGGTCGTGCCCATGGCCGACGGTCCGTCGGCGCTCGAGGAGGTGGCCCGCCGCCCCGAGGGCAGTTGCCTGCTGGCCGGTGAACTGAACGCCGAGACGCTGCCCGGGTTCCTGGCCGCCACGCCGTCGAACCTGATCGCCGAAGGCGTGAAGGGCCGCACCCTCGTCTACGCCACCACCAACGGCACACCGGCCGTGCTGGCCTCGAAGGGGGCGCACGCGGTGTACGTGGCGGCGCTCACGAACGCGAAGGCGGTGGTGGACCACGTGGTGCGACACCACCCCGAGCGCACCGTGCTGATCGTCTGCGCCGGGTCGGCCGGCCGCTTCAACCTCGAAGATTTTTATGGGGCCGGTTACCTCGTGTCACTCTTCCGCGCGGCGGGCGGTGGACGCGACTACACGGACGCGGCGCTCGCCGCCGGCCTGCTGCACGCGCAGGGTGAAGGCCAGCCGGAAGCGCGGCACGCGTTGTGGCTCGCCCGCGTGGGCCGGCGCATGCTGTCCAAGGGCCTCGAGGACGAGGTGCGCTACGCGGCACGCAAGAGCTGGCTCGACGTCGTGCCGCGGTTCCAAGACGGGGTCGTGACACTGCTGGGGCAAAACTCCTCCCGCTGACCCCCCGGGTGGAGGACTTGCCGCCTCCGAAGTTTTCAATCACATTCACGGGTCCAAGGTGGCCCGGGGATGCTGGGGGAGGTGCGCGAAACGACGCATCCGCATCCCGCGAGGCCGCCCGCCACGAAGGGCCGCCCGGCATGATCCGTTCCAAGCAAGACTACCTCGCCTACCTGCAGGCCGACCGCATCGCCCTGGGCGTCCAGGGCCGGCTGAGCGAATGGCTGTTCGACGACGTGTGGCGGTTCCAGCGCCGCCTGCGCAAGGTCGAGTACCTCGCCAACACCCGCGCGAGCTGGCTGCGCCGCAAGTGGGCCACCTGGCGGTACATGTCGCTGTCCCGCACGCTCGGCTTCTCGATCCCCATCAACACGTTCGGCCCGGGCCTGTCCATTGCCCACCGCGGCACCATCGTCGTCAACAGCAAGGCGCGCATCGGCGCCAACTGCCGTCTGCACGTGTGCGTGAACATCGGCGAAAGCGTCGAGCCCGGCAGCACGCCGGTGGTGGGCGACAACTGCTACATCGCGCCCGGGGTGAAGATCTTCGGCCGCATCGTGATCGGCCACAACACCGCGCTCGGCGCGAACGCCGTCGTCAACAAGAGCTTTCCGGACGGCAACGTCACGCTGGCCGGCGCGCCGGCCCGGGTGGTCAACCGCCGCGGTGCCACCGGCATGCACACCCACGGCTACCCGCTGCCGTTCAGCACGCTGGCCCATCCCTCGGCCACGGCCAAGCCCAAGGCGCCCGCGCGGCCCGCGTCCGGCGAACGCGTGCTGCAGAGCGAAGGCTCGTCGCAGGCGGGTTGAACGGCGGTTCAGTCGAGCGACAGGGGCCCTTGCACCTGCCCGGCTTCCGCCTGGATCCGCGCGGCGAACGCTGCGGGGCTTCCGCCCAGCACCGTGCTGCCGGCGCTTTCGAAGTGCCGGCGCAGGTCGGGTGACATCAGGGCCTCGCCGAATGCGGCGTTGAGCCGCGCCACCACGTCGCGCGGCGTGCCCGCGGGTGCGAAGACACCGAACACCGAGGCCAGGTTCGCGTCCGGGAACCCCGCTTCGGCGAAGGTCGGCACGCCGGGCAGCATCGCCAGGCGCCTCGGACTGCCCACGGCCAGCGGCCGCAGCCGGCCGGTCGCCACGTGGGCGCGCTGCAGCGGGCCCGCGTTGGTCAGCAGCAGTTCGAACTGGCCGGCCAGCGCATCGTTGACCTGATGGCCGCCGCCCGCGTACGGCACGTGCGTGAGCGTGATGCCGGCCGAGGCCTGCACGCGGGCCAGCACCCGGTGTCCCGTGGTGCCCACGCCCGACGTGGCCCAGCGCAGGTGCCCGGGCGCCGCCCGCGCCTGCGCGACGACGTCGGCGAGCGAGCGTCCCGTGAAGGCCGGAGTCGCCACGAGCAGTGCGGGGGTCTCCAGCACCGCGATGACCGGTGAGACCTCGCGTGGCTGCAGGAACAGCGGCGTGATGGCCGAGTAGCAGAGCGTGTGGCCGTCGGGCCGCGCGCGGGCGAGGGTGTCCAGCGCGACGAGGCCGGCAGCGCCGGGGCGGTGCTCGACGAGGACGGGGGCGCCGAACCTCGGCTCGAGCGCCTGCGCCAGGCGTCGGGCCGCGTCGTCGCTCAGCCCGCCCGGCGGGTAGGCCACGATCAGGCGCAGGCCCGGCGCGGTGGCCCGGGCCGTCGATCCGATCGAGGCCGCGGCCAGCAGCCAGGTGCGGCGGTCCATCTCAGCGCCGCGCGGTGGCGTGGCGGCGCGCCGCCTGGCGGGCGAGGTCCGTGAACATCGTGACCGCGCGGCCCGTGTCCTCGGCGCGATGCACGAGGGTCAGCGGTGCGTCGAGCCGGGCGCCCTCGGCGAGCCGCCGGTAGGCCACCGCGTGCGGATGGATGCCTTCCATCGACGCGGGCACCACGCTCACGCCGACGCCAGCGGCGACGAGGCTCAGTCCCGTCATCATGCGTTCGACCTCCGCGGCCACGTGGGGCCGGATGCCGTGTTCCTCGCACAGCGCGAGCAGGTTCGCGTACAGGCCCGGTGCGCCCGGCCGTCGCACGAGGATGAACGGTTCGGCCGCGAGCTGGCGCAGCGCCACCGGGCGCGGTCGGGCCGAACGCCCGAGCGCGAGCGGGTGGTCGGAGGGCAGGGCGACCCGCACCGGTTCGTGCAGCAGCGGCGTGAAGACGAGGCCCGGCGGCCGCGCCACCGGCACGCGCAGGATGCCGCAGTGCAGCCGGCCGGCCACGATCGCCTCGGTCAAGTCGGCGGCGTTGAGTTCGCTGATCTCGAGGTCGATGCCCGCGTGCCGCGCACGGAACGCGCGCAGCAGCTGCGGCGTGAACGCGTGGGCCGCGGCCGAGCTCGTGAACGCGACGCTCAGCCGGCCGTACTGGCCTTGCGCCACGCGGGCCATCAATCGTTCCACGGCGTCGACGTCGCCCACGATGCGCCGCGCCTCGTCGAGCAGCAGCGCGCCCGCGTCGGTGAGCCGCGTGCCCTTCGCGTGGCGGGTGAAGAGGCGCACGTCCAGCTGGGCCTCCAGCGCGCGGATCTGCTGGCTGAGCGGCGGCTGCTTCATGCCGAGGCGCTCGGCGGCCGTGGTGATCTGCCCCGTCTCGGCCACCGCGAGGAAGTAGCGCAGCTGGCGGACCTCGAGCGGGTGGCGGGGCGTGTCGGCGGAGGCGGACATGGCGGGCGGGAAGGGGCGGAAGGCCGATTGAGCCGCGGTGGCGGGCCCGCCGCATTCGCGGAATTGCGTAGCGTGCGCGCTTTCCCTGATGTCCTGGCGCCTCCGTCCCGGCGGGGTGCGGCCGGGCAGGGCGTGCCATATGCCATGCGTATGGCAAGGCGGTCCGCGCGTCTTTGACCGTGATGGCGCCGCGCTCGACGATGCGTCTCCCTCAACGAACCGGAGCCATCGCCATGCGCCACGTCCCGCGTCCCCTTGAATGTGTTTTCACCGCGGCCTTCGTGCTGCTCTCGACCGGGTGTGGAGGTGACGATGACGACGTCGTCGTCGCGCCGCCCGTGGCGACGGAGGCGGCGCCCACGGCCGCCACGTGCCCCACCGAGGTGGCGGCCGTCGCGCGCTGCCTGTCCGGCAAGGACTCGGCCGGCGCGTACTACTTCATCGCGATGCCGACCACGTGGAACAACACCCTCGTGCTGCACGCGCACGGTGGCCCCGAACTCGGTGGCGCGCCCACGTCGGCCGACCGCTCGGCCGAGGACCTCGTGCGCTGGGCCGTGATGGTCAAGGCCGGATACGCCTGGGCGGGGTCGACCTTCCGCCAGGGCGGCGTCGAGGTGCGCGCCGCGGCCGCCGACACGGAACGCCTGCGCGGCATCTTCCGCTCGCACGTGGCACAGCCGCGCCGCACGATCCTGCACGGCCAGTCGTGGGGGGCGAACGTGGCGGCGAAGGCCGCCGAGACCTACACCGCGGCCACCTCCGGCGGCGTGGCGCCGTACGACGCCGTGCTGCTCACGAGCGGCGTGCTCGGTGGCGGCACCCGGTCCTACGACTTCCGCCTCGACCTGCGGGTGCTGTACCAGCACCTCTGCAACAACCACCCGCGCCCGTCGGAGCCGCAGTACCCGCTGGCCATCGGCCTGCCGAAGGATTCGACGATGACCTCGGCGGACCTGGCGGCCCGCACCGCCGAATGCCTCGCGCTCGACAAGCCGCAGGCGCAGCGCACGGCCGAGCAGCAGGCGAAGGTGCAGACGATCGTGAACGTGATCAAGATCCCCGCGAGCTCGATCCAGTCGCACCTGAACTGGGGCACCTTCCACTTCAAGGACATCACCCACCTGCGCACCGGCGGCGCGAGCCCGTTCGGCAACGTGGGGGCGGCGTACGCGGGCTCTGCGGACGATGCCGCGCTGAACGCCGCCGTGCAACGCTTCACCGCCGACCCGGCGGCCTACCGCAAGTTCGCCGAGGACACGGACCTCACGGGGAAGATCCCCGTGCCCGTGCTGACGCTCAAGGCCGTCAACGACCCGACCGCATTCGTCGAACTCGACGCGCACTTCAAGACCACGATGGCCGCGGGTGGCAGCGCCGATCGCCTGGTGCAGACTTTCGCCGACTTCGCGACCCACAGCTACCTGAGCGACCCGACCTACGTCGCGCTGATGGACCGCCTGATGGTGTGGGTGGACCAGGGCGTGAAGCCGACGCCGGACAGCGTGGCGGCGAAGTGCCCCGAGTTCGAGGCCACGTTCGGGACGGGATGCAAGTTCCTGCCGGCGTACCAGGCGCCGGCCCTGGCCACGCGTGTGCCGGAACGCACGCGCCCCTGAGGGTCAGCGCAGCAGCGAGGCTTCGAGGCGGGAGACCGTCTCGATCAGGCGCGGCCTCACCTCGTTCAGCAGGAATTCCTTCGACAGGTTGAACGAGGGCCCGCCGCAGTTGATGGCCATCGGCGGGAGACCATTGCCCGGCTGGAACGCGCGGGCGATGCCGTTGACATCCTTCTGCCAGTCGCCGAAGGAGCACGTGACGCCGAGGGTGCGGTAGTCCTCCACCGCCCGTTCGATGCCGTCGCGGATGTCGGGCCAGGCGACCTCGTCGAGTTCCTGCACGCGTTCCATGAAGTCGAGCCGCTCACGGTCGGGGATGGCGGCGAGGTAGGCGCGGCCGATGGCCGACGAGGCCACCGGGATGCGCGAGCCCACGTCGAGGCTCAGCGTGAGCGCGGCCGAGCTGCGGCAGTTCTCGACGTAGATCATCGAGAGGCGGTCGCGGGTGCCGAGCGAGACCATCGAGCGCGACAGGTCGGCGAGTTCCTGCATCAGCGGGCGGGCGATCTGGCGCACGTCGAGGCGCGCCAGCATGGCGCTGCCGAGCGACAGCGTGGCGGTGCCCAGGCGGTACTTGCCGCTTTCCTCCACCTGGATCAGGTAGTCGAGCTTCGTGAGCGTGGAGGTCAGGCGCGAGACCGTCGACTTCGGCAGCTTGCAGCGCTGGGCGATCTCCTGGTTGCCGAGCGCCTTGTCGCCGGAGCGGAAGCACGCGAGCACCTCGAGGCCGCGCGCGAGGGCGGTGACGAAGTGGCGGTCTTCCTTGGGATTGGGCTTGGTGGCGGTCTTGGCTGGGGCGTTCATCGGATCGGGGTTTCGCGGAAGCGGCGTCTGAAAAGTGGAACACAAATCCGCAAATTGCGGGGTGATGGCAATCCCGAGTGGGGTTCGTACCGGGCGTCGGCATACTCGATCCCACCCGGACAGGGTGGTGCGTACCCGCCAAAAGTTGACAGGGAACCCACCAGCATCAACAATCTCAATCCGTTTTTATAAGCAGAATATTGTTCTGCAATGCAGTCCAAAAGTCCAGGACTTCATTCGCATGGAGAGAGACATGGGTGAACAATCGATGAACGTCCTCGGTCTGGTGGGGGCGGGTGTGATGGGCATGGGCATCGCGCAGATCGCCGCGCAGGCGGGCCTGACGGTGCGTGTGTTCGACGTGCGCGAGGGTGGTGCCGCGACCGGTTGCAAGAAGCTTGCCGAAACGCTGGCCAAGCTCCAGGAGAAGGGCAAGCTGACCGCCGAGCAGGTGGCCGCGGCCACCGCGCGGGTGAGCCCGGTCGCCTCGCTTGCCGAGCTGGCCGGCTGCGACGTGGTGGTGGAAGCCATCGTCGAGGACCTGAAGGCCAAGCAGTCGCTGTTCGCCGAACTGGAGGGCATTGTCGGCGACGGCTGTGTGCTCGCGAGCAACACGTCGTCGCTGTCCGTCACCGCCATCGCCGCCGGCCTCAAGCGGCCGCAGCGCGTGGCCGGCTTCCACTTCTTCAACCCGGTGCCGGTGATGAAGGTGGTGGAGGTGGTCGACGGCCTGCTGACCGACCGCGGCGTCACCGACCGCCTGCTCGAGCTGGGCCGGCGCCTGGGCCACACCGCGGTGCGCGCGAAGGACACCCCCGGCTTCATCGTGAACCACGCCGGCCGCGGCTTCAGCACCGAGGCGCTGCGCATCGTGCAGGAAGGCGTCTGCGACATCCCCGACGCCGACCGCGTGCTGCGCGAGGTGGCCGGGTTCATCATCGGCCCGTTCGAACTGATGGACATCACCGCGCTCGACGTGTCGCACCCGGTGATGGAATCCATCTACCACCAGTACTACGAGGAGCCGCGCTACCGGCCGAACCCGCTGACGCGCCAGATGCTGTCGGCGGGCATCGTGGGCCGCAAGGTGGGCCGCGGCTTCTACCAGTACGACAACGGCCAGCGCGTGCCCGTGCCCGAGGCGGCGGCGCCCACGGCCAAGCCGTCGTCGGTGTGGCTCGCCCCGGGCATGCCCACGGTGATCGCCGACCTCGTGGCCATCGCCGGCGTGCAGATCGACTCGGGCGCCACGCCGCGGTCCGACAGCCTGTGCATCGTGGCGCCTGTCGGCGACGACGCCACCACCGTCGCGCTGCAGCTGGGCCTCGACCCGGCGCGCACGGTGGGGGTGGAAACGCTGTTCGACACCAGCCGCCGCCGCGTCGTGATGACCACGCCGGCCACCACCCCCGCGTGGCGCGACGCCGCCCACGCGCTGTTCGCCGCCGACGGCAAGCCGGTCACGGTGATCCGCGATAGCGCGGGCCTCGTGGCCCAGCGTGTGGTGGCCACCATCGTGAACATCGCCGCCGACATCGCGCAGCAACGCATCGCCACGCCGGCCGACATCGACCGCGCCGTGTCCCTCGGCCTGAACTACCCGTTCCCGCCGCTGGCCTGGGGCGACCGCCTCGGCGCGCGCACCGTGCTCACCATCCTCGAGCGCATGTTCGCCTTCTACGGCGACGCCCGTTACCGCCCGAGCCCGTGGCTCAAGCGCCGCGCCCAACTCGGCCTGTCGCTGCTGACCGAAGAATCCTGACCTGCTGGGAACCCCATCCATGGACCTCACATTCACCCCTGAAGAACAAGCCTTCCGCGAGGAAGTCCGTTCGTTCGTGCGCACCAAGCTGCCGGAGAGCATCCGCCACAAGGTGATGAACAGCCTGCGCCTCACGCGCGACGACCACGTGCTGTGGCAGCGCACGCTGCACGAGCGCGGCTGGGGCGGCCCCGGCTGGACGAAGGAGTTCGGCGGCCCGGGCTGGAACGCCGTCGAGCAGTACATCTTCGAGGAAGAGTGCGCCGCCGGCGGCGCGCCGCGCCTGATCCCGTTCGGCATCAAGATGGTGGCCCCGGTCATCATGGCCTTCGGCTCGCCCGAGCAGCAGCAGCGTTTCCTGCCGAAGCTCAGCAGCGCCGAGGAATGGTGGTGCCAGGGCTACTCGGAGCCGGGTTCGGGCTCCGACCTGGCCTCGCTCAAGATGCGCGCGGTGCGAGGCGTCGACGCGAAGGGCGACCACTTCGTCGTGAACGGCCAGAAAACCTGGACCACGCTCGGCCAGTACGCCGACTGGATCTTCTGCCTCGTGCGCACCGACCCGCAGGCCAAGGCCCAGCGGGGCATCAGCTTCCTGCTGATCGACATGAAGTCGCCCGGCATCACGGTGCGTCCCATCATCACGCTCGACGGCGCCCATGAAGTCAACGAGGTGTGGTTCGAGGACGTGCGCGTGCCGGCCGAGAACCTCGTGGGTGAAGAGAACAAGGGCTGGACGTACGCCAAGTTCCTGCTGGGCCACGAACGCAGCAACATCGCCGGCATCGGCATCGCCAAGCGCGAGCTGGCACGCCTGAAGCGCGTGGCCGCCACCGAGCAGAAGCGCGGCCGCCCGCTGCTCGAAGATCCGCTGTTCTCCGCGAAGGTGGCCCAGGTCGAGGTGGACCTCACGGCGCTCGAGATGACGAATCTGCGGGTGCTCTCGGCCGAGAAGGACAAGCGCGCGCCGGGCCCGGCCGCGTCCATCCTGAAGATCAAGGGCACCGAGATCCAGCAGGCCATCACCGAGCTGCTGCTGCAGGCCGTGGGGCCGTACGCGCTGCCGTACATCCCCGAGGCGCTCGCGGCCGGCTATTCGGCCGAGGCGGTGGGGCCGCAGTATGCGGCGTCGCTCGCGGCGCACTACTGCAACATGCGCAAGCTCTCGATCTACGGCGGGTCCAACGAGATCCAGAAGAACATCATTTCCCAGCAGCTGCTGGGCCTGTAAGGAACGCACGCCATGGACTTCAATTTCAGCGAAGAGCAGCTGCAGCTGCAGGACGCCATCACCCGTTTCGTGCAGGGCGACTACGACTTCGAGCACCACCGCAAGGTGGTGGCCTCGGCCGACGGCTGGGACCGCAAGGCCTGGCAGGGCCTGGCCGACCTCGGCGTGCTCGCGATGATCGTGCCGGAAGACCAGGGGGGCCTCGGCTACGGCCCCATCGAGACGCAGCTGGCGCTGCAGGCCACCGGACCGGCGCTGCTGGCCGAGCCGCTGCTGACCAGCGGCGTGATCGCCACGGCCCTCGTGCGCGACTTCGCGCAGGAGCCGGTGCGTTCGGAGCTGCTCGGTGAACTCGCCACCGGCGGCCGCATCCTCGTGCTCGCGCACCAGGAGGCCAAGGCACGCGGCGACGTGGCGGTGGTGGACACCACCGCGAAGGCCGACGGCGACGGCGTGGTGCTGAACGGTGCCAAGGCGGTGATCTACCACGCGGCTGCCGCAGACGAGCTGCTCGTGTCGGCGCGCGAAGGCGACGGCGTGTCGCTGTTCCGCGTGGCCAAGGACACGGCGGGCCTCACGCTGCGTTCGTACGCCACCATCGACGGCCAGCGCGCCGCCGAGGTGCTGCTGTCGAACGTGAAGGTGCCGGCGTCGGCGCGCCTCGGCGCGGCCGGCCAGGCGCTGCCTGCCATCGAACGTGCGCTCGACATCGGCCTGGCCGCGGTCACCGCCGAAGCCGTGGGCATCATGGAGGCCACGGTCAACGCCACGGGCGAGTACCTGAAGACGCGCCAGCAGTTCGGCCAGCCCATCGGCCGCTTCCAGGCGCTGCAGCACCGCATGGCCGACATGCTGCTGCACCTCGAGCAGGCCCGTTCGATGAGCTACCTCGCGGCGATGGACTGCCAGAACCCCGACGACGACGCGCGCCGCAAGACGCTGTCGGCCGCGAAGGTCACCATCGGCCAGGCCTGCCGCTTTATCGCGCAGCAGTCCGTGCAGCTGCACGGCGGCATGGGCATGACGGACGAACTGAACGTGAGCCACTGGTTCAAGCGGCTGCTGGCCATCGAGCTGAGCTTCGGCGACACCGACCTGCACCTGGAGCGGTTCGCGAAGCTGAGCCAGCGGGCCGCCCTGGAAGCCGCGGCGGCCTGAGGCCCACCCGACTCCGGGGGGCGCCCCGGAGTCGCCCTGTCCATCCTTGATAATCGGTCGCAAACGGGGCCCGGTTCACGCCGGGCCGAACCGCAACGGCAAGACCGAGACAGGGCAGGTGCAGATGCAGCGCATCGTGATCGTGGGTGGAGGTGCGGGTGGGCTGGCGTTGGCCACCCAACTGGGCAAGCGGCTGGGCAAGAAGGGCCTCGCGGAAGTCACGCTGGTCGACTCGGCCCGCACCCACGTCTGGAAGCCGTTGCTGCACCAGCTGGCCGCGGGCAGCTTCGACACCCACGCCGAGGAGATCGAATACCTCGCACAGGCCCGCTGGAACCACTTCAAGTTCCGCCTCGGCACGCTCGTCGGCATCGACCGCACGGCCAAGACCGTTCAGCTGGCCGCCAGCTACGACGATGCGGGCCAGGAGATCACCCCGGCCACGCAGCTCGCCTATGACACCCTGGTGATCGCCGTCGGCAGCCAGACCAACGACTTCGGCACGCTGGGCGCGGCCCAGCACAGCATCAAGCTCGACAGTCCGCAGGCCGCGCGCCACTTCAACGACCGGCTGATCAACGCCTGCATCCGCGCGCAGAGCGTGCCCCGCGGCGCAGGCACTGGCCGCCTGACGGTGGCCATCGTGGGCGGTGGCGCCACCGGCGTGGAGCTGGCGGCGGAACTGCATGCCGCGGCCCGCGTGCTCGCCAACTTCGGCTTCGACCACATCCACCCCGAGAAGGACCTGCAGATCGTGCTGGTCGAGGCCGCGCCGCGCCTGCTGTCGCAGCTGCCCGAACGCCTGAGCGAATCGGCGGTGCGCGAGCTGCGCAAGCTCGCGATCGAGGTGCACACGAACGAGAAGGTCGTGGAGGTCACCGCCGACAGCCTGAAGATGGCCAGCGGCCGCGTGGTGGGTTCGTCGCTCACCGTGTGGGCCGCGGGTGTGAAGGCGGGCGACTTCCTGAAGACGCTCGGCGGCGACGACCCACTCGAGACCAATCGCCTGAACCAGCTGCTGGTCAACGGCAACCTGCAGACCTCGCGCGACCCGTCCATCTACGCCTTCGGCGATTGCGCCGCGTGCCCGCAGCCCGACGGCACCTGGGTGCCGCCGCGCGCGCAGGCCGCGTACCAGCAGGCCATGTACCTCGCACGGGCGCTGCCCCGCCTGATCCGCGGTGACACGGCCACGCCGTTCGTGTTCAAGGACCAGGGCTCGCTCGTGTCCCTCTCCGAGTATTCGTCGGTGGGCAGCCTGATGGGCAGCCTCACGCGCGGCAGCCTGTTCATCGAGGGCCGCATCGCGCAGTTCATGTACTGGTCGCTGCACAAGCAGCATCAGCTGGCGCTGGGCGGGTGGAAGAAGATGATCCTGATCACCTTGTCGGAGATGCTGGACCGGACGCATCGGCCGCGGATCAAGCTGCACTGACCGGGCACGCGGTTGACAGGGGGGCGAGTCGATGCCGTACATCCTGCTTCTCCTGGTCATCCTCGGTTTCTGGGCCCTGTTCGCTTTGGTCGCGGCCAGGGGCGTGGTCGCCGTGGTGAATGCCGTGCGTCCGCACGTCTCGACACGCGCCTTGCCGGAGAAGTCCCGGCGACGGTGGTTCGCCATCACCTGGGTGGCCTGTGCCTGCTTCATTCCCGCGGGATGCTGGCACCATCAGTCGGTGGGCTACGTGCGGCAGGCCGTTCCTCCGGAGCTGGAGATCGACGAGCTGGTCTATCGAGAGGCGTCGTTCCTGGGCGATTGCCGAATCGGGGTCTTCAGGTTGTCGGCGCAGACGATGGCGCGTGTGCGCGATGAGGGGCTGTCGTTCCTCCAGACTGCGCGGTCCGGGCGGCATGAATCGATGTATCCCCGTGCAGGCTTCAGCTACGAGGCCTGGCGCCGGACCCCGCCGGAGCCCAGGAACGAGCGCGATGTCATGCAGGCGAGGTGGTGTCTCGGCCACAAGCCTTCCGCCCTCGAGGACATCTATGCCGTGCTGGACCGGGAGGGTGGTTACCTGACCGTCGACGGCAGCGAGAAGGACCTCGTCCTGCTGCCGCGCCTGGGTTTGCTCGTGGTGTCGCTCAAGGCGTAGCGAGGATCGCCATGACACCCTTCGACCACCCCTTTGCCACCCTGCTCCTGTGGGTCGCAGGGATCGCTTTGGCGGCCTACCTCATCACATGGACGTGGATGACGCTGCTCAGGACACTGTGCCCCCCAGCTGGGCGGCGCAAGGAGCCCGGGCCGGGAGCCGGCTTCGGTTTCGCCATCGCCTGGCTCGTCACCGCCGTCATGCTGCCGTGGCTCTGGGGCCGTGGTGTCACGCTGCTGGCAGCGGTCCAGTCCGTCCCGGCCCAGTTGGAGATCGCGGGCCTGGTCTCCCACGGCCGACCCGGCGGGGGGAACTGCAGCATCACGATCTTTCGCCTGTCCGATTCGACGGTGGCCCGCGTGCAACGGCTCGGACTGTCGTCGCTGGCGGATGTCACCGAGGGCCGGGCCAGTCATGGGCGGCGCCTTCCTGATTGGGGCACGGTGCACGCGCGGTACATCGACGACGATTCGGCCGTGAACGCGATCCACTGCATCGGGCATGGAGCCGACCTGCTGAGGGCCGTGGCTCCCGGGATTGTTCACACCGGAGGCTTTCACGCCGCCGATGTGGTCCATCAACTCGTGCTCGTGCCGGCCACCGGATTGCTGATGGTCGGCCAGAAGATCGACTAGTTCAGGGTTTTTACCGAGATGGGCGTTGTCGATTCGCGCTTCCGTGCTTCGACGTCAGGATGTCCCATCCCTCTACGTCCACTGAAAGGTTCATCATGACCACCGGCACCGTTCGCCTCCACCGTGTTCTCCGCTGCCCGCCCGAGCGTGTCTACCGCGCCTTCGTGGAGCCCGACGCGTACGCGCGCTGGCTCCCCCCGCATGGCTTCACCGGTCAAGTCCACGAGATGGACGCGCGCGTGGGCGGCCGCTACCGCATGAGTTTCCGCAACTTCAGCAGCGGCAACAGCCATTCCTTCGGCGGCGAGTACCTGGAACTGGTGCCTGGCGAGAAGGTGCGCTACACCGCGCGTTTCGACGACCCGAACCTGCCGGGGCAGATGCAGACCACGATCACGCTGAAGGCGGTGTCGTGCGGCACCGAGGTCACCGCGGTGCAGGAAGGCATCCCCGAGATGATTCCCACCGAGATGTGCTACCTGGGCTGGCAGGAGTCGCTGCTGCACCTGGCGCAGCTCGTGGAGCCCGAGATTCCGGGCTGATCCCCACGCCCCCATGTTGTCATCCCGGCGGAGACCGGGACCCTGGGCGTGCTCGGAGGCGCCGCTCGTCGAACCGGCGCCCAAGATCCCGGCCTTCACCGGGATGACGGTTCTGTTGATGCGTCAGTCGAAGATGTCGCTGAGCCACGACTTCTTGCGGTAGTGGCCACCGTGCTGGCGCTTGCCGAAGTCGGAGTCGTCGAAGTCGCGGCGGTGTTGCTGCGGATAGGGTTGCTGGGGCGCCTGCTGGGGCGCGGGGGCTTGTGCGGGGCCCGCCGACAGCTGGATCAGCTTGTCGAGTTCGCCCCGGTCGAGCCAGACGCCGCGGCACTTGGGGCAGTAGTCGATCTCCACGCCCTGACGTTCGGACATCAGCAGCGTGGATTCCGGGCACACCGGACATTGCATGGGGATCTCCCGAGAAGCCAATCGACTCCTTGGGAGTCGCGCGCGCCGGGGGAGTTCCGCCGTCAGCCCATCCAGCGTTCCGTGGCGCCTTCCACCACCGCCGACAGCTGCAGCCCCTTCGCCTTCTGCTGCCGCAGCCACGTGGCATCGTTGCCCGCGAAGACGCTGTCGCGCAGCAGGTTGCTGGCGTCGAGCGCCTTGCGGTCCAGCGCGTGTTCGTCGATGCGCGCGAGCGTGCGGATGATGTCGTCGCGCAGCTTCGAGCGCTGCTTGGTCTTCGGGTCGACGATCTCGCCCTCGAGGCCGAAGCGGCACGCCTGGAAGCGGTTGAAGGTGTAGACGAGGTAGTCGTCTTCCTCGGGTTCGAACGGGCGTTCCTCGCGCAGGTAGCTGCAGATGCACTGCAGGTAGCAGGCGAGCGCCGCGGCCTTGTCGACGGTGAGCGGCGTGTCGCACACGCGCAGCTCGATGGTGCCGAACTCGGGCTTCGGGCGGATGTCCCAGTAGAAGTCCTTCATCGACTTGACGACACCGGTGCTGGTCATCTTGTCGAAGTAGTGGCCGAACTCGTCCCAGCTGCGCACGAAGGGTGCGCGGCCCGACAGCGGGAAGGCGAACACGGAATTCAGGCGGGCCGAGTCGAAGCCGGTGTCGACGCCCTGCACGAACGGCGACGAGGCGCTGAGCGCGATGAAGTGCGGCACGTAGCGCGACAGTGCGTGCAGCAGCCACAGGGCCTTGTCGCCATCTTCGCAGCCCACGTGCACGTGCTGGCCGAACACGGTGAACTGCTTCGCGAGGTAGCCGTACAGGTCGTTGAGGTACTCGAAGCGTTCGGTGGGGAAGATCTGCTGGTCGCTCCAGTGCTGGTACGCGTGCGTGCCCCCGCCGGCGATGCCGATGTTGAGCCGGCGCGCGGCCTGCGAGAGCTGCTCGCGCAGGTCGTTCAGCTCGGCGCGCAGTGGCGAGAACTCGCGCTGCACCGAGCTGCCGATCTCGATCATGCTGCGCGTGATCTCGGGCTTCACGTCCCACGCGCCGGTGTGCTTGTCGAGCAGGCGCAGCAGGTCCTGGGCCTGGGGGGACAGGTCGAAGTCGTGGGTGCTGACGAGCTGCAGCTCGAGCTCGACGCCGAGGGTCAGGGGTTCGGAGGAGGTGAACTCGGCGAGTGGCATCAGGTGTCCTTCGTCTTGGCGTGGGGGCACTCGTCGGCGAGCGTCTTCAGGGACCACTGTGTGAGCATGGGCCCCACGAGGTGCAGCACGGTGGTGGCCACCAGCAGGGCCTGCAGCATCTGCGGGTCGATGCCGGGCAGCTCGGCGGTCCAGCCGAGCGTGTCGGCCGTGAGCAGCACGGCGAGGCTGCTCATGGGCTGCAGCGCGAGGATGAGGGCGAGGCCCTGGCGCATGCTCATGCCGCTCGACTTGGCGAGCAGCGACACGGCCAGGGCCTTGCCCACGAGGCGCGCGACGATGATGGCGACGACCCACGGCCACAGCGTCATGACGCCGTCGAGCGTGAACAGCATGCCGAGGGAGATGAACAGCAGCACGCCCAGCGCCGCGCCCGCGGAGCCGAGGTGGGGCTCGACGGTGAGGGCGTGGCCCATCTTGCGGCGCGCGGTCATGCCGGCCACCAGCAGGGCCAGCAGCGGGGAGAGCTTCCACTGCGCGGCCAGCATGGCGGCGAGGATCACGACGGCGATCTGCAGCACCGGCGCGGCGGCGTCGCCGCGCACGAGCTCGGTGAGCTTCGACAGCAGCCAGCCCGCGGCCAGGCCGAGGATGAACGAGCCGGCCACGACGAACACGGCGCCGAACGCGGCCACCAGCAGCTCGTCGCTCCAGCTGGGGGCGTCGGCCGCGGCGAGCACGCGCCAGGCCTTGATGGCGACCATGGTCAGCACGCAGTTGATGGACGTGGTGATCAGCAGCCGTTCGGTGACCTGGCCGCGAGGCCGCAGCTCGTGCACGAGGCCGAGCGTGATGACGGGTGACGTGGACATGGCCACCGCGCCGGCCAGCACCGCCGACACGAGCGGCGCGCCCATCGCGTGCAGCACGACGGTGACGCAGATGCCCGCGAACGCGCCTTCGAGCACGCAGGTGAGGGCGACCGCGGGGTTGTCGATGAGCCAGCGCGGCCGGATGCGGCTGCCGAGTTCGAACACGAGCACGCCGATGGCGAGGTCGATCAGGGGCTTCCACGGGTCGAGGTCGGTGCGCTCGAGCAGGCGGAAGGCGAGCGGGCTGGCGAGCGCGCCGGTGATCATGTGGCCGAGCATGCGCGGCAGGTGAAGGCGCCGGTGCAGCGCCTCGCCGAGCACGACCGCGACGAGCAGGACGATGGCGAAGCCGAGCACCGGATCGGCCCCGCGCAGGCCGTCGAGTGTCCACAGCGCGGCCGACGGCGACGAGGCCGCCGAGGCGGGCGCGAGCCAGGTGTCGATGGCAGGGGTGTTGGGCATCGGCCGATCCTAGCCGACGCTTCCGGCCACCGGAACGCCCGGTGGGGTCTTTATCATCACGTCCCTTGAAAGGCGCCGAGCGGCCCCGATATGGTGGGGGCCTTTTTTCGCGCGCCCCCTTTTTTGCTTCACAGAACGACCATGGACAAACAAACCCTTTCCTTCCAGGCCGAGGTCAAGCAGATCCTTCACCTGGTCACGCACTCCCTGTACTCGAACAAGGAGATCTTCCTGCGCGAGCTGGTGTCGAACGCATCGGACGCCTGCGACAAGCTGCGCTTCGAGGCGCTGAACGACGCCTCGCTGTACGAGGATCAGCCGAACCTCGAGGTGCGCGTCGCCTTCGACAAGGACGCCCGCACCATCACTTTCCGTGACAACGGCATCGGCATGAGCGCCGAGGAAGCGGTCGCCAACCTGGGCACCATCGCCAAGAGCGGCACGCGCGAGTTCATGAGCCGTCTCGAGGGCGACCAGAAGAAGGACGCCCAGCTGATCGGCCAGTTCGGCGTGGGCTTCTACTCCGGCTTCATCGTGGCCGACCGCATCACCGTCGAGACGCGCCGCGCCGGCGCGGCCGCCGACCACGGCGTGCGCTGGACCTCCGAAGGCACGGGCGACTTCCAGGTCGAGAGCATCACGCGCCCCGAGCGCGGCACCTCGGTCATCCTGCACCTGCGCGAGGGCGAGGACGAGTTCCTCAACGGCTGGAAGCTCAAGGCCATCATCGGCAAGTACTCCGACCACATCTCGCTGCCCGTGCTGATGCAGAAGGAGGAGTGGGACGCCGAGGCCCAGCAGCAGGTCACGAAGGACGAGTGGGCGCCGGTCAACAAGGCCGCGGCCCTGTGGACGCGCAGCAAGAACGACATCACGCCCGAGCAGTACGCCGAGTTCTACAAGCAGATCAGCTACGACACCGAGGCGCCGCTCGCCTACACGCACAACCGCGTCGAGGGCCGCAGCGAATACACGCAGCTGCTGTACGTGCCGGCGAAGGCCCCGTTCGACCTGTGGAACCGCGACAAGCGCGGCGGCGTGAAGCTGTATGTCAAGCGTGTGTTCATCATGGACGACGCCGAGGCGCTGATGCCGGTGTACCTGCGCTTCGTCAAGGGCGTGATCGACAGCGCGGACCTGCCGCTGAACGTGTCGCGCGAACTGCTGCAGGAAAGCCGTGACGTGAAGGCGATCCGCGAAGGCTCGACCAAGCGCGTGCTGGGCATGCTGGAGTCGCTCGCCAACAGCGAGGACGAGGCCGAACGCGCGAAGTACGCCGCGTTCTGGAAGGACTTCGGCGTGGTGCTGAAGGAAGGCATCGGCGAGGACCACGCGAACCACGAGCGCCTGACGAAGCTGCTGCGCTTCACGTCGACGCACGCGGACGAAGGCGTCTCGCTGGCCGACTACGTCAGCCGCATGAAGGAAGGCCAGGAGTCCATCTACGTGATCACGGCCGACAGCCTGGCCACCGCGAAGAACAGCCCGCAGCTCGAGATCTTCCGCAAGAAGGGCATCGAGGTGCTGCTGCTCACCGACCGCGTGGACGAGTGGCTGCTGAGCCACCTGCACGACTTCGAGGGCAAGACGCTGCAGAGCGTGGCCAAGGGCGCCGTCGACCTGGGTTCGCTGCAGGACGAGGCCGAGAAGAAGCAGGCCGAGGAAGCCGCCACCGCGTTCAAGCCGGTACTGGACCGCCTGAAGGAGGCGCTGAAGGACCGCGCGAAGGACGTGCGTGTCACCACGCGCCTCGTCGATTCGCCGGCCTGCCTCGTGGTGGAGGAGGGTGATGTCAGCGCGCACCTGGCCCGCATGCTGAAGCAGGCGGGGCAGGAGGCGCCGGCGTCGCGGCCCACGCTGGAGGTGAACGCCGAGCATGCGCTCGTGAAGCGCCTGGACGGCAGCGCCCACTTCGACGAGCTGGCGAACATCCTGTTCGACCAGGCGCTGCTGGCCGAGGGCGGGCAGCTGGACGATCCGGCCGCCTACGTGCGCCGGGTCAATGCCCTGCTGACGACGACGCTCTGAGCGTCTCGGCCTGTTCGAGCAGGCGGGTCGCCTGCTCGTTCCAGTAGCCCCGCCCCCCGAACCACGGGAACGCCACCGGGAAGGCCGGGTCGTTCCAGCGGCGGGCGATCCACGCGCTGTAGTGGATCATGCGCAGCGTGCGCAGGGCCTCGATCAGGCGCAGCTCGCGCCAGTCGAATTCCATGAAGTCCTCGTAGCCCGCCAGCAGCGAATCGAGCTGGCGGCGCATCGCGACGGGTTCGCCCGACAGCAGCATCCAGAAGTCCTGCACCGCGGGGCCCGTGAGGGCGTCGTCCAGGTCGACGAAGTGCGGGCCGGCGTCGGTCCACAGCACGTTGCCGGTGTGGCAGTCGCCGTGCAGGCGCAGGGTCCGGAAGGCCCCCACCTCGTCGAAGCGCTGCTGCACCTGTTCCAGTGCGGCGTCCACGGCCTGCTTCCAGCCCGACTCGGCGTCGAGCGGGATCAGCTCCGAGCCGAGCAGCCAGTCGCGCGGGCCGGTGCCGTAGGTGGCGATGTCCAGGCGCAGGCGGTGCTCGAACGGGCGGGTCGCCCCCACCGCGTGGATGCGGCCGATGAAGCGGCCGATCCATTCGAGCACGGCCGGGTCCTCCAGTTCGGGGGCGCGGCCCGAGCGGCGCGCGGCGACACCGAAGCGGTAGGTCTGGCCTTCCACATCGAAGCGGGCGAGCGTGCCACCGCCGTCGAGTTCGAGGGGCGCGGCCACGGGGATCTCTGCCTCGTGCAGCTCCCGCGCGAAGGCGTGTTCCTCGAGGATCTGTTCGTCGGTCCAACGGCCGGGGCGGTAGAACTTCGGCACGACCACGCTGCCGTCCTCCAGGAACACCTGGAACACGCGGTTCTCGTAGGAGTTGAGCTGGATCAGGCGGCCGTCGCCGCGCAGGCCGACCGAGTCGAGGGCGTCGAGCACCGCTTCCGGCGTGAGGCCGGCGTACGGGGTGTCGATCGAAGGAGAGGGGGACGGGGACATGCGCGCATCGTACGACGCGCGCAGGAAACCCGGGTCAGCGGCGGGCGCCCGACGCCATGCGGGGATCGTCGTCGTCGACGATGCCGCCGACGTCGTGGCCGAAGCCGCTGGTGCGCTGGCCCACCGACGAGGGGGCGTTGCCCTGCGGGTCGGACAGGGTGCTGAAGTCGCTGCCGGTGAAGGACGAGTCGAAGCGGCTGTCCATCGCGAAGAACGAGTCCTGGAACAGCGAGGAGTCCTGCCAGAGGGCGGTGCGTTCGGCGCGGCGGGTGGCCACGGTGCTCGCGAGGCTGTCGCGCGCCTCGTTGAGCGACGGGGCCGGCAGCGGCGCGCGGGCGGCGGCGCCGCTGTGCGGCACGAGCAACTGCAGCTCGGCGACGGACGGCAGGTGGTCGGCCGGGCACACGAGGTAGCGCACGCGGCAGGCCTCGAGCACCGATTGCTTGATCTTCATCACGCGGCTGGAGTGGCCGCGTTCCACGTCGAGGTCGATGGCGGCCAGCACGCGGCCGTTGGCGCTGCAGACCGCGAACGTGACGTGGTTCGAGCCCAGCAGGTCGTACCAGTAGCGCACGGTGGTGACGTCGGTGGGCTGGCAGAAGCGCACGAGCGGCAGCTTCGACAGGATGACGTGGTGGGGCAGGGCTTCGCGCAGCAGGCGGTAGATGCGGCGCTCGTCGGCGGTGAAGACCGGGCGGCCGGTCAGGTCCCAGTTCGCGGGGAGCGGCTTCGGCGGCGGCGGCTTGCGTCCTCGCAACACCAGGATCGTCAGCAGCGGCATCACGATGGCCACGGCCACGACGACGATCCAGGGGAGGAATTGATTGTTCACGGTACTGACTCGGGGGATCCGCGATGCCCGTGGGGGCCGGAGGGTTTCGGATGGATCCTAACCCTGGGTGTCGGAGGCGTTACATCCCCGACATGGGTGTGCGAACCACGCCCCTCGGGGGGGGCTTTCGGCCCCCTCGCGGCTCACTCCGACGCGATGCGGGCCTTCTCGGCGATGTGGTCACCAACGTCGCGCACGAGGTTCATCAACTCGTTCATGCGCCGGGCGTGAACTTTGAAACGGAAATCGAGTTCCGCAGCATGCTGCCCGACCAGCTCGTCGACCCGGGAGACCAGATCGTCGGGGGGCAACTGGAGCCACGCGGCCGATTCGGGGCCGTCGCGCTGCACCGTCGCACCGGCGTTGGCGGCGATCTTGAGCATCGCGTTGTTTTCGCTCAGCGCGTGGATGAAGAGGCGGCTGCAGCCGCGGTTGCGGGCATGGAGCATCGCGCGGTCGAACAGGCGGGCGCCGTAGCCGCGGCCGCGGGCCTGGGTCAGCACGGACACGCCGAACTCGGCCGTGGCGCGGTCCTCGGGCGCCTTGGCGTCCGGGGCGTAGGCCAGGTGCGCCATCGCGATCAGCACGAGGCTGCGGTTGAAGATGCCGAAGAGTTCGTCGCGGTCGAAGTCGAGGCCGTCGACGTACCGGCGGATCTGTTCGTCCGTGGCCGGGTAGCCGAAGCGCAGGTAGCGGTCGCGCGGGTCGAGCGACAGCAGGTGCAGCGCCGCGCGCTCCCGGTGGCGGGGGGCGAGGGAGCGGATGGGCACCCACTGGAACAGCGCTGGCTCGGAGGTCTTCATGGTCTGGCGGGATATCAGGGTAAACACTGTATCACCCATTGTGCGGCGCAACAAAGGGAGTGCCATCGGAATCGACGGAAGCCCATGTAGCCTGCCCTTTGAACTTCGGATACACTAGAAGGCTTTCCCGACTGGGCTCTGGGAAAAGGATCGGGCGTGCTCCTCGAGCGTGCCCGGTAACGACGACCGAACAGTGAGAGGCTGCCGCATCGCATGAGCAGCACCGAACGACCGGACCCCGTCCCTGTTTTGAGCCTGATTCGAAAGAACCTCATGAAGACCTTCAGCGCCAAGCCGGCCGAAGTGACGCACGAGTGGTTTGTGATTGACGCCACCGACAAGGTGCTCGGACGTGTTGCCAGCGAAGTGGCACTCCGTTTGCGCGGCAAGCACAAGGCCATTTACACGCCTCACGTCGATACCGGCGATTTCATCGTCGTCGTCAACGCCGACAAGATCCGTGTCACCGGCAACAAGGCCACGGACAAGGTGTACTACCGCCACACGGGTTTCCCGGGCGGCATCTACGGCACCAAGTTCAAGGACATGCAAGCCAAGCACCCCGGCCGCGCGCTGGAAAAGGCCGTCAAGGGCATGCTGCCCAAGGGCCCGCTCGGCTTCGCGATGGTGAAGAAGCTGAAGGTGTACGCCGGTGCCACGCACCCGCACACCGCCCAGCAGCCCAAGGCGCTGGAAATCTAAGGAGCGGTGATGATCGGAAATTGGAACTACGGTACCGGCCGTCGCAAATCCTCGGTGGCCCGCGTCTTCATCAAGAAGGGCACCGGCCAGATCCTCGTGAACGGCAAGCCCGTCCAGGAGTACTTCGGTCGCCAGACCTCCATCATGGTCGTTCGTCAGCCGCTCGTGCTGACCGCCAATGATGCGGCCTTCGACGTCAAGGTCAACGTGCGCGGCGGCGGCGAGTCCGGCCAGGCCGGCGCGGTGCGCCACGGCATCACCCGTGCGCTGATCGACTACGACACCGGCCTGAAGTCGGCCCTCAAGCAAGCTGGTTTCGTGACCCGCGATGCGCGTGAAGTCGAACGTAAGAAGGTCGGTCTGCACGGCGCCCGTCGCCGCAAGCAGTTCAGCAAGCGCTGATCGACCCGGTTTCCGTGTTTGCCGCTTCGTGCGGTATGTCACGGTTTCCACCACAAAAGCCGCCTCCGGGCGGCTTTTGTGTTTTTTGGCCGCCTTTGCGGTGACATCCGCAAGGTTTGGTCACAGCCGCGCGGAAAGGGCCCTCCTACAATCGCGGACTTCCCTCACTCCCGATGCCGCGCCACCCGCCCATGCGCTGGAAACTGCTCCGCCGCCGCCTGTCGATCAGCGCCCCGCGCATGATCGTCCGCAGCCACCTGCCGTGGCCGCTGCGGTGGATCGTGTTCGCGCTGATGCTGGGCTTCTCGGCCGCCATCGGCCTGTGGGCCTTCGAATTCGGCAAGGACATCGCCGGCCTCGACCGCAATGCGAAAGCCGAGCTGGCGGAGTTGCGCATCGAGGTCGCCAAGTTGCGGTCCGAGCGAGAAGGGGCTCAATCCATCGCCAACACGGCCGAAAGTCTCCTCAGGGCCGAGAAGGCCGCGCAGGAGAAGCTGGCGCAGCAGCTCAAGCAGGTCGAGGCCGAGAACCTCGGCCTGAAGGGCGACCTCGGCTTCTACCAGCGCCTGCTGCCTGCCGCCGGCAACGACAGCCTGAGCGTGCGGGCGCTGCAGGCCAGCGCCCAGTCGCCCACGCAGACGCGCTTCCAGGCGCTGCTGATGCAGATCGGCAAGAACCTGCCCGAGTTCGCCGGCCGTTACGAGGTGCTGCTGACCGGCACGCTCGACGGCAAGCCGTGGACGCTGGCGCTGCCGGGCGGCCCGAAGCCCCTGCAGGTCAAGCAGTCGCTGCGCCTGGAAGGGTTGATCGACCACCCCGAAACGGCCGTGGTAAAAACCTTGCAGATCAAGGTGACAGACAAGCAGGGCGCCGTCCGGGCCACCCAGACGGCGAAGTTGTAGCAAGAACCCCGGGGCTCGCCCCGCGATCACCGACCACCGGAGAGAACCATGTTCAGCACCAAGAAGAAACAACCGCCCATCCGCACGCTGATCGGCGAAGGCACCGTGATCACCGGTGAACTCCGCTTCAAGGAAGGCCTGCGCATCGACGGCGAGGTGCAGGGTGACGTGCTGGCGGCCGAGGAAGGTCACAGCATCCTGGTGATCAGCGAGAAGGCCCGGGTGGTCGGCCGCGTCCGAGCGGCCCACGTGATCATCAACGGCCGGGTCGAAGGCCCGGTGCAGTCCGACGAGCTGCTCGAGCTGCAGCCGAAGGCCAGCATCGTGGGCGACGTGCGGTACCAGTCCCTTGAAATGCACCAGGGCGCCACCATCAATGGAGAACTGCAGCCGTTGAAAGCGGACGAAAAGGCCCCTTTGATCAAGCTGGCCACGTCCAACGCGCCGAGCGCGCCGACGGCGGCGGTGGGATAATCCGTCATCCCGACGAATAGTCCGACCCTGATTCACCTGGAGACGCCATGAGCGCCGTTGCAGAACACGTTACCCCCGCCGACGAAGCCCCCCCGGTGCCGCTGGTCTTCACCGACAGCGCCGCCTCGAAGGTCAAGGAGCTGGTCGACGAAGAAGGCAACCCCGACCTCAAGCTGCGCGTGTTCGTGCAGGGCGGTGGCTGCTCGGGCTTCCAGTACGGCTTCACGTTCGACGAGATCGTGAACGAAGACGACACGCAGATGAACAAGAACGGCGTCACGCTGCTGATCGACGCCATGAGCCTGCAATACCTGGCCGGCGCCGAGATCGACTACAAGGACGACCTCCAGGGCGCCCAGTTCGTCATCAAGAACCCGAACGCCACCACCACCTGCGGGTGTGGCTCGAGCTTCTCGGTCTGACCGAACCCGCGCCAGCGACAAGGCCGCCCTCGGGCGGCCTTTTGCTTGGGCGGCGCTTCAATCGACGAAGTCTTCATCGCTCGTGAGCGAGCGGATGAACGACTCGAAGTCCGCTGCGACGAACGTGACCTTGTAGCCCAGCTCCTGGTCGACGTGCACGACGGTGGGCTCGCCCGCCGGTCCGCAGGCGCGGTAGTCCAGGCAGAGCATGTCGTGGCCCGCCGAGGGGCAGTCCGCGAAGTAGACCCCGATCTCCGGGTAGCCCCACTCCTCGTGCCAGAACTCGCTGCCGAACTCGCCGCAGAGCGAGTTGGGCCGGTCACGTCCGATGGCGTAGATGCCGGTGATGGCGA
Source organism: Piscinibacter gummiphilus (assembly GCF_002116905.1). Classification (NCBI taxonomy): domain Bacteria; kingdom Pseudomonadati; phylum Pseudomonadota; class Betaproteobacteria; order Burkholderiales; family Sphaerotilaceae; genus Rhizobacter; species Rhizobacter gummiphilus. The sequence goes on from NZ_CP015118.1 coordinate 1,077,084, forward strand.
TGTGGTCCGAGGCCCAGGACGTCGGCTCGCTCGTGCGGTGCGCGGTGTTGACCGGGATCCCTCCGTTCTGGACGGCGGCGAGCGCGACGTAGGCGGCCGGCAGCTTGTAGCCCAGGTCGGCCTCCACCGCGGCGAGTGTCGCGGCGGTTGGCGGTGGCTCGACGTACTCCTCGTCCGCGTACTCGGACGCCTCCCAGAAGGCGGTCAGGTCGAAGTTCCCGAACGGGCGCATCGGAGTCGGTGTCAGCCGGGGTAAAACGCCCCGAGCACCCGCGGCCCTTCGGCCCCGGTGACCGCCGGCAGGTTGCCGTGGAGCTTGTGCACGTGCGCCCAGGCCAGCCAGGCGAAGGCCGTGGCCTCCACCTGCATGGCCGGCAGGCCGCGGATGTCGGTGGGTTGCACGGCGACGCGCGGCAGGTGCTGGGCGATGCGCTGCATCAGGTGGCGGTTCAGCGCGCCGCCGCCACACACCAGCAGCTTCTTCGCGGTGGGGGCCTGGGTCAGCACGGCGTTGGCGCAGGTGAGGGCGGTGAGCTCGCACAGCGTGGCCTGCACGTTGTCGGCCCGCAGCGAGCCGTCCACCTGGCGCAGCTTCGCGGCGAGCCAGTCGGCGTTGAAGAGGTCGCGGCCCGTGCTCTTCGGGGGCGGGAGGGTGAAGTACGGTTCGTCGAGCAGCAGGTCGAGCAGGCGTGCCTGCACCTGGCCGCTGGCGGCCCAGTCGCCGTTGCGGTCGAATGGCTGGCCGGTGTTCTGCTGGCACCAGAGGTCGAGCAGCACGTTGGCGGGGCCGCAGTCGAAGCCGCGGGTCTGGCCGTCGGCCGCGAGCACGGTGAGGTTGCTGATGCCGCCGAGGTTCAGCACGGCGCCGGCCTCGCCGGGCCGTCCGAAGAGGGCGCGGTGGAAGGCCGGCACGAGCGGGGCGCCCTGGCCGCCGGCGGCCACGTCGCGGCTGCGGAAGTCGGCGACGACGCCGATGCCGGTGAGTTCGGCGAGCAGGGCGGGGCTGTTGATCTGGAGCGAGTAGCCGGGCTGGCCGTCGATGCGCGGCTGGTGGCGCACGGTCTGGCCGTGGGCGCCGATGGCGATGACCTGGGCCGGCTCCCAGGGACCGGTGGCGCACAGCTCGGCCACCACATGCGAATAGAGGCGCGCGAGCGCGTTGCCGGCCAGTTGGGCGCGGTGCAGTTCGTCGGTGCCGCCAGGGGTGTTCAGCGCGAGCAGGTCGTCGCGCAGCGCCTCGGGGAACGGGTGGTGCGCGTGGGCGAGGACCTTCATGGTGCCGAGCCCGGACGGTGCCTGCCGGCCGCTGGGGTCCTCGGCGGCGAAATCGACGAGCACCCCATCCACGCCATCGAGCGACGTGCCGGACATCAGACCCACGAACAGTTCAGTCATGGGAGTCGATTGTGCCCCGGGTCACGCGGTTGCGGCTGTGACCAGGGGTGAGCGCGTGCTCGCTCTTTCGGGGTGGGTCAGTCGACGAGGGCGACCGCGCGGCCTTCGGTGGCCTCGGCCGCCTCCAGCTGCTGGCGGAATTCCTTGGCCACGACAGCGAACTTGGCCTGGGCCGCGGGCGACAGCGTCACGGCTTCGGAGGCCTTGGCCACGAGCAGCGGGTTCTGCTGCTCGCCGTTGATCTTCACCTCGAAGTGCAGGTGCGGGCCGGTGGCCCAGCCGGTGGAACCGACGTTGCCGATGACCATGCCCTGGTCGACGCGCTGGCCGTTGCGCACGTTGATGCGGCTCAGGTGGCCGTACAGCGTGGCGCGGTTGTTCGCGTGCTTGATCTGGATGACGTTGCCGTAGCCGTTCTGCCAGCCGGCGAACTCGACGACGCCGTCACCCACGGTGCGCACCGGGGTGCCCGTGGGTGCACCGTAGTCGACGCCCTTGTGGGCGCGCCACTTCTGCAGCACCGGGTGGAAGCGCATCGCGAAGCCGGAAGTGACGCGGGAGAATTCCATGGGGCTCGACAGGAACGAGCGGCGCTTGCTCTGGCCGTCGAAGCCGTAGTAGCCGCCCTTCTGCGTGCCGTCCTGGAACCACACGGCCTCGTGCGACTTGCCGTTGTTGACGAACTCGGCGGCGAGCACGCGGCCCGACGACTGGTTCCACGTCACCGGTTCACCGTCGGCGGTGAGGGCTTCGTAGACGACGCTGAACGTGTCGCCCTTGCGCAGTTCGCGGTGGAAGTCGATGTCGGTGCCGAACATTTCGGCCAACTGCGTGGCGACGGGGTCGGGGATGCGGGCCTCGTCGGTGGCGGCGAACAGCGAGCTGCGGATGGTGCCGCTGCCCAGGCGCACCTGGGACGCGAGCGGCGCGGTTTCCACCATCGCGATGAACTTGTCCTCGAAGCGCGTGATGCGCAGGCGGGAGAAGTGGGTGCCGGCCTGGTCCGGGTTCTCGGCCGGGTAGCGCGCCACGAGTTCCTCGAGGAGGCCGGTTTCGCCGGTGCGGACCTGCACCATCTTGCCCACGCGGCCTTCCAGCAGCTTGCGGGCGGTCTTGTCGGTGCGCAGGAAGGCGGCGGCACCTGCGTCGGTGACGTTCATGCGGCGCAGCACGGTGTCGACCGTGTCGGCGCTGCGGGTCAGGTCGCTGCGGAACAGCTGCAGCGGGTGGTTCGCGAGGGCTTCCAGCTGCGACGAGGTGTCGTCGGCAGTGACGATTTCGGTCACCAGGCGCCGGGGAAGGTCGGACGCGTCGGGGGCCATCGGGGCGATACCGAACGCGGTGACACCGAAGCCCATCAGGCCGACGACCACGGCCGTGGCCAGGGTACGCGGGTGCTGGTGGACGAGCTGGCGGGTACGGGAGCCGAACGACGCGACCGCGCGATCAATATTTTCCAACGAACTCAATTTGATGCGGGGCCGAGCGGCCCGATTGCAAGCGCCGGCCGAAGCACGGGACGCTCTGGTTTGTCTCGCCGACCGGCGGGTCCACTAGAATTGCGGACGCCGGGCAGAACCCACTTGTTGCAGTGGAGAACCATCGGGGGTGCGGCATTGTAGCCAGCCCCACGGACCCCCAACCCCGGATATCCCCTCAAAAACGAGCCCCAATTCATGCCCGCGTCAGAAATTTCCGCAACCGCAGTCAATGACACTGCTGCTGCCGACAAGTTCCCCGTGACGGACCGTGTCCGGCAAGCCCTCGACGTGACGCGCCGGGGCGTTGACGAACTGTTACCTGAATCCGAGTGGACCACCAAGCTGGCCCGTTCCGAAGCAACAGGCGTGCCATTGCGCATCAAGCTGGGCCTGGACCCCACGGCGCCGGACATCCACCTCGGCCACACCGTCGTGTTGAACAAGATGCGCCAGCTGCAGGACCTGGGGCACCAGGTGATCTTCCTGATCGGCGACTTCACCTCCACCATCGGCGACCCGTCCGGCCGGAACACCACGCGCCCGCCGCTCAGCCGCGAGCAGATCGAGGCCAACGCCACCACGTACCTGAACCAGGCCAACCTCGTGCTGGACCCGGGCCGCACCGAGGTTCGCTACAACTCGGAGTGGTGCGACGCGCTGGGCGCGCGGGGCATGATCCAGCTGGCCTCGCGCTACACCGTGGCCCGCATGATGGAGCGCGACGACTTCACGAAACGCTTCAAGGCCGGCACGCCCATCAGCGTGCACGAGTTCCTGTACCCGCTGATGCAGGGCTACGACTCGGTGGCCCTCAAGGCCGACCTGGAGCTGGGTGGCACCGACCAGAAGTTCAACCTGCTGGTGGGCCGCGCGCTGCAGAGCGAGTACGGCCAGGAACCCCAGTGCGTGCTGACGATGCCGCTGCTCGAGGGCCTCGACGGTGTCGAGAAGATGTCCAAGAGCAAGGGCAACTACATCGGCATCACCGAACCCGCGAACACGATGTTCGCGAAGCTGCTGTCCATCAGCGACGTGATGATGTGGCGCTACTTCACGCTGCTGAGCTTCCTGAGCGAAGCCGAGATCGCGAAGCTGAAGGCCGAGGTCGAGGGCGGTCGCAACCCGAAGGACGCCAAGGTGCTGCTCGCCAAGGAGATCACCACGCGCTTCCACAGTGCGGCGGCGGCCGACGCGGCCGAGGCCGACTTCAACAACCGCTCGAAGGGCGGCATCCCCGACGAGATTCCCGAGGTGAGCCTCACCGGTGCTCCGCTGGGCATCGGCGCGCTGTTGCGTTCGGCGAACCTCGCGGCATCGTCCAGCGAAGGCCTGCGCCTGATCGACGGTGGTGGCGTGCGCGTGGACAGCGTCGTCATCAGCGACAAGGGACTGAAGCTGGAAGCCGGCACCTACGTCGTGCAGGTGGGGCGACGCAAGTTCGCTCGTGTGACCCTCACGGCCTGACCGCATGCTGGCGCTGGTGCAGCGGGTCGCCGAGGCCCGCGTCGACATCGCCGGCCGCACCGTGGGCGCCATCGGCCGCGGGCTGCTGGTGCTGGTGTGCGCCGAGCCGGCCGACACCGAGGCGCTGGCCGACAAGCTCGTCGCCAAGCTGCTGAAGCTGCGCATCTTCTCCGACGAGGCCGGCAAGATGAACCTCGACGTGGCCGGCGTGAACGGCGGCCTGCTGATCGTGAGCCAGTTCACCCTGGCCGCGGACACCCGCGGCGGCAACCGCCCGAGCTTCACCGGCGCCGCGCCGGCGGCACAGGGGCGGGCGCTCTACGAGCGGGTGGTGGCCACGGCGCGTGCGTCGCACCCCGTGGTGGCGACGGGCGAGTTCGGGGCGGACATGCAAGTGGCCCTCGTCAACGACGGTCCGGTCACCATCCCGATGACCTTGCGCGAGTAGTCAGCCCTGCCCGTGGGTGTCGGGCCACACGGCCCCGTGCCCGCTGTCTCCGGCGACGAGCGTGTTGCCCATGCCCAGCAGTTCGCGGGCCTTCTCCAGGCTCAGCAGCTGCGCGCGGCTGCGCCGCAGGTGGTTGCGGTGGCGTTCGATCTCCCACACGAGCCCGATCAGGTCGCGCTGGGTCTGCGCCGTGCGGATGCGCGTGAGCGTCAGCGGCGCGAAGATCGCGGCCTCGGCGCCCATGGCCCCCACGAGCAGGCTGCGCACCTGGTGGCGCAGCGATTCCTCGGACACGGCCGGGCGGGGACGCGCGTGGTCGGCGACCGGGGTGGTGAGGACCGGCGGCGGCGGACGGCGCAGGGGCGCCGCTGGAGGCGCGGGGATCGGCGCAGGTGTCGGCATCGGTGCCGGAACCGGCGGTTCGGGCGCGACGGCCGCCTCGACCGGGAAGACGTCCGGATGGCCCTCCGTGTCCGGACCTTCGTCATGGACCAGGGGCGCGGCGGCCGCCAGGTTCACCTCGAACTCCACGTCCGGCTCGTCGACATCGGGGATGGGCGGGAGCACCCAGGGTTCGACCGGCGGCGTGATGGGGCCTTCGTCCCGCACGTCCAGTTCCACGCTGGTGAGCTTCGGCAGGTCGAGGGCGCCCGGCGCCGTTTCCTGCGGTTCGGGGGCCATGACCTCGGCCGGCACCTCGACGAGGCCCAGGCGCACCAGTTCCTCGAAGTGGCTGGTGGCCGCGCCCGCCTTGTTCGCCATGCCCAGCACCTCGCCGAGCGGGCGGCGGCCGTCGACCAGCAGCAGCACCGTGCGATGGCGCTGGCTGAGGCCGCGGGTGCGGTGGCGGAGTTCGTCGACGCCGTCGGCGGTCTTGAACGGGGCGGGGGACAGGGGCATGAGGACCCGGGAGGAAACGCTGGAGGACGAGGTTCCGATTGTGGTCCCGCCGCCGGGTTCCCAACACGGCATCAATGGGCGCAATGCCCGGCTGTTTCATCCTGTCACCACGGCCGTGGCGGCCCCCAAACAAACAGGCCACCCGAAGGTGGCCTGCGTGCCGGAGCGAAGAACGATCGGTCGGCGATCAGTCGGCGTACTGGACGTTGGCGCGGATCACCGGCGTCCACTTGTTGATCTCGGCCTCGACGAACTTCTTGTGCTCGGCGCCGTTGACGCGGTTGTCGGTGACGACGACGGCGGCCAGGGCTTCTTCCGACTTGATGAAGGCCGGGTCCTTCAGCGTGGCCTTGAGGGCGGCGTTCAGCTTGTCGACGACGGGCTTCGGCGTGCCCTTCGGGGCGTACAGGCCGTGCCAGATGGTCACGTTGAAGCCCTTGAGGCCCGACTCGTCGAGCGTGGGCAGCTTGGCCAGGGCCGGCATGCTCAGGCGCTTGGCGGTGGAGACGGCGTAGAACTTGATCTTGCCGCCTTCGGCCTGGCCCATCGTGTTGGTGGTCTGGTCGCACATGATGTCGACCTGGCCGCCGAGCAGGTCGGTCATGGCCGGGCCCGTGCCCTTGTACGGCACGGCGACCATCTCGACCTTGAGGGTGCTCTGGAACAGCAGGCCGCACAGGTGCGAGGCCGAACCCACGCCGGCGTGGGCCAGGTTGATCTTGCCCTTGTTCGCCTGGATCCAGGTGTTCAGTTCGGCGTAGTTGTTCGCGGCGAGCGTGGAGCGGCCCACGAGGGTCATCGGCACTTCGTTGATGAGGCCGAGGTACTCGAAGTCTTCCAGGGTCTTGTACTGCAGGTTGCGGTACAGGGCCGGCGACGTGGCCATGCCGATGTGCGTGAGCAGGATCGTGTAGCCGTCGTTGGCCGCCTTGGCGACCTTCGTGGCACCCAGCGTGCCGCCGGCGCCGCCGGCGTTCTCGATGATGATGGGCTTGCCCAGCTGCTTGCGCAGGCCTTCGGCGAAGTCGCGTGCCACCTTGTCGGTGGGGCCGCCGGCCGCGAACGGCACGACGATGGTGATCGGCTTCTCGGGGTACTCGGCCAACGCGGCCGTGGCAGTGAGCGCGGTGAGTGCAGCCAGCAACAGCTTCTTCATGGGGGCAATCCTCGGATGGGTCGGCAGGTATCGGAAAGCCGATGCTACGCAATGGCCCCCGCGCCTCGCATGCCGGAAACTACGTAGCGGCGGTCAAAGCGCCAACTCTGCCCGCGCCACCTCCACGTGCAGCCGCTCCGCCGCATCGAGCGGCACGCATTCGGCGGCCTCGGCGTACAGCTTCTCGGCGTCGCGCAACTTGGTCTCACCCTCCAGCATCACCAGGCCGTTCGCGTATTCCATGCGGGCGATGGCCGACATCGGGTTGAGCCGCAGGCCCGTGCGGAACATCGACACCCCCTCGTCCTTGCTCGCGCCCTGCGTGCGCCCGAGCAGCGCGCCCATCGTGTCGATCACCTCGGCATGGAACGCACCGAGCGCAGTGTGGGCATCGGCGTGCTGCGGCTGCAGCCGGATGGTGGTGTCGAGCGCGGCCTTGATGCGTGCGCCCAGCCCGAGCTGCAGCGCCTTCGAGATGCTGATGCCCTGCGCGTAGCGGCCCAGCGCATAGGCCAGCAGGTAGTGGGCGTTCGCGTTGCCCGGGTCTTCCTCGACCTGGGATTCGGCCCGCGCGACCACGTCGAGGAACAGCGCGAAGCGCTGGCATTCGCTGCGCTCGAGGTAGTTCGCCTGCATGGCCTGCGCCTTGTTGGCGACCGTCAGGCCGGCGGACGAGGCCGTGCGCAGGCCCGCGTCCACCGCGGCCTCGAACTCGCCCGCGTGGTACAGCGACCAGGCCTGGAGCACGTCGTCGTCCTCGGGGAAGGCCTCCGCATCGCCGGCGTGCAGGCGCGACCACGAGGCCCTGAGCGCGTCACGGTCATAGCGGTAGGCGTCTGCCTCGTAGGGAAACGGGTTCCAGCGGGACATCGGGTTCTCCTTCGCTCAAGCGGCGGGCGAATCGGGATGGTAACGGCCCACGAGCGCGAGGAGGTGATTCCGCTCGGGCCCGTCGAGGTACGGCATGACCAGGCTCAGCACGTGGAATGCCCCGCGCAGCAGCGCGGCGCCCGCGGCTTCCGGCTCCAGCGCGCGGCGCGGGTCGCGCACGTACTCGTAGCTGAGCCAGTAGGTGAGCACCACCACCATCGCCGTGGCCACCGGGTCCAGCTCGTGGCTGTCGGCCCGCAGCGCGCCGCCGCGGTTCATGCCGTCGAGCACCTGGCGCACGGCACGCGCCTTGTGGTCGAGCAGGTCCTGGAAATGGGTCTCCAGGTGGCGGTTCTTCGAGAGCAGATCGTTCAGGTCGCGGTACAGGAAGCGGTATTCCCACAGCAACTCGAACAGCATGTGGAAGAACAGCCAGGCGTCCTCGACGTGGCGCACGTCGCCGGCCGCGTCGAGCAGGGTCTCGAGCGAGGCCCGGTAGCGGTCGAACAGCGCGTTGATCAGCGTGTCCTTGGCCGGATAGTGGTAGTACAGGTTGCCGGGGCTGATGCCCATCTCGGCCGAGATGGCCGTGGTGGACACGTTCGGTTCCCCGAGGCGGTTGAACATCACGAGCGCCGCCTCGAGGATGCGTTCGGCGGTGCGGCGCGGCTTCTTCGGGGGAGAGGGCATCGGGCCAATCTAGCAGCGAAATCCTGGGCGGGCCTCCGAGTCAACCCGGGTCCTGCAGGATTCACGGGACCTGCCTACAATCCCGCGCTCCATGCCAGCCATCTCGTTCCAGAACGTCAGCAAGACCTACCACGCCGCCGGACGCGACGTGCGGGCGCTCGACGGCGTCTCCTTCGACATCGAACCCGGCGAGTTCTTCGGCCTGCTGGGCCCGAACGGCGCCGGCAAGACCTCGCTGATCAGCATCCTCGCCGGCCTGTCGTCGGCCACGGGTGGCCATGTGAAGGTGCACGGGCACGACGTGGTCACCGACTACGCCGCCGCGCGGCGCAGCCTCGGCATCGTGCCGCAGGAGCTGGTGTTCGACCCGTTCTTCAGCGTGCGCGAGACGCTCGTCATCCAGAGCGGCTACTTCGGCGTGCGCAACAACGGCGCCTGGATCGACGAGCTGCTCGCCGGCCTCGGCCTCGCCGACAAGGCCCACGCGAACATGCGGCAGCTGTCGGGTGGCATGAAGCGCCGCGTGCTGGTCGCGCAGGCACTGGTGCACCGTCCTCCGGTCATCGTGCTCGACGAGCCCACCGCCGGCGTCGACGTGGAGCTGCGCCAGACGCTGTGGCAGTTCGTGGCCCGCCTGAACAAGGAGGGCCACACGGTGCTGCTGACCACGCACTACCTGGAAGAGGCCGAGGCGCTGTGCAGCCGCATCGCGATGCTCAAGCAGGGCCGCGTCGTGGCGCTCGACCGCACCACCGCGCTGCTCGCCGGCACGGCCAGCACCATGCTGCGCTTCAAGCTCGACGCGCCGCTGCCGTCCTCGCTCGCCGCCCAGGCGCGGGTCACCGGCCGCATCGTGCAGCTCAAGGCCCACGACGCCGCCGAGGTGGAGCAGGTGCTCGCCACGCTGCGCGCCGCGGGGCTCCAGCCGGAAGACCTCGAGATCGGCCGCGCCGACCTGGAGGACGTCTTCCTCGAGATCATGCAAACCGAATCGGGAGGCCTCTGATGAGCGCCCCAGGCCTGCTCGCCGGCACCCGCACGCTGCTCTACAAGGAGATGCTGCGCTTCTGGAAGGTGAGCTTCCAGACCGTGGCCGCGCCGGTGCTCACCGCCGTGCTGTACCTGCTGATCTTCGGCCACGTGCTGGAAGACCACGTGAAGGTCTACGACCAGGTGGGCTACACGAGCTTCCTGATCCCGGGCCTCGTGATGATGAGCGTGCTGCAGAACGCGTTCGCCAACAGCAGCAGCTCGCTGATCCAGAGCAAGATCACCGGCAACCTCGTGTTCCTGCTGGTGACGCCGCTGTCGCACTGGGCCTGGTTCCTCGCCTACGTGGGCGCCTCCGTCGTGCGCGGCGTGGTGGTGGGCCTCGGCGTGCTGGTCGTCACGGTGTGGTTCGCGCCACTGTCCCTCGCCGAACCCCTGTGGGTGTTCGTGTTCGCGGTGCTGGGCGCAGCCATGATGGGCGCGCTGGGCCTGCTGGCCGGGCTGTGGGCCGAGAAGTTCGACCAGATCGCTGCCTTCCAGAACTTCATCATCATGCCGATGACGTTCCTCTCGGGCGTCTTCTACTCGGTGAAGTCGCTGCCCCCGTTCTGGTACGGCCTGAGCCACCTGAACCCGTTCTTCTACATGATCGACGGCTTCCGCCGCGGCTTCTTCGGCGCGAGCGACGTCTCCCCGTGGATGAGCCTCGCCGTGGCCGGCGGCAGCCTGCTGCTGGTGTGCGCGCTGTGCCTGCACCTGCTGCGCATCGGCTACAAGATCCGGCACTGAAACGGGTCGTCCGGCCGGGTTTTCCCGGCATGGGCGATAATGTCGACCACCATGGCTGATCCCACCCCCGCCGAAGTCGAGCGCTACATCGCGCAAGGCCTGAACTGCGAACACCTGCAGGTCGAGGGCGACGGCCGTCATTTCTTCGCGACCATCGTGTCCGCGGAGTTCGACGGCGCGAGCCGCGTGGCGCGCCACCAGCGGGTCTACCGGGCGCTGGGCGATAGAATGCGCGAGCAAATCCACGCCCTGTCCATGAAGACGCTCACCCCCGCCGAATGGGCCGCATCCGCCCCGTCGGCCACCCCCCACCACCACTGAAAGCGGCCGCAGGGTTCACTGCGGCCGGCTGGCCTGCACCTTCGGCGGGCTTGCTGGTCGTGTGAGTCCCGGGCTGAAACCCCCATGGACAAACTCCTCATCCGCGGTGGCCGCCCCCTGAAGGGCGACGTGGTCATCTCCGGCGCCAAGAACGCCGCGCTGCCCGAACTGTGCGCCGCGCTGCTGACGCCCGAGCCGGTGACGCTCCAGAACGTGCCCCAGTTGCAGGACGTGGGCACCACGCTCAAGCTGCTGCGCAACATGGGGGTCACGGCCGAGCGCAACGAGGCCACGCCCGACGTGGTCACGCTCACGGCCGAGCCGCTGACCACCCGGGAAGCGCCGTACGAGCTCGTGAAGACGATGCGCGCGTCCATCCTGGTCCTGGGCCCGCTGCTGGCCCGCTTCGGCGAGGCGCGCGTGTCGCTGCCCGGCGGCTGCGCCATCGGCTCGCGCCCGGTCGACCAGCACATCAAGGGCCTGCAGGCCATGGGCGCCGACATCGTCGTCGAACACGGCTACATCGTCGCGAAGGCCAAACGGCTGAAGGGCGCCCGCATCACGACCGACATGGTCACCGTCACCGGCACCGAGAACCTGCTGATGGCCGCCACGCTGGCCGAGGGCGAGACGGTGCTCGAGAACGCGGCCCAGGAGCCCGAGATCCCCGACCTCGCCGAGATGCTGATCTCGATGGGCGCGAAGATCGAGGGCCACGGCACCCGCCAGATCCGCATCCAGGGCGTCGAGCGCCTGCACGGCACCACGCACCGCATCGTCCCCGACCGCATCGAGGCCGGCACCTTCCTGTGCGCCGTGGCCGCGGCCGGCGGCGAGGCCTTCCTGAAGTACGCCCGCGCCGACCACCTGGGCGCCGTGATCGACAAGCTGCGCGAGGCCGGTGCCTCGGTGGAATCGGTCGACGGCGGCCTGCGCGTGAAAAGCAACGGCCGCCCGCGCGCGGTCAGCTTCACCACCAGCGAGTACCCGGCGTTCCCCACCGACATGCAGGCCCAGTTCATGGCGCTCGACTGCATCGCCGACGGCGCCGCGGTGGTCTCCGAGACCATCTTCGAGAACCGCTTCATGCACGTGAACGAGCTGGTGCGCCTGGGCGCCCAGATCGACGTGCACGGCCACACCGCCACCATCCGCGGCGTGCCGAAGCTGTCGGGCGCCACCGTGATGGCCACCGACCTGCGCGCCTCGGCCAGCCTCGTGATCGCCGGCCTCGTGGCCGACGGCGAGACCATGGTCGAACGCATCTACCACCTCGACCGCGGCTACGACCGCATGGAAGCCAAGCTCCGCGGGCTGGGCGCCGACATCGAACGGATCAAATGACGATGATCACTCTCGCCTTGTCCAAGGGACGCATCTTCGACGAGACCCTGCCGCTGCTGAAGGCCGCGGGCATCGAGGTCACCGAAGACCCCGAGAAATCGCGCAAGCTGATCCTCGCCACCACCCGCCCCGACGTGCGCGTGGTGCTGGTGCGCGCGACGGACGTGCCCACCTACGTGCAGTACGGCGGCGCCGACGCCGGCGTGGCGGGCAAGGACGTCCTGCTCGAGCACGGTGGCCAGGGCCTGTACCAGCCGCTCGACCTGAAGATCGCCAAGTGCCGCCTGAGCGTGGCCGTGCGCGCCGACTTCGACTACGAAGCCGCCGTGAAGCAGGGCTCGCGCATCGCCGTGGCCACCAAGTACACGCAGTGCGCCCGCGAACACTTCGCGAACAAGGGCGTGCACGTCGACCTCATCAAGCTCTACGGCTCGATGGAGCTCGCGCCGCTGACAGGCCTGGCCGACGCCATCGTCGACCTGGTCTCCACCGGCAGCACGCTCAAGGCCAACAACCTCGTGGAAGTCGAGGAAATCATGCAGATCTCTTCGCGCCTGGTGGTGAACCAGGCTGCGTTGAAAACCAAGCGCGAACCCCTTCGCGAACTCATCGACGCCATCGCGTCAGCCATCGTGTAAACACACACACCACCATGAACGTGCAGATCCGCCAGCTCGCCACCGCAGACGCCGACTTCGACACCAGCTTCCAGCATGTGCTGCACTGGTCCGAAGCGACGGACCATGCGATCGAGCAGCGGGTCACCGACATCCTGGGCGACGTGCGCACGCGCGGCGACGCCGCGGTGCTCGAGTACACCGAACGGTTCGACGGGCTGAAGGCCGCGTCGGTGGCCGAGTTCGAGATTCCCCGGGGTGAGCTGCAGGCCGCGCTCGCGAGCCTGCCGCCCGTCCGGCGCCAGGCCCTCGAGGCGGCCGCCGACCGCGTGCGCGACTACCACCAGCGGCAGCTGGAAGTGACTGGCCGCTCCTGGAGCTACCGCGACGCCGACGGCACGCTGCTCGGCCAGAAGGTCACGCCGCTCGACCGCGTGGGCATCTACGTGCCGGGCGGCAAGGCCCAGTACCCGTCCAGCGTGCTGATGAACGCCATCCCGGCCAAGGTGGCGGGCGTGGGCGAGATCATCATGGTCGTGCCCACCCCGGGTGGCGAACGCAACGCGATGGTGCTGGCCGCCGCCGCGGTGGCGGGCGTCGACCGTGCCTTCACCCTCGGTGGCGCCCAGGCCGTGGGTGCGCTCGCCTACGGCACGGCCACGGTGCCGGCCGTCGACAAGATCACCGGCCCCGGCAACGCCTACGTCGCCAGCGCCAAGCGCCGCGTGTTCGGCAAGGTGGGCATCGACATGATCGCCGGCCCGAGCGAGATCCTCGTGCTGGCCGACGGCACCACGCCGCCCGACTGGGTCGCGATGGACCTCTTCAGCCAGGCCGAACACGACGAGATGGCGCAGAGCATCCTGCTGTGCCCGGACGCGGCCTACATCGCCCAGGTGCGCGAGGCCATCGACCGCCTGCTGCCCGCCATGCCGCGCCACGAGGTGATCCGCGCCTCGCTCGAAGGCCGCGGCGCGCTGATCCTCACGCGCAGCATGGAAGAGGCGTGCGAGATCAGCAACCGCATCGCCCCGGAACACCTGGAAGTCAGCTCGACCGACCCGCACCGCTGGGAGCCGCTGCTGCGCCACGCCGGGGCCATCTTCCTGGGTGCCTTCACCAGCGAGAGCCTGGGCGACTACTGCGCCGGCCCGAACCACGTGCTACCCACGTCGGGCACCGCGCGCTTCTCGTCGCCGCTCGGCGTGTACGACTTCCAGAAGCGCAGCAGCCTGATCGAGGTGAGCGAGGCCGGAGCCCAGAAGCTCGGCACCATCGCCGCCGAACTCGCCTACAGCGAGGGCCTGCAGGCCCACGCCCGCGCCGCCGAACTGCGCCTGAAGGATCTGACCAAATGACCGCCGACCTCGACACCCGCATCCAGCGCTGCATCCGCCAGGACGTGCAGTCGATGCACGGCTACGCCATCCAGCCGAGCGCCGGCTTCGTCAAGCTCGACGCGATGGAGAACCCGTTCCGCCTGCCCGAGCCGCTGCGCACCGAACTCGGCCGCCGCCTGGGCGAGGTGGCGCTGAACCGCTACCCCGCGGGCCGCATCGACGACCTGCGCAACGCGCTCAAGCGCCACGTGAACCTGCCTGACGGCTTCGAGCTGGTGCTGGGCAACGGCTCCGACGAGATCATCACCATGCTCAGCATGGCCTGCGACGTGCCCGGCGCGAAGGTGCTGGCGCCGCTGCCGGCCTTCGTGATGTACGACGTGTCCGCGCGCCTGCAGGGTCTCACGTTCGTGGGCGTGCCGCTCACGGCCGACTTCGAGCTCGACGAGGCCGCGATGCTCGCCGCCATCGCCGAGCACCAGCCCGCGCTCGTCTACCTCGCGTACCCGAACAACCCCACGGCGAACCTGTTCGACGACACGGTGATGGAGCGCATCGTGGCGGCCGCGCCGGGCCTCGTGGTGATCGACGAGGCCTACCAGCCGTTCGCCTCGCGCGACTGGTTCGAGCGCATGACGCGCCACCCGCACGTGCTGGTGATGCGCACGCTCAGCAAGTTCGGCCTGGCCGGCGTGCGCATCGGCTACATGGTGGGCCGCAAGGCCCTCGTCGACGAGGTCGACAAGGTGCGCCCGCCGTACAACGTGAGCGTGCTGAACGCCGAGGCCGCGATCTTCGCCCTCGAACACGCCGACGAGTTCGCGCGCCAGGCCGCCGTGCTGCGCAGCGAGCGCACGCGCCTGCTGGCCGCGCTGTCGAAGCTGCCCGGCTGCAAGCCGTTCCCGAGCGAGGCCAACATGGTGCTGGTGCGCGTGCCCGACGCCGCGGCGCTGTTCGCCGCGCTCAAGGCACGCAACGTGCTCGTGAAGAACGTCTCCGGCCTGCACCCGCTGCTGGCCAGCTGCCTGCGCCTGACGGTGGGCACGCCGGAGGAGAACACCCTGATGATCGAAGCCCTGGAAGCGAGTTTGAAATGACAGCCGAACGCATTGCCGACGTCACCCGCAACACGGCGGAAACCAAGATCCGGGTCCGCATCAACCTCGACGGCACGGGCACGGCCAAGCTGTCCACGGGCATCGGCTTCTTCGACCACATGCTCGACCAGATCGCCCGCCACGGCCTGATCGACCTCGACATCGACTGCAAGGGCGACCTGCACATCGACGGCCACCACACGGTGGAAGACGTGGGCATCACGCTTGGCCAGGCCGTGGCCAAGGCCGTGGGCGACAAGAAGGGCCTGCGCCGCTACGGCCACGCCTACGTGCCGCTCGACGAGGCGCTGTCGCGCGTGGTCATCGACTTCTCGGGCCGACCGGGCCTGCACATGCGCGTGCCGTTCAAGTCCGGCATGGTGGGCGCGTTCGACACGCAGCTCGCCTTCGAGTTCTTCCAGGGCTTCGCGAACCATGCCCTCGTCACGCTGCACATCGACAACCTGCACGGCGACAACGCCCACCACCAGTGCGAGACGGTCTTCAAGGCCTTCGCACGGGCCATCCGCATGGCGCTCGAGATCGACCCGCGCATGGGCGACGTGATCCCGTCCACGAAGGGGTCGCTGTGAGCAAGACCGTCGCCGTCGTCGACTACGGCATGGGCAACCTGCGGTCCGTGTCGCAGGCGGTCAAGCACGTCGCCGCGGGCACGGGGTTCGATGTGATCGTTACCTCCAACCCCGACGAGGTGTACGCGGCCGAGCGCGTCGTGCTGCCGGGGCAGGGCGCCATGCCCGACTGCATGCGCGAGCTGCGCGACTCGGGCGTGCAGGAGGCCGTGCTGCACGCGGCCGCGAACAAGCCGCTGATGGGCGTGTGCGTGGGCATGCAGATGCTGCTGTCGCACAGCGAAGAGGGCGACACCGGCGGCCTCGGCCTGATCCCCGGCGACGTGGTGCGCTTCCGCCTCGAAGGCCAGGTGCAGCCCGACGGCAGCCGCTACAAGGTGCCCCAGATGGGCTGGAACCGCGTGCGCCAGGCCCGGCCTCACCCGGTCTGGGCGGGCGTGCCCGACGACGCCTTCTTCTACTTCGTGCACAGCTTCCACGCGAAGCCCGCCGACGCCGCGCACAGCGTGGGCGAAACGGATTACGGCGTCCGCTTTACCTGCGCCGTCGCCCGAGATAACATTTTCGCGACCCAGTTCCATCCGGAGAAAAGCGCCGAACACGGCCTCGCCCTGTACCGCAACTTCCTCCACTGGACCCCGTGACGCCCCACGAAGGCGTTCTTCCTTCCCTCACCACCTCCACCCTCGGCCATGCTGCTGATCCCCGCGATTGACCTGAAAGACGGCCACTGTGTGCGCCTCAAGCAAGGCGACATGAATGCTTCCACCACCTTCGGGGAAGATCCGGCGCAGATGGCCCGACGATGGGTCGACGCCGGCGCACGCCGCCTGCACCTCGTGGACCTGAACGGCGCCTTCGCGGGCAAGCCGGTCAACGAGGCCGCCATCAAGGCCATCCTGGCCGAAGTGGGCGAGGAGATCCCGGTGCAGCTGGGCGGCGGCATCCGCGACCTCGACACCATCGAGCGCTACCTCGACGACGGCCTGAGCTACGTCATCATCGGCACGGCCGCGGTGAAGAACCCCGGCTTCCTGCGCGACGCCTGCAGCGCCTTCGGCGGCCACATCATCGTGGGCCTCGACGCGAAGGACGGCAAGGTCGCCACCGACGGCTGGAGCAAGCTCACGGGCCACGAGGTCATCGACCTGGCGAAGAAGTTCGAGGACTACGGCGTCGAAGGCGTGATCTACACCGACATCGGCCGCGACGGCATGCTGTCGGGCATCAACGTCGACGCCACCGTGAAGCTGGCGCAGGCGCTGAGCATCCCGGTGATCGCGTCGGGTGGCCTGTCGAACATCGCCGACATCGAGAAGCTGTGCGCCGTCGAGAGCGACGGCGTGGAAGGCGTGATCTGCGGACGCGCCATCTACAGCGGCGACCTCGACTTCGAGGCGGCCCAGCGCCGTGCCGACGAACTCAACGGCGTCTGACCCTTCATCCTCTTTCCCGCGTGGTTCGTCCTGGCGGCCGCGCCGTGTCCACACTTCGGCACCCCCGCCATGCTTGCCAAACGCATCATTCCCTGCCTCGACGTGACCGGCGGTCGCGTCGTCAAAGGTGTCAACTTCGTCGAACTGCGTGACGCCGGCGACCCGGTCGAGATCGCCGCGCGCTACAACGACCAGGGCGCCGACGAACTCACCTTCCTCGACATCACCGCCACCAGCGACGGCCGGGACCTGATCCTCCCGATCATCGAGGCCGTGGCGTCGCAGGTCTTCATCCCGCTGACCGTGGGCGGGGGCGTGCGCACGGTGGACGACGTGCGCCGGCTGCTGAACGCCGGGGCCGACAAGGTGAGCTTCAACTCCGCGGCCGTGGCCAACCCCGACGTGATCCGCGACGCCTCGGCCAAGTACGGCGCCCAGTGCATCGTGGTGGCCATCGACGCCAAGGGCCGGGCCGATGGCTCGGGCTGGGACGTCTACACCCATGGCGGGCGCAAGAACACCGGTCTCGACGCCGTGGAATGGGCGAAGAAGATGGCCGCGTACGGCGCCGGCGAGATCCTGCTCACCAGCATGGACCGCGACGGCACGAAGATCGGCTTCAACCTGCCGCTGACGCGCGCCGTGAGCGACGCGGTGGACGTGCCGGTCATCGCCTCCGGCGGCGTGGGCACCCTCGAGCACCTGGCCGAAGGCATCCAGCAGGGCCATGCCGACGCGGTGCTGGCCGCCAGCATCTTCCACTACGGCGAACACACCGTGGGCGAGGCCAAGGCACTGATGGCGAGCCGGGGCATCCCGGTGCGTCCTTGAGCGCGGCGGGACCGCGGGGCACGCCGCCCCGCGAGGTGCGCATCATCGGCGGCCAGTGGAAGCGCAGCAAGCTGCCGGTGGCGAACCTGCCCGGCCTGCGGCCCACGCCCGACCGCGTGCGCGAGACCCTTTTCAACTGGCTGGGCAACGACCTCGATGGCTGGCGCTGCCTCGACGCGTTCGCCGGCAGCGGGGCCCTCGGCTTCGAGGCCGCGTCGCGGGGGGCGTCCGAGGTGACGCTGCTGGAGCGCGAAGGCCGCCTGGTGAAGGGCCTGCAGGACGTGCACGCCCGCCTGAAGGCTGGTGATTCCGTGCGGGTGACCGGCGCCGACGCCATCACCTGGATGGGCCGCCAACCGGCCGGCAGCTTCGAGCTGGTGTTCGTGGACCCGCCGTTCGACGCCGGCCTGTTCGGCAAGGCCGTGGCCGCCGCGTCGCGGGTGGTGGTGCCCGGCGGGCTGATCTACCTCGAGGCCGACCGGGAGTTCTCGCCGGAAGACTTCAGCGGCGAGCCGCTCACCCGGCACCGCCACGGGCGTGCCGGCACGGTGCACTACCATTTGTTTCAACGTGCCGAGCCCGGCTACACTGCGCCCGAATCGACCGCAGCCGCCCCGAAGGAGCCCGCTTGACTTCCGTGACCCGCCTCACCGCCGTCTACCCCGGCACCTTCGACCCGATGACGCTGGGCCACGAGGACCTGATGCGCCGGGCCGGCCGCCTGTTCGAGCGCCTGATCCTCGCCGTGGCCGCCGGCCACCACAAGCGCACGATGTTCACGCTGGCCGAGCGGCTCGAGATCGCCCAGGAACTGGCCGTGAAACACCCGAACGTCGAGGTGATCGCCTTCGACGGGCTGCTGAGCGACTTCGTGACCAGCCATGGCGGCAAGGTGGTGGTGCGCGGCCTGCGCGCCGTCAGCGACTTCGAATACGAGTTCCAGATGGCCGGCATGAACCGCCACCTGATGCCCAACGTGGAAACCGTGTTCCTGACCCCGAGCGACCAGTACCAGTTCGTGTCGGGCACGTTCGTGCGCGAAATTGCCAACCTCGGCGGTGATGTCTCCAAATTCGTGTCACCCTCCGTCCTGAGCCGCTTGCACCAGAAGGTGAAAGCGGACAAGAAGGCCGGCTGATGTTCTTCCGGCCCGACTGCGGAGCGTGACCCGAGATGGCGTTGCTGATCACCGACGAATGCATCAACTGTGATGTGTGCGAGCCCGAGTGCCCGAACCAGGCGATCTCGATGGGCGAGGCTTTTTACGAGATCAACCCGGCCAAGTGCACCGAGTGCGTGGGGCACTTCGACGAGCCCCAGTGCGTGCAGGTGTGCCCGGTGAGCTGCATCCCGATCCACCCGGACCACATCGAGTCCAAGGAAACGCTGTGGGCGAAGTACCGGAAGCTTCAGGGGCTGACCGACGCGCCTGCGCCCGACAGCGCCTCCTGAGCGAATGGCGTCCCGGCGAACGCTTGCTGCGGTTCGGGGGAAAACGACAAGCTCCCGAAAACACTCGTCATCCCGGCGAACGCCCATTGCTGTCCGGGGAAAAAACGGAAGATCGGTGACAGGCCCGACCCCGAGCGGGATGCAACGGATCTGCCGATGTCGTGACTCGATCGCATCGCGAAAACACGCTGTCATCCCGGCGCAGGCCGGGACCCTGAGCGTTGTGCCCCGCTCAGGCGCCGGAAAGTCCTCCGCGATGGCTCGCTGCCCTCGTGCCGAGGTGCAGTGTCTGGAGGTTCAACGCCGCGCTTCCGGCAAGGCCCAGGGTCCTGGCCTGCGCCGGGATGACGAGTGTTTTGAGTTCGTCTCGTTTTCCCCGGACAGCAATGGGCGAACGCCGGGATCCAACGTGGCCCAGGGCGCGCCATTGGACCGGTGGGCCCCGGCGTTCGCCGGGGTGACTTGCTGAGGGCGGTGCGTCTTCAGCGCGCAGCGGCAGGCTTCTTCCTGTCGCCTTCGTCGGCCGGCGCCCCCTTGAACGGCACCGTCAGCCCGTCGTCACGGCCCCGCTTCTTTTTCTTCGCCACCTTGCCGGACGTCTTCCGGTCCTCGGACTCGGCGACCCGTGTCACCGGGATCAGGCCCGGTGCACGCACCCGCGCGGCCTCGAGGCGTTCCCGTGCCGCCGCCATGCTGTCGGCCGCCGCGGCGGTGCGCCGGACCGCGTCTTGCGCTTCGGCGCGCTGGCCGGCGTCGCGGGTGTCGCTCACGTCCAGTGCGCGGCCCTCCCCGGCGGGGCAGGGGATCTGCGAGAACGTGCGGCCTTCGGGACCGCAGCGGTAGATGGTGGCGGCGTGACCGGTGGCGGCGAGCCCCGCGAGGCACACGGCCAGGGCCGCGAGGCCGCGGGCGACGGCGAAGCCACGCATGTCGCCGCGCCGATCAGGTGGAGGGCGTTTCGCCGGCCGGGGCCGCGGGCTTGCCGACCCCCTCGGGCCGGGGCGGCTTCGGGCGCGGCGGCTTCGCGTTGATCTTCATGTTCGCACGCTCCATGTTGGCTTCGAGCAGCAGGTCGAGTGCCGGCAGGGTGCGGTGGATGCACTCGTGGATGGCGTCGCGCGCTTCCGGCTTGGGCTTGCGCAGCACGTAGTCGACCACCTCGGCCTTCACGCCGGGATGGCCGATGCCGAGGCGCAGCCGCCAGTAGTCGGGGGTGCCGAGTTGCGCGTGGATGTCGCGCAGTCCGTTGTGGCCGGCGTGGCCGCCGCCGAACTTGATCTTGACCTGGCCCGGGAGCAGGTCGAGTTCGTCGTGGGCCACCAGCACCTCGTTGGGCGCGATCTTGAAGAAGCGGGCGAGGGCGGCCACCGACTTGCCGGAGAGGTTCATGTAGGTCTGCGGCTCGAGCAGCCACAGCGGGCCCTCCTGGCGGTTCACCCGGGCGACGAGCCCGAAGTAGCTGCGCTCGGGCACGAGCGTGGCCTTGAGTTCGCGCGCCACGGCGTCGATCCACCAGAACCCCGCGTTGTGGTTCGTGGCCTCGTATTCCGCCCCGGGGTTGCCGAGGCCTACCAACAGTCGAATCATGGCGACATTATCGGTGCTGGATCCCGGGAGGGCGGTGCCGATCCGCCCTCGAAACTCAGGTCCTGCGCCGCCGGTCGATCCACTCGAACAGCCCCATCCCCACCAGCATCGCGGCCACGAAGAGCAGGGCCTTCGAGTGGCCCATCACCATCGCGACGAGCGCCGGCCCCGGGCAGAACCCCGCCAGGCCCCAGCCGGCGCCGAACAGCAGGCCGCCCGCGACGAGCCGCCGGTCGATGTGCCGGGCCGTGGGCAGCTTCATCGCCGAACCCAGCAGCGAGACGGAGCGCGGGCGGGCGATGGTGAAGCCCACGAGGCCCACGGCGATCGCGCCGCCCATCACGAGGGCCAGCGACGGGTCCCAGCGGCCCGCGAGGTCCAGGAAGGCGAGCACCTTCGCCGGGTCGGTCATGCCGGAGAGGATCAGGCCGAGGCCGAACACGAGGCCGGCCGCGAAGGCGGAGAGCAGGAGGGCCATGGCGTGTCCTTCAGCCGGCGAACAGGTGGCGGATCACCCAGACCGCCACGAAGCCCGCGGCCATGAAGGCGAGGGTGGCCACGAGCGAACGTGGCGACAGGCGCGAGAGGCCGCACACGCCGTGGCCGCTGGTGCAGCCGGACCCGAGGCGCGTGCCGAAGCCGACCAGCAGGCCCGCGGCGACGGTGGCCGACGTGCCGGCGTCGATCGTCACCGGCGGCCAGGCCGTCACGGCCCGCCACAGCCACGGCGCGGCGAACAGACCCAGCAGGAACACCACGCGCCACGCGGTGTCGCCGCGCGCCGGGGGCAGCAGTCCACCGAGCACCCCGCTGATGCCCGCGATGCGGCCGTTCAGCAGCACGAACATCGTGGCGGCCAGGCCGATCAGGGCGCCGCCGGCGAGGGCGGTCCAGGGGGTGAAGGCATTCCAGTCGAGGGTCATGGCGGGATCTCCTGCGGCATGGTGGCACACCGGGCACGGACGAAAAAAAGCCCCGCCGAGGCGGGGCTTCTCAGATGCCCGAAGGCTCTTCTTATTTCTTGTTCTGCTTTTCGGACTTCTTGCCCTTGCCAGCCGGAGCGGCGGGGGCAGCGACGACCGGAGCGATCTCGGCTTCTTCGACCGGGACCGAGGTCGACACGATCACCGGGTTCGGCTTGCCTTGCGTCACGACCTTGACGCCGGCGGGCAGCTTCAGGTCGCTGACGTGCAGGGCCTGGCCCTTGGTCAGTTCGCCGAGTTCGACGGTCAGGAACTCGGGCAGGGCCTTGGCCAGGCACGAGATGCGGAGTTCGGTGACGACGTGGTTCACCAGGCACTTGTCGGTCTTGACGGCCGGCGAGTTTTCTTCGTTCACGAAGTGCAGGGGCACCTTCTTGACGATCATCGTGGTGGCGTCGACGCGCTGGAAGTCGATGTGCAGCACGATCTGGCGGAAGGGGTGCAGCTGGTAGTCACGGAGCAGCACTTGCTCGGACTTGCCGTTCAGTTCCATGTCGAGGATCGACGAGTGGAACGCTTCCTTCTTCAGCGCGTGGAACAGCGCGTTGTGATCGAGTTCGATCAGCGACGGGGTGGCGGCGCCACCGTAGACGATGCCAGGCACCTTGTCGGCGTTGCGCAGGCGGCGGCTCGCTCCGGTCCCCTGCAGCTTGCGCTCGAAAGCAACAAATTTCATGGTTTGCTCCAAATAGGAAGACGCCCGCGACCAGGCGTCGAAGTGGGCCTTGCGGCCCGCGAAAGACAGCGCCTGTCGGCACCGCCGTGTGCGGATCAGAAGTTGTTGTTCTGCTCCGCGAACAGGGACGTCACCGACTCACCGTCGGAGATGCGACGGATGGTTTCGGCGAACAGGAACGCGACCGACAGCTGGCGCACCTTCGGGCAGGCCTTGCCGTCTTCGCTCAGCGGGATGGTGTTGGTGATCACCACTTCGTCGAGCTGCGAACCCTTGATGCGTTCGATGGCCGGGCCCGAGAACACGGCGTGCGTGCAGTAGGCGTACACGCTCTTCGCGCCACGCTCCTTCAGCACCTCGGCGGCCTTCACGAGGGTGCCGGCGGTGTCGATCATGTCGTCCATGATCACGCAGTTGCGGTTCTCGATGTCGCCGATGACGTGCATCACTTCGGACACGTTGGCCTTCGGGCGGCGCTTGTCGATGATGGCCAGGTCGCAGCCGAGCTGCTTGGCCAGCGCACGGGCGCGCACCACACCGCCGACGTCGGGCGACACCACGACCAGGTCGGGGTAGCGCTTGCTCTGCACGTCGGCCAGCAGCACGGGCGACGCGTAGATGTTGTCGACGGGGATGTTGAAGAAGCCCTGGATCTGGTCGGCGTGCAGGTCCATCGTGAGCAGGCGCTCGACACCGACGGCTTCCAGCATGTTGGCCACGACCTTCGCGCTGATGGGCACGCGGGTGGAACGCGGGCGGCGGTCCTGGCGGGCATAGCCGAAGTAGGGAATCACGGCCGTGACGCGGCGGGCGGAGGCCCGCTTCAGCGCGTCGACCATGATGCACAGTTCCATCAGGTTCTCGTTCGTGGGCGCGCACGTGGGCTGCACGACGAAGATGTCGCGCGCACGCACGTTCTGCTGGATCTCGATGGCGACTTCACCATCGGAGAACCGGCCGACCGAAGCCTTGCCGAGTTCGATGCCCAGGTGCGAGGCCATTTCCTGCGCGAGGGCGGGGTTGGCGTTGCCGGTGAACAGAACGGTATTGAAAAGCACATTCCCTCCGTCGGGGCTGGTTTGGGGCGCATTCGCGGGCACAGCGCGCCCTTTCATTTCAGCTGCGGTGTGCCACCGGGTGGCACGGGAACCATGACGAAAAATTCGTCACCCATATCGACAAAAAGAGCCTCAGCGCATCGGTCCGGCGGACCGCTCACTGAAGCTCTTTTTTCTAATTCAGTGGCAGGGGAAGAAGGATTCGAACCTTCGCATGTCGGAATCAAAATCCGATGCCTTAACCAACTTGGCGACTCCCCTACACAGGCTGCCTGCTTTCGCAAGCGGCCCAAAACTTTTCAGTCGGAAGCCCAACCCCTCAGGGGATGTTCCTCCAGACTCCGGCACATTCTTCCAACCCAACCCTCCGGCAAATCGGAAGGAAGGGACGCCAGTGGCTGGTGTCCTGTGCCTGCCCTGGCGAACACGGCACTGCCGGAACCGGTCATGCGGCTGTTGCCGAACCGTTCCTGCAGAACCCGGGCCACTTTCGTGACTTCGGGGCATTCAGACTCTGCCGGAGGCTGCATCACATTGATGCCGTATCCGTCTAGAAGGCTTTGAATGCCTGCATCAACCAGGAAGCCCGCTACTTTATCAGGTTTGTTGTCGCGCGCCAAGAGCGGACTCGCAAAAATCGCACGGGTTTCGATGCCAGCCGCCGGTTTGACCACCGCGAGCCATTGCCGCGGCAGGGCCAGCGGGGTCAGGACCTCGCCCACGCCTTCCACGAAGGCATTCTGGCCGCCGATGAAAAAGGGCACGTCGGCCCCGAGCGACAACCCCAGTGCCATCAGGCGTTCACGGGACCAGCCGAGGTCCCACAGCCGGTTCAGCGCGAGCAGCGTGCTGGCCGCGTCCGAACTGCCGCCGCCCATGCCGGCGCCCCACGGCACCTGCTTGTCGATGCTGATGTCGGCGCCGAACGACGTGCCCGAGGCGGCCCGCAGCGCGCGGGCGGCGCGCAGGCACAGGTCGTCGGCGGGCAGGGGGGCGGTGAGGTCGTGGCGCTGCAGCCGGCCATCGGCGCGGCGCTCGAAGTGCAGCGTGTCGGCCCAGTCGATCAGCACGAAGACGGACTGCAGCAGGTGATAGCCGTCGGCCCGCCGCCCCACGATGTGCAGGAACAGGTTCAGCTTGGCCGGGGCGGCCACGTCGGTCAGGGTCATCGCGCTCATCGGTCGACCTGGGCGCGGACGGTCACCAGCGGCGGCGCGGCCCGCTGCGCGACCACGAGGCCGTCGCCGAAGCGGCCCAGGCGCACGGCCCAGCCGAGCTGGTCGAAGCCGGGTTCGGTGGGCGGCGTGGTGGCCTGGCTGGGCGCGCCGGACCAGGGGCGGCCGCGCAGCCAGTCGAAGAGGGCGGCCACGGGCAGGCTTTCGCCCAGCATCTCGCGGGTGAGTTCGTCGAGGTTGCCGAACGTCGATTCGCCGTCGGACGTGACCAGGCGGGCGCCCTCGGGCGACCAGTCGGCCTGCGCGATCATCGTGCCGAGCGGGCTCGTGAGGCTCATGCGGCCGGCCGGCGGGCTGCCCGCGAGTTCGAACCCGGCCGTGACCGACCGCGCGGGCTGGCCGGCGCTCGCGTCCACCTTCACGGCCAGGCGGCCCGAGAGGCTGTCGCCGGGCGGTGCGGGCGGTTGCACGGTGGTGCACGCCGACACCACCGCCGCCGCGGCGGCGGCCATCGCGACGCGCCGACGGATCACAGGTCGACCTTCAGGCGGGCGAGGGTGTCGCGCAGCACGTCGTTCGTGGCATCGCGGGCGCGCACCTCGCGCAGGATGCGGCGGGCCTCGTCGCGCTGGCCGGTGACCCACAGCAGTTCGCCGAGGTGCACGCCGATCTCGACGTCGGGGCGCAGGCGGTAGGCCTGGCGCAGCAGGCGCAGCGCCTCCTGTGAATTGCCGAGGCGGTACTCGACCCAGCCGAGGCTGTCGGTGATGAACGGCTCGTTGGGAGACAGCTCGAGCGCCTTGACGATCAGTTCGCGCGCCTCGGGCAGGCGCAGGTTGCGTTCGGCGAGCGAGTAGCCGAGGGCGTTGTACGCATGGTGATGGTCGGGGCGGATCTCGATCACCTTGCGCAGCAGCCGCTCCATGTCCTCGAGGCGGTTGAGCTTCTCGGCCATCATGGCCTGCTGGTACAGCAACTCCGAATCGTTCGGGTACTTCCGGTTCGCCTCGGCGAACACGGCCTCGGCCTGGGCCCATTGCTTCGCGTCGCTGTAGAGCTGGGCCTCGAGCACGAGCTTCGTGCGCGCCGCTTCGGGCGTGTCTTCCGGGGCCTTGCGGACGAGGTCCACGGCCTGCTTGAGCTTGCCCTGCTTGGCCAGCAGCTCGGCACGGCGGGCCGTCACGTCCAGCGCGCGCTGGGGGTCGGTGACCTTCGCGAGCCAGCCCTCGGCGCCCGCGTAGTCGCGCTGCATCTCGGCGGCGCGTGCCAGCAGGAAATAGGCTTGCGCCACGCTCTGGTCGGTGGGGCTGTCGTCATCGTCGTCGTCGCCCGCGGCGAGCACGATGGGCGACTGCGTGCCGGTGGCCGGGGCCGTGGCGACGATGGAGCCGTCGCGCAGGCCGGCGAGGTAGCGGTAGACCGTGGTGGTGGCCTCGGCCGGCTTCTTCAGTTCGAGCTGCAGCGCGGCGAGGGTGACCCACGGCGCGGCGATCTGCGGGTCGCGGCGCGTGACTTCGTCGAGCTGCGCGGCGGCCTCGGCGTAGCGGTGCATCGAACTCAGCACGCGGGCGTACAGGATGCGGATGGCCGAGCCCTGCGGACGCACCTTCAGGTGGTCGACCACGATCGCGTCGGCCTCGGGGTGGCTCACCAGCAGTTCCATGGCCAGCAGCGCGGGCGTCTCGGCGGCGGGGTCCTGCTGGTGGGCGGCGCGGGTGAGTTCGAGCGCACGTGCGGTGTCGCCGGCGGCCGCCATCATGCGGGCAAGGGCGATGCTCGCGCCGACCCGGGTCTCGGGCTTGGCGACCCACGGCGTCAGCACCGGCTCGAGCAGCTGGGCGTTCGCCTTGCGGTCGCGGTTGCGCGCGAACAGGCGGGGGATCGACGCGAAGGTGCCGGCACGGTCCTCGGGCGGGGTCAGGTCGAGCATCGCACGCGTGGCGGTGGCGGCCTCGGGGAAGCGGTCGAGCGCCAGCAGCAGCTGCACCTCGTAGCGCGTGGCCTGCACCGACGTCGGGATGGCGTTGCGCCAGGCCTGGACGGCGGACAGCGCGGCGGGGCCGTCGCCCATCTCGGATGCGAGGCCCACGGAACGGCGGAACAGCGATTCGTCGAGCGAGCGCCGGGCCGCCTCCAGCATCATCTGGTACGCGAGGCCCTTCTGGCCGGAGCGGGCCTCGAGTTCGGCCACGAACAGCTGCGTGAACATGCGCGCGTTCAGCGGCGAGTTGTTCACCACGGCGGGCGGGGCGTCGTCCGCGTCGGGGTCGGTGGGGGCGGCCGCCGCCTGCGCGCGTGCCGCGGGGGCAAGCGCCAGCGAACAGGCCAGGGCGAGCGCTGCACGAGAAATTGGGGAGAAGGCCCGCATGAATGCTCCTGTATGCGTGATCGATTCTAGTGTCACGTCCCGGCCGGCGTCTGCGGCGCCCCGGCTCGCCATAATCGAGGCATGCCGGAACTGCCCGAAGTCGAAACCACCCGCGCGAGCCTGGCCCCGCGCATCGCCGGCGCCGTGGTCACGGGCGTGCGCCTCGGCAAGCCGCTGCGCTGGCCGCTCGGCTGCGACCCCGACAGCCTCGTGGACCGCACCGTGGGCGAGGCCACCCGCCGCGGCAAGTACCTGTGGCTGCCGCTCACCGGCGGCGGCCTGCTGATGCACCTGGGCATGTCGGGCTCCCTTGCGTTCCGCGATGCCGTGCCCGAGCCGGCCGCGCACGATCACTTCGACCTGCTCACCACCCGGGGCACCCTCCGTCTGACCGATCCCAGGCGATTTGGTGCCGTGGTCTGGTCGAACGCGCTCGACCAGGACCCCGCCCTCAAGCTGCTGTCCGGCCTGGGCCTCGAACCCTTCGACCCCGCCTTCACCGGCGCCTACCTGCACGACGCGCTGAAACGCCGCCGCATCGCCGTGAAGCTCGCGCTGCTGTCGGGTGACATCGTGGTGGGCGCCGGCAACATCTACGCCTGCGAGGCCCTCTTCGCCGCCGGCATCGACCCGCGCCTGCCCGCCAACAAGGTCAGCCGCCCCCGCGCCGAGCGCCTCGCCGAGGCCGTGCGCACCATCCTCGCCCGTGCCCTGGCCCTGGGCGGCACCACGCTGCGCGACTTCAAGGACACCCACGGCATGGCCGGCGCCTTCCAGGACCAGGCCAGGGCGTATGGCCGCGAAGGCGACCCGTGCACCGTCTGCGGAACCCCCATCCGGAGAATCACCCAGGCCGCCCGCTCCACCTTCTTCTGCCCGTCCTGCCAGAAAAGATAGGCAAAGACGGTGGCCAGTGGGGAAATCCGCACGGTCCGGCGGCCCCGAGGGTGACCAAGTGTTTCGACGGGGGCGGCGGGCATGCCCCTTGCGATACCATGGCCGACGCTTACCTGCCGGGCCCGTCCATTTCCATGGCTTCTTCCTTCGCAAGCAGTCTTGATGCTCTTGGCCTCTGGCGCGCCGGCCTGGGGCGCCGCCTCGACGAATTCGGCCATTTCCTGGGCGAACACGACCTGGCCGATCCCGCCGCGGCCGAAGCCCTCGACACGCTGCGCCGCGGCCTCGTCAACGAGAAGCTCGTGGTCGCCTTCGTCGCCGAGTTCTCGCGCGGCAAGTCCGAGCTCATCAACGCCATCTTCTTCGCCGACACCGGCCGCCGTGTGCTGCCCGCCACCCCGGGGCGCACCACCATGTGCCCGGTCGAGCTGGGCCACGACGGTGAAGAGGCGCCCGCGCTCGCGCTGCTGCCCATCGCCACCCGGCTCGAAGGCCTGTCCCTCGCCGACCTGCGCTCGCAGCCCCGCGCCTGGACCCACATCCCGCTCGACGTGACCCACCCCGAGCGCCTGTCCGAGTCGCTCCAGGAAGTGATGCGCACCCAGTGGGTGAGCGTCGACGAAGCCCGCGCGCTGGGCTTCTGGCACGACGACAACACCGAAGACAACCCGCCGGTGGACGACACCGGCCGCGTGGAAGTGCCGGCCTGGCGCCACGCGATGATCAACTACCCGCATCCGCTGCTCAAGCGCGGCCTGGTCGTGCTCGACACCCCGGGCCTGAACGCCATCGGCGCGGAACCGGAACTGACGCTGAGCCTGCTGCCGTCCGCGCACGCGATGGTGTTCATCCTCGGCGCCGACACCGGCGTCACGAAGTCCGACCTGACCATCTGGCGCGACCACCTCGGCTCGCCCACCACGTCGAGCTTCGTGGTGCTGAACAAGATCGACGCGCTGCGCGACCCGCTCGCCACGGCCGCCCAGGTGGCCGACCAGATCGAGACGCAGCGCAACAACACAGCGCGCACGCTCGGCGTGGCGCCGGAGAAGGTGTTCCCGCTGTCGGCCCGCCAGGCGCTCGCCGCCCGCGTCGACGGTGAAACCGCCGCGCTGGCCGAGAGCCGCGTGCTCGACCTGGAAGCCGCCCTCGGCGCCCAGCTGCTGCCGCAGCGCCGCGACGTGCTGCAGACCACCGTGGTCGACGCCGTGATGCGCACCGAGGCGCTCGTGTCCCGCCGCCTCGGCGACCGCCGCCGCCAGCTCGCCGAGCAGTTGCTCGAGCTGCGCGGCCTGCGTGGCAAGAGCGGCGCGAAGACCCGCCTGATGATCGAGCGGGTGGACGCCGAGACCCGCGAATTCGAGCAGTGCACCGCCCGCCTGCAGGCCATGCGCATGGTCCACAGCCGCATGCTGAAGAACGCGCTGATCGACCTCACCAGCGACCGCCTGCGCGAAGAGGTCACCGAGATGCAGACGGCCATGCACGCCACGCTGCTCAACCTCGGCGCCAAGAAGGCGTTCATCGCGCTGTGCAGCCGTCTGCGCGAGCTGCTCGAAGCCACGCAGACGCGCGGCAACGAGATCCACACGATGCTCACCGCGTCGTTCGCGAAGCTCAACGCCGAATTCGGCTTCTCGCTGTCGGTCAACCAGATGCCCGACATGAACCGGTTCGTGCAGGAGCTCGCGCTCATCCAGCGCAACTACGTGCAGTACCTGGGCCTCACGCAGGCGCTGCGCCTGTCGCAGACCAAGTTCATGGAGCAGTTCCGCCGCATGCTGATGTCGAAGCTGCGCGTGGTGTTCGAGAACGCCAGCGGCGAACTCGAGCTGTGGAACAAGATGGCGTCGTCGCAGGTCGATTCGCAGCTGCGCGAACGCCGCCGCGGCTTCCGCCGCCGCCGCGAGGCGCTCGAGCGCATCCAGGCCGCCTCCGGCGAGCTGGAACACCGCCTGAGCGAACTCGAGGCGCAGGACGCCCAGCTGCAGCAGCAGGTGGCCCGCTGCGCCGACCTGATCGGCAAGCTCAAGGAACACGCCCACCTCGACCCCGCCACGTTCGGCGAGTCGGGCCACGGTCAGCTGGTCGACACCGAATCGCGCATCGCCATTCAAGCCTGATCCCCGGCTCTTCTTGCAGTCCAGCTCGCCGTCCCGTTTCGCCACCCCGCTGATCGCGTGGCAGCGCACGCACGGACGCCACACGCTGCCGTGGCAGCAGACCACCGACCCGTACCGCGTGTGGCTCTCCGAGATCATGCTGCAGCAGACGCAGGTGACCACGGTGCTGGGCTACTACGCGCGGTTCCTCGCCCGCTTCCCCGACGTGCGGGCGCTGGCCGAAGCCGAACAGGACGACGTGCTCGCGCTGTGGAGCGGCCTCGGCTACTACAGCCGCGCGCGCAACATGCATGCGTGCGCGAAGGCGGTGGTCGAGCGCTTCGGCGGTGAATTCCCGCGCAGCAGCGAGCTGCTGCAGAGCCTGCCCGGCATCGGCCGCTCGACGGCGGCCGCCGTCGCGGCCTTCTGCTACGGCGAGCGCGTGGCCATCCTCGACGGCAACGTCAAGCGGGTGCTGACGCGGTTCCTCGCGTTCGACGCCGACCTGGCCGTGGCCGCGAACGAGCGGGTGCTGTGGAACCGTGCCACGGAGATGCTGCCGGAGCAGGGCATCGAGGCGTACACGCAGGGCATCATGGACCTCGGCGCCACCATCTGCCTGCCCCGGTCGCCGCAGTGCCTCGTGTGCCCGGTGCAACCCGGTTGCCAGGGACGCCGCGACGGGCAGCCCGAGCGCTTCCCCGTGAAGACGCGCAAGCTCAAGCGCAGCCAGCGCGAGAACGCCTGGCTCTGGCTCGTGCGCGACGACCGCCTGTGGCTCGTGCAGCGTCCCGAGACCGGTGTGTGGGCAGGCCTCTGGAGCCTGCCCGAGTTCGACTCGGTCGACGCCTTGCGTGCGGCCGCGGCCGACTGGCCCGGTGCGGCCGAGGTGCTCGACGCGTTCAAGCACGTGCTGACCCACCTCGACTGGACGCTGCATCCGGTGGTCTGGCGCCTGCCGGCGAAGGCCGTCGCGAAGGACGTGGCCCGCATCACGGCCACGCTGCCGGCCGGCCGCTGGGTCACGCGCGACGAGGCGCTGTCGATGGGCGTGCCGTCGGCGTTGCGCAAGCTGCTGGAACGCACACCCCCATCAGCGGGGGGCTGAAAACGGGGTTCACCCCACCTCGGTGGGGAGGGCAAGGAGCGTGACTTCCCGCACGCTTCAGGGCTGGGTCGTCGCGGTGACGGCCCGCATTCGAACACCCAGGGATCCATGCAGCACCCATCCTCTTCCTCCTTCCTCGCGTGGGCCGCGGCGCCCGCGCTCGCGGTCTCGCTGTTGCTCACCGCCTGCGGCGGTGACGACGCCCCGGCGCCGGCCACCGGCACCGAAAACCCGCAGGCCCCGAACTCGACGGTCGCGGGCACCGTGCTCGACACGGCCACCGGCAAGCCGGTCGGCGGTGTCACCGTGAAGTCGGGCACCCAGACGGCCACCACCGACAACGACGGCCGCTTCACCGTGCCCGTGGCGGCCGGCACGCGCACCGTGCTGACGTTCAACAAGACGGCCTATGCCGAGAACGTCGTCGTCACGCACGCCGTGGCGCAGCAGACCACCACCGTCACCGCGCAACTGCTCCCGGTGGCCGCCAGCGGCGTCGTCGACCCGGCCGCGGGCGGGTCGGTGACCGTGCCCGGTTCGTCCGCGCGCGTGACGTTGCCCGCTGCCGCCCTGGCGCGTGCCGACGGCCTGCCGATCTCGGGCTCCGTCACCGTGTCGGTCACGCCGATCGACCCGGCGGTGAACCCCGCCTACATGCCCGGTGACTTCCGCGCCCGCACGACCGCCGGCCTCTCGAGCATCGAGAGCTACGGCGCGATGACCGTGACCCTGGCCGACACCACCGGCGCCCGCGTGAACATCGCCACGGGCAAGTCGGCCACCGTGCGCATCCCGCTCTCCACGCGCGGCACGCCCACGAACAGCATCCCGCTGTTCTGGTTCGACGCCACGAAGGGCGAGTGGGTGGAAGAAGGCACGGCCACGCTGGCCGGCACCGCGCCCAACCAGTACTACGAAGGCACGGTGACGCACTTCACCACCTGGAACGCCGACCAGTACGTCAACACCGTCAACATCACCGGCTGCCTGAAGGACGAGGCCGGCGCCGCGGTGGCCAACGCACGCATCGTGACCGACGGCATCGACTACTCCGGCACCGCCTCGGCCATCACCGACGCCGCCGGCAACTTCGTCGTGCCGATGAAGCGCCAGGCCAACGGCACGGTCACCGCGCAGAGCGGCGTGCGCTTCTCCAACACCGTCTCGGTGACGTCGGGCACGGCGGATGCGCCGCTGTCGCCCACCGGTGCCTGCCTGGTGCTGAGCAACGCCGCTACCGGCCTGACCATCAAGCTGACCTGGGGCCGCTCGCCGTCCGACGTCGATTCGCACCTGTTCGCTCCGAACGGCGACCACGTGTACTTCGCCGCCGATGGCAGCCTGACGGCCGCGCCGTTCGCCGCGCTGGACGTGGACGACATGAGCAGCTACGGCCCCGAGGTGATCACGGTGCGCCGCCTGATGGTGGGCACGTACCGCTACGCCGTGAACAACTTCAGCGAAGACACCGGCCCTGGCCTGACGGGATCGCCCACGCGCGTGGAACTGAACAACGCGGGGGCGGTGTCGGTGTTCACGCCGCCGGCGGGTGAGGGCGCCAACACCTGGTGGTGGACCGTCTTCTCGTTCACGGTGGACGCGCAATGCCGCATCACGGTGACGCCGATCCAGACCTGGTCTGCGACCGACCCGGTCGAAGCGCCGAACACCCCGGCCACGTACTGCACGGCGTCCTGAGGACCGTGTGAGCGCCCCCGGCCGGTGTCCCACCGGCCGGGGGCTTTTTCATTCCGGGATCAGCGCACCACGCCCTTGCTGCGCAGGAAGTCGTCCACCAGCTGGAGCCGGCCCACGGGGTCTTCCAGGGCCATCAGGCGCTGCTTCGCGGCCACCGAGATGGGCAGGATCTCGCACCACCGGTTGGCCACCCAGCCCGCGTCCTCGAAGTGGAAGGGTTTCAGGAAAGGCTCGGAGCCCTGCTGCTTGAGCGTGCCGATGGCGTTGGCAAGGCCCTTGACGGTCTCGAGCTGAGACTCGGACGGCGCCACGCGCTCGTCGTTGTCGAGGGCGCGCGTGCGGCCCTCCCAGAGCCCGTCGTCGAGCTGCGTCTGCCCCACGAGCGTGAAGCGGTTCAGGCCGCGCGCACGCACCTGAAGGATGCCGGCCTGGGGCGCGTCCACCTCCATCAGCTCGGCCATCACACCGACGGCCTCGAAGGCATTGGGATCGGATGCCTTGCCGCCCTCGCTGGACTGGCGCACGGCCACCACGCCGAACGGCTTGTGTTCGCGCAGGCAGGAACTCACGAGGTCGAGGTAGCGGGCCTCGAACACCTTCAGGCTCAGCAGGCCGCCTGGAAAGAGTACGGCCTGCAGCGGAAGGAGCGGCAGTTTCACGGTCGAGGAACGAAAGCGCATGCGCGGCAGCAAAGAGGTCAATCGCGGGCGTCGAGTTCGCGGTGGCGGATCAGCGAGACGCTGCGCTTCGAGAACCGGCGGGCGAGCGTCTCGGTCAGGTAGACCGAGCGGTGCTGGCCACCGGTGCAGCCGATGGCCACCGTGAGGTAGCTGCGCTGGTCGTTCTCGAACGCGGGCAGCCAGCGGGCGATGAACGCCTCGATCTGCTCGAGCATCTCGGCCACCTCGGGCTGGGCCTCGAGGTACTGGATCACGCCGTCGTCGCGGCCCGTCTGCGCACGCAGTTCACGGATGTAATAGGGGTTCGGCAGGATGCGCACGTCGAACACGAAGTCGGCGTCGAGCGGCACGCCGTGCTTGAACGCGAACGACTCGAACACGAGGGTGAGGGCGAGGCTGCCGGCCTGCACCAGGTCGCGCATCCACAGCCGCAGCTGGGCGGGGCGCAGCTGGCTGGTGTCGACCACGGTGGAGATCTCGCGCAGTTCGGCGAGCAGCTCGCGTTCGAGTTCGATGGCGTCGTACAGGGCACGGTGGCCGTCGGGCGCCTTGTCTTCCCGGCGGCGGTTGAGGCTCTGCGACGTGGCCTGCTGCGACAGCGGGTGCGGGCGGCGCGACTCGGAGAACCGGCGCACCAGCGCGTCCGTGCCGGCGTCGAGGAACACCGAGCGGATCACCACACCTTCACCCCGCAGTTCCTCGATCAGCGGCAGCAGGTGGGGCAGCGAACCGGCGCTGCGCACGTCCACCGCGATGGCGACGCGGCGCTGCGAGCGGCCGTGCTCGAGTCGCAGGAAGTCGCGCAGCAACTCGGGCGGCAGGTTGTCGACGCAGAAGAAGCCCGCGTCTTCCAGCGCGTGCAGCGCGACCGACTTGCCGGACCCGGAGATGCCGGTGACGAGCACCACCTCGTTGAGCGCTGCGGGGTCGGGGGCTCCGGGAGCGGGGGTGTTCATGATCGTTTGCGTGCGCGGGCGGTGGTGGGGACGTCGGCGGCCACGGACAGCAGTTCCTGCGCGTGGGCGAGGCTCGTGCTGGACAGGCGTTCACCTCCCAGCATACGGGCAATTTCGGCGACGCGCGATTCCCCATGGACGGGGGTGATGTCGCTGCGCGTGCGGCCTTCGTGCGCGGCCTTCGCCACCACGAAATGGTGGTCGGCGCAGGCGGCCACCTGGGGCAGGTGCGTGACCGCCATGACCTGGCGGTCGCGGCCCAGCTGCTTCATCAGGCGGCCCACGGTGTCGGCCACCGCACCGCCCACGCCCGCGTCCACTTCGTCGAAGATCAGCGTGCCCGCGGCTTCGCCATGGGGCGCGAGCTGGCTCGTGGTGACGGCGATGGCGAGCGCGATGCGCGACAGCTCGCCCCCCGACGCCACCTTGGCCATGGGGCGCGGCGTGCTGCCGGCGTGGCCGGCGACCAGGAACTCGGCCGATTCGAGACCGTGCGACTGGGGCGTGTCCTGCTTCTGCAGCGCCACCTCGAACACGCCGCCGGCCATGCCCAGCTGCTGCATCGCGGCGGTGACGGCGTGGCTGAGCTTCGGCGCGGCGGTGCGGCGCACGCCCGACACCCGCTTCGCCTCGGAGTCGAACGTGGCCTTCGTGTCCTTGACCGCCGCTTCGAGCGCGGCCAGGTCGGCCGCGGCGTCGAGGGCGCGCAGTTCGTCCTTCCACGCCGACAGCGTGGCGGGAAGCTCGGCCGGCGTGCGGCGGTAGCGTTTCGCGAGGCCCATCCACGCGGACAGGCGGTCGTCGAGTTCCTGCAACCGCTCGGGCTCCAGGTCGGCATGGTTCAGGTAGCTGCCGAGCGTGTGGGCGGCGTCCTGCAACTGCGTCTGGGCGCTCTGCAGCACCTCGGCCACCTCGGCGAGGCGGTGGTCGTACTCGGCCACGTCCTGCAGGGCATCGGCGGCGCGGGCGGTCAGGCTGTCGGCGCTGTGGTCGGCCTCGCTGATGGCGTCGAGCGCCACGCGGGCCGCGTCCATCAGGGCCTGGGCGTTGGACAGGCGCGAGTGTTCGGCGTTGAGCTCGTCCCACTCGTCGGTGCCGGGGGCGAGCTTGTCGACCTCGTTGATCTGCCAGGCCAGTCGCTCGCGTTCGCGTTCCAGGTCGGCCTGCTGCGTGCGGGCGCGTTCCAGCGCGTCGGTGGCGGCCTTCCAGCGCGACCACGCCGCGGCGAGGGCGTCGGTGTCGAGGCCCGCGTAGGCGTCGAGCAGCCCGCGCACGGAGGCCGGCCGCGTGAGGCTCTGCCACGCGTGCTGGCCGTGGATGTCGACGAGGTGGTCGGCCGCCTCGCGCAGCTGCGCCACCGTGGCGGGGCTGCCGTTGACCCACGCGCGGCTCTTGCCCTGGGCGTCGATGACGCGGCGCAGCAGCAGCGTGTCGCCCGGCTCGAAGCCGGCGTCCTCCAGCCAGCCGGCGAGGCTGGCGGGCGCGTCGAACTCGGCCGTGATCTCGGCGCGGGCCGAACCCTCCCGCACCACGCCGGCGTCGCCGCGGCTGCCGAGGGCCAACTGCACGGCGTCGATCAGGATGGACTTGCCGGCGCCGGTTTCACCGGTGAGCACCGAGAAGCCGGCCGAGAGGTCGACCTCGAGGGACGTGACGATGACGAAGTCGCGGAGGGCCAGGCGGCGAAGCATTCAGACTCCGGTGTTCCAGTGGAGTTTTCGGCGGAGCGTGGCGTAGTAGCTCCAGCCCAGTGGGTGAAGGAATCGCACCTGGTGCGACGAGCGCGCGACCGTGATGCGGTCGCCCGGCAGCAGGCTGGCCATGCCCTGCATGTCGAAGTTGACGCTGGCGTCGCGGCCCTGGGCCACCTCGATGCTGATGCGGCCCACGTCGGGCAGCACGATGGGGCGGTTCGACAGGTCGTGCGGGGCGATGGGCGCCATCACCCAGGCCGCGATGCCCGGGTGCAGGATGGGGCCGCCGGCCGACAGCGCGTACGCGGTGGAGCCGGTGGGCGACGCGACGATCAGGCCGTCCGCGCGGAAGTTGCCCACGAACTCGTCGCCGATGGTGACCTTCAGCTCGATCATCGACGACGTGGGGCCGCGGCTCACGACCACGTCGTTCACGCCGAAGCCGTCGAAGATCAGGCGTTCGTCGCGCCACACGCCGCCTTCGAGCATGGTGCGGCGTTCCTCTTCGTAGTCGCCTGCGATCATGGGGGCGAGGGCATCGGCGAAGTGGCCGATGGGCACGTCGGTGATGAAGCCGAGGCGCCCCTGGTTGATGCCGACCAGCGGCAGCCCGAACTGGGCCAGCTGGCGGGCGCTGCCGAGCATGGTGCCGTCGCCGCCCACCACGATGGCGATGTCGCATTCGCGGCCCATCTCGGCGTGGGTGAGGGCGTTGTAGTCCGTGATGCCCGTGTTCAGCGCGGTGTCGCGCTCGAGGGACACGTCGAGCCCCTGGCGGACCAGGAACTGGGCGATTTCCTCCAGCGGCCCCTGGATGCCACGGGCCTGGTACTTGCCCACGAGTGCGGCATGACGGAAGCGTGAAGACATGCTCAGAATTACACCACAGCAACATGACGGCGCCACCCCGGGAAACCGGCCCCGATCCGGCCCCGGCCTACAATCACTTTCATGCTGGACGAGCGTGCCAAGACCCTGCTGAAAGCGCTGGTGGAGCGCTACATCGCCGACGGGCAACCCGTCGGCTCGCGCACGCTCTCCCGGGCCTCCGGCCTGGACCTGTCCCCGGCCACCATCCGCAACGTGATGGCCGACCTGGAAGACCTGGGCCTGATCGCCAGCCCCCACACGAGCGCCGGCCGCATCCCCACCGCCCGCGGCTACCGCATCTTCGTGGACACCATGCTCACCGCGCAGCCGCGCGACCTGGGCCCGGGGCCCGACGCCCCGCAGATCCACCCCGACCAGCCCCAGCGCGTGATCGCCAGCGCCGCGCACCTGCTGTCGAACCTGTCGAACTTCGTGGGCGTGGTCACCGCGCCGCGCAAGGTGGGCGTGTTCCACCACATCGAGTTCCTGCGCCTGTCCGAGCGCCGCATCCTCGTGATCCTGGTCACCCCCGACGGCGACGTGCAGAACCGCGTCATCCTCACCGCCCAGGACTACACGCAGGGCCAGCTCCAGGAAGCCAGCAATTTCCTCACCGCGCAATACGCCGGCCTGTCCATCGAGCAGGTGCGCGAGCGCCTCAAGACCGAGGTCGACGCCCTGCGCGGCGAAATCGCCACGCTGATGCAGGCGGCCGTGGCCGCCGGCACCGAGGCCGACGACCAGCAGGAACAGGTCGTCATCTCCGGTGAACGCAACCTGCTCACGGTGCAGGACTTCTCGAGCGACATGGGCTCGCTGCGCAAGCTGTTCGACCTCTTCGAACAGAAGACCCAGCTGATGCGCCTGCTCGACGTCTCGAGCCGCGCCGAGGGCGTGCGCATCTACATCGGCGGCGAGAGCCGCGTGGTGCCGTTCGAGGAACTGTCGGTGGTGTCCGCTCCCTACGAGGTCAACGGGCAGATCGTCGGCACGCTCGGGGTCATCGGCCCGACGCGCATGGCGTACGACCGGATGATCCAGATCGTGGACATCACGTCGCGGCTGGTGAGCAATGCGCTGAGCACGAAGTAAGGGCCGCAGGCCTCGGCCTACGGCACCCGCCATCGCCGTCCGACACCTCGCTCCTGGCACGGCCTACGGCCTTGCACGCGGCGCATCGGCATCCTTGAGACCGTCGCGGCATCGTCCGCATCGTTTCGAGGAGATCCCCATGAAGAAACTCGTTTCCACCCTCGCCCTGGTGATGATGAGCAGCCTCGCCTTCGCGCAGGCCGGCACCGCCGTGAAGGAAGCCGGCAAGGCAACTGCCGAGACGGCCAAGCGCGGCGTCGAGGAGACCAAGAGCGTGGTCACCGACGAGCCGAAGAGCAGCGTGCACGATGCCAAGGCCGATGTGCACAAGGCCAAGGCGAAGCGGCATGGCAAGAAGGCCAAGGCGGCGGCGAAGGAGGCGGTGAATTGAGCGGTCGAAGCCGCTTCGGAACGACCCGCCTGTCAACTCCGGCGGAGAACGGCGTCGGATTGCCGTGGAGCTGCAGGCCAGGTTGGTAGGCCGGGTGGGACTCGAACCCACTGTCGAACGATTATGAGTCGTCTGCTTATACCGCTTAAGCTTCCGGCCCCGGGCAACCCGGCATCTTAACGCTGAGGGTCGGTCGCATCGCCTCGGGCACGAGGCGTACCGGGATCGTGGCGCGAAGACGCCGCGCGGGTCCGCGACCCACCGGCGGGCAGGCTTGCGGTGTGCGCCCGCTCTGGTGAAACGCCGTCGACAGTTTTGACGTGCAGGCGAAGTGCGCGACACACGTCACGCCGTGGAACCGGTTTTACTTCGATCGGTACGGCGCAAAACGGATTTGTGTAGAATCGCGGCCAGGGAGGGCTTGACCGATTCGGTAAGCCCCGCAAAAAGAAGGCATCGACCTTCGTGTAATCACCGGGCTTGCAGTATGAGATCGGCAGCGTGTGGCGCATCGGCTTCGATGCGGAATGGAGGGGCGCGTCTCCGCCAAAGGAGGCATTCGGACGGTTCACGTGCGAACGTGGACGCGGCCACCCGTGGCGTGGCTCGCACATGACGCCCGACACCGCCCTCCAGCTTCTCTCCGACCTGTTCAAGCTGGGGCTTTTGCTCTGCGCTCCGCTGCTGGCCGTGATCCTCGTCGTGGGTCTCGTCGTCAGCGTGCTCCAGGTCGTCACCCAGGTCCAGGATCCCTCGGTCGCGTTCGTGCCGAAGCTCGTGCTGTTCGTGGGCGCCCTGATCCTGCTGGGACCGTGGATGCTGAACCGGCTCACCTCGTACGCGGGCAATCTGCTCGCGCGCCTCGGGAGCCTCGCATGACGGGCGGCAACGACGCCATGGCCGGCATCGCCGCGTCCATCCTGGGCGTCGGTGTGGACACTGGCCTGCTCGCAGTCCTGCTCCTGTCCGTGCGGTTCTCCGTCGCGTTCGGAATGTCGCCGGCGCTCTCGTCCCACGGCATGCCGGCGATGGTCCGGGTGGCGCTGGTCTTCCTCCTCTCCGCGCTGGCCGCGCCGTCCCTGCCGGGCAGCCTTGCACCGGGGGCGGCGGGCTGGTCGGCCTCCTGGCTCATGGCCGCGGTGGCCTCGGAGGTGTTCGTCGGCATGCTGCTGGGCTTCGGCGTGCACATCGTGCTCGCGTCGTTCGCCATCGCCGGCCGCATGCTCGACGTGCAGATCGGCTTCGGCATCGGCTCGGTCTTCGACCCGGTCACGCGCTCGAGCCAGAACGTCATGGGCACGCTGATGAGCCTGGTGGGCGTGACGCTGTTCTTCGCGATGGATGCCCACTTGGTGCTCGCATCGATGCTCGCCCGGTCCACCACGCTGTTCCCGCTCGGCGCGCTGCCCGACTTCGCCGACCCCATGCCGCTGCTGTCGGGTGCGGGCCGCATGTACGCGATCGGACTCGCGCTCGCCGCGCCCGTCGCCATCGCGCTGGTGCTGAGCGACCTGCTCGTCGGCGTCACCTCGCGGAACATGCCCCAGATCAACGTGCTGGTCCTGAGCATGCCGCTCAAGGTGCTGGTTGCCTATTTCGTGCTCGCCGTCAGCGTGCGTGCATGGGCCCCCCTACTGTCCGGCGTGTTCGGCATGGCGGGCGACATCCTGGGAGCGAAGTGATGGCCGACGGTCAGACCGACCTCGATCGCAGCGAAGCAGCGTCGCCGTTCAAGTTGCAGAAGGCACACGACCGAGGGTCGATCTTCCGCAGCATGGAGGTGACGTTCGCGGTCGTGCTGCTGGCCCTGACGGCCTGCGCCTACGGCCTCGGCGAAGCCACGCTCCGCCGCGCGGGGCAGCTGCTGTTCGCCGGCCTGTCCATGAGCGGCCGCTCGTCGCTCGAGCCGCAGGGCGCGCTCAGCGCCGCCTGGCTGCTCGCGGTCGCTGCGGCGCAGGTGGTCGCGCCGCTGTTGTTCGTCGTGTGGATCGCCGGGACGGGAGCCGCCGCGCTGCAGGCACGAGGCGTGTTCTCGGCGGAGCCGCTGCGGCCCGATTTCTCGCGGCTCAACCCCGCACAGGGCTTCAAGAAGCTCTTCTCGCTGCGCTCGCTCATCGACCTGCTGCGCAACGCGGTCAAGCTGCTGCTCCTCGGCGTTGCCGCGATCCTGTGGGGAACGAACCACCTGGGTGACATCCTGTCGATGCAGCAGCTGCCGGTCCGCGCGCAGGCCGCGCTCGGGTTGCGCCTGATCGCCGGAGGGCTCGGCCTCGTCGCCACGCTGTACATCGTCTTCGCGCTGTTCGACTGGCTGTTCAACCGGTGGGACTTCGGCCGGCAGATGCGCATGTCGAAGCGCGAAATGAAGGACGAGCACAAGGAGCGCGAAGGCGATCCGAGGATCAAGGGGCGTCTGCGCGAGCTGCGCCAGGAGTGGCTGCGCAAGGCGAGGACCGCGAGCCAGGTCAAAGGCGCCGATGTGCTGGTGACCAACCCGACGCACTACGCCGTGGCGCTCCACTACCGCCACGGACAGACACCGGCGCCGGTGATCCAGGCGCGCGGCGTCGGTGAACTCGCGCTGCGGATGCGCGAGACCGCGCGCCGCCACGGCGTGCCCATCGTCGAGAACCCGCCCCTCGCGCGAGCGCTGTACAAGGTGCCCGGCGAGACGCCGTTCGTGCCGGAGGCCCAGTTCCACGACGTGGCCCGCATCCTGCGCTGGGTCTACGCGGCGCGGCGCGGCGCCGGAGGAGTCGCCGCATGAACGCACTCGCCAAGGTGGCGGGCCGGCACAGCGACCTGGCCCTGATCGCCCTCGTGATGGGGGTGCTGGTCGTGCTGTTCGCGCCGGTGCCGGCGCCGCTGCTCGACTTCCTGATCCTCTCGAACTTCTCGCTCGCCCTGCTGGTGCTGCTGCTGACGTTCTACGCGCCGCGGCCGGTCGATTTCTCGACGTTCCCCGCGGTGCTGCTGATCGCCACGCTGTTCCGGCTGGCCCTCAACGTCTCGGCGACGCGGCTGATCCTCTCGGAAGGCGACGCCGGGCGCGTGATCAACGCGGTGGGCGAGTACGTCGTCGGGGGCAACTACGTCATCGGCCTGATCGTCTTCCTGATCCTCGTCGTCGTGCAGTACGTGGTGGTCACCAACGGCGCGCAGCGCGTGTCCGAGGTCGCAGCGCGGTTCACGCTCGACAGCATGCCCGGCCAGCAGATGAGCATCGACGCCGATCTCAACATGGGCTTCATCGACCAGGCGGAGGCCAAGCGACGCCGCCGCAACCTCGAGCGCGAGGCGGCCTTCTACGGGGCGATGGACGGCGCCAGCAAGTTCGTCAAGGGGGATGCCATCGCCGGCATCCTGATCATGCTGATCAACATCCTCGGCGGGCTCGTGGTCGGCGTGCTGCAGAAGGGGCTGCCGTGGGGCGAGGCGCTGCGCCACTACACGCTGCTGACCATCGGCGACGGCATCGTCACGCAGATCCCGGCGCTGGTCATCTCGGTGGGCACCGGCCTCATCGTGACCCGGTCGTCGTCGGACGGCGAACTGGGCCGCGAACTCGCCCGCCAGCTCACCGCGTTCCCGCGCACGCTGCTCATCGTGGCGTTCGTCGTGCTGGCGGTGGGCCTGTTGCCGGGCATGCCGGCGCTGCCGGTGATCGTCATCGGATCGATCGTGCTGGGCATGTTCTTCCTGCGCCGCCGCATCGGCGACGGCGAGACCGCGGACGGTGACGAGAAGAAGGACGAAAACGGCGAGGCGGAGGATCCGTACGCGGTCTACGACCTGGAGCCCATCGAAGTCCACATGGGCAAGGCCGTGGCCGCCCACCTCGGCGGCGAACAGGGCGCGCTGATGAAGC
The DNA here is from genome assembly GCF_002116905.1 of Piscinibacter gummiphilus. Classification (NCBI taxonomy): domain Bacteria; kingdom Pseudomonadati; phylum Pseudomonadota; class Betaproteobacteria; order Burkholderiales; family Sphaerotilaceae; genus Rhizobacter; species Rhizobacter gummiphilus. The sequence continues at coordinate 1,119,501 of NZ_CP015118.1, forward strand.
GCATCGCCGCGTTCCGCACGCAGTACGCCGAAGACATCGGCTTCGTGATCCCGAAGGTGCGCTTCTCCGAGTCGAAGGATCCGGACGAACACGTCTACCGCATCGCCATCTACGGCGAGCCGGTGGCGAGCGGCCGCATCCTCGCGGACCGCACGCTGGCGATCCACCCGAACGGCGACCTGAAGGGCGTGCCCGGCACCGAGACCCGGGAGCCGACCTACGGGCTGCCGGCGCTCTGGATCGAGGACGCTCATCGCGACGCCGCCCGCGCGGCGCGCTACACGCTCGTCGATCCCACCACGGTGCTGTTCACCCACCTCTCGGAGGTGATCCGCCAGCGCGTCGCCGAACTGATGACGCGTGCAGAGGCCGAACGCATGCTGGGCCACCTGCGCGGGCAGCAGGCCGGTCTCGTCGAGGAACTGGTGCCCACGGCGTTGTCGCTGACGGACGTGCAGAAGGTGCTGCAGAACCTCCTGCGGGAGAAGGTGCCGGTCCGCAACCTGCAGGCCATCGTCGAGGCGCTGTGCGACGGCGTCCGGGTGTCGAAGGATCCCGCGCAGCTGACCGAGGTCGTGCGGCAGCGGCTCGCGGTCAGCATCTGCAACAGCCTCAGCGCCGACCGCCGCACGCTCCACGTGATGACGCTCGACCCGGCCATCGAGGACAACCTGCTCGGCGGCCGGGCGGACACGGCGCCCGGCGATCCACGGCAGGTGGACGCAGCGCTCCTTCGCATCGCCGCCCAGGCCGAGAAGATGCTCAAGAGCAACCTGATTCCCGTGGTGCTCGTCTCGGCCGAGGTGCGCCGCCACGTGCGCGCGTTGTGCGAGCGCGCCGCGCCGCACCTGCGCGTCATCTCCGTCGCGGAGGTGCCGTCCGGCTTCGAGCTGCGCGCCTTCGCCACCATCACCGCGAACTGACCGAGACACGATCCATGAGCCACGATCTCTACGCCATCACCGCGCTCGGCCTGCTCGACGGCCAGCAGCGTCTCGAGACCATCAGCCGCAACGCGGCGAACGCGAGCGTACCGGGCTACCGGCGTCAGGTCGCGGCGTCGCGCTCGTTCGCCGCCGACCTGGAGCGGGTGGATGCCGGCGGCACGCCGGTGCCCGCCGCGCCGCAGGCGCGGGTGGACCTGCGCGCCGGCGCCATCGCGCTCAGCGGCCGCCCCCTGGACCTGGCCATCGAGGGCGGTGGCGCGTACTTCGCGCTGAGCGATGGCACGACGACCTGGCTGACGCGGGCCGGCTCGTTCCAGGTGAACGACGACGGATACCTGGTCGGTGAACGCGGCCTGAAGGTGCAGGGCACGGCGGGGGACCTGCGCGTCGACGGGCCGGACGTCGAAGTGACGGCCGATGGCCGGCTGCTGCGGGCCGGGGTTGCGATCGGCGCACTCCAACTGTTCTCGCCGGCCGATGCCGCGGCCCTGACGTCGGCCGGCGGCACCTTGCTGAACGCGGCCACTGGCGTCGTGCCGGCCGCGGCGGGGGCCGCGCGCATCCGCCAGGGCGCCCTCGAGGGCTCCAACGCCGGCGGGGCGGCCGACATGGTCGAGCTGCTCACGCTGACCCGCCAGTACGAGAGCCTCGTGCGTGTCACGCAGGGCTACGACGACCTGCTCGGTCGAACCATCCAGAAACTCGGAGAGGTCTGAATCCATGTACGACGCCATCTACGTCTCGGCCGTGGGCCTGCAGGCCCAGAAGGAACAGCTCGACGCCGCGGCGAACAACCTCGCCAACGCCAACACGCCCACCTTCAAGCGGCAGCGGGTCGACTTCTCGGCCATCCTCGATCGCGGCGGCCCGGCCCGGGTGACGGACGGGCTCGCGCCGGCCGCGGGGGAGTCCGTGTCGAAGCGCGTGCGGGTCGACCTGGCCCAGGGCGAGGTCGTGCCCACAGGGCGCGCGCTCGACGTCGCGATCCAGGGCGCCGGCTTCCTCGAGGTGCTGCTCGCCGACGGCCGCAGCGGCTATTCGCGGGGCGGCTCGCTGAAGGTCAACGACGACGGCACGCTCGCCATTGCCGACGGCCGAGCCCTCAAGGCCGACGTGCGCGTGCCCTCGGGCGCGACGGGCATCGCGGTCGCCGCCGACGGCACGGTGACAGCCCTGCTGCCGGGCGACAAGTCGGCGTCCGTGCTCGGGCAACTCGACCTGGTCACCTTCGTCAATCCCGATTCGCTGCAGTACCAGGGCGAAGGCGTGTTCGTCCCGCGTGCGGGTGCAAGCGATCCGGCCCGGGCACGTCCGGGCGAGGACGGCACCGGCACGCTCGTGACGGGTGCGCTGGAAGCCTCGAACATCCGCATGGTCGACGAGATGGTGTCGCTGATGCTGATGCAGCGGGTCTACGAACTCAACGCCAAGGTCATGCAGGCCGCCGACGAGATGGTGGGCATGACGAACAACCTCCGGAGAGGCTGATGCGGCGGAGCACCGCGGTCCTGTCGCTGGCGATGTGCGTGGCGCCGGCCCTCGCGGCGGGGCCCACGTCGGCCACGACGCTGCGCGACGACGTGCTGCATGCCACGGAGGCGCTGCTGCACGGATCGGGGCTGTCCATCGAGGTGTCGCGCGCACAGGTCCTGGCCTCGCGCGAGCTGCGCGCCGACGAGTCGTTCGTGCTCGTGCCGCGCTGGTCGGCGCGGGATTCGGCTCCGGCGATGCCGCTGACCTTCGACCTCGTGCCCGCGGGCGCGCCCGGTGCCGCGTCCGGCGGGGCCGCGCGCGTCACGCTGGTCACGTCGCTGCGCCGCGAGGTGCTGGTGGCGCGGCAACGCATCGAGCGCGGCGACGCGGTGTCGTGCGACGACCTGGCGGTGCGTCCGCTCGATCTCCGCGCGGTGCCGGTGCGCGCGCTGGCGCCGCCGTGTGCGATGGCCGACGGCGACGTGGCGCTGCGTACGCTGCTGCCGGGCGATGCCTTGCGCGCGGACGACATCGGCGATCCACCGGACGTGTCCGCGCGGAATCCCGTGAACGTGAGGGTGGTGGAGGGCGCGATCCGCCTGGAGCAGTCGGGCGTCGCGCTGGCCGACGCCCGCATCGGGGAACGGGTACCGGTGCGCCTCGACGGCAGCCGGCAGCAGGTGCAGGGCCGCGTGGTCGCGGCGAATGTCGTGGTGGTGGAGGGAACGAGATGAACGGGTGCTGGAAGGCCGCGGTCGCGGCAGGGTTCGCGATGGCCGTGTCGGGTGTCGGAGCCGTCGAGTCCGACAGCCTGCTGGACGCGGCGTCGTACCGCTCGCTGGTGTCGGAGGGCAAGGCGTTCCGCGTGGGCGACATCCTGACGGTGGTGGTGCAGGAGGTGTCGTCGGCCACCACGGCGGCCGACAGCGCGGCCGACCGCAAGACCAGTTTCGGCGGCGAGGTGGGCTCGTCGAAGGTGGGCATCGTCAGCGCCACCGCGGGCGCCTCGACGGACAACAGCGGTGGCGGGCGCACGCAGCGCAGCGGCCGCCTCGCGGCGCAGCTCAGCGTGCGTGTGGTGGAGGTGCTCGCCAACTCGGACCTGGCCATCGTCGGTCACCAGGACATCCGCGTGAACGGCGAACTGCAGTCGATCACGCTCACCGGCGTCGTCCGCCAGCGCGACATCGGCGAGAGCAACACGGTCCTGTCCGGCCGCATCGCGGGCGCGGACATCCGCTTCGACGGCGAAGGTTTCGTCGCCGACAAGAGCCGGCCGGGATGGGTCACGCAGTTCCTCTCCTTGCTCGGGTTCTGACATGACGCGTCTCCGTTTCCTCCTGTCGTGGCTGCTGCTGGTGTCGTGCGGCGGCGCGTTCGCCGCCGACGGCGTGCGCCTCAAGGACATCGCCCGGGTCCAGGGCATGCGCCAGCACGCGCTCGTCGGCTACGGCCTCGTCAGCGGCCTGGCTGGCACGGGCGACTCGTCCACCAGCCGCGCGACGCGCCAGTCGATGGCGAACCTTCTCGCGCAGTTCAACATGACGCTGCCGCCGGAGGCCATCGCCAGCCGCAACGTCGCGATCGTGATGATCAGCGCCAACCTCTCGAACTACACGCGGGTCGGCGACACGGTGGACGTGACCGTCACGTCCGTGGGGGATGCGAAAAGCCTGGTCGGTGGCAACCTGGTCCTGGCGCCGCTGAAAGGCCCCGACGGCAAGACCTACGTGCTGGCGCAGGGGCCGCTGACCGTGGGTGGCTACCGCTACGACGCGAACGGGTCGGTCGGGCAGAAGAACCATCCCACCGTGGCCACGGTGCCCGGCGGCGGGCTCGTGGAGGTGGCGTCGCCCGCGCCCGCGCTGGGCGATGCGTCGAGCTTCGTCGTCTCGCTGCTGGAGCCGGACTACACCAACGCGTCGCGCGTGGCGGAGGCCATCAACGCGTCGCTGGGCGGGCGGTACGCCGACGCCCGCGATCCGGAAGCGGTCGCCGTGCGGGTGCCCGAGAGCTTCCGTGGCCGTTTCGTGGACCTGATGCGCCGCATCGAACCGCTCGAGATCGCGCCCGACTTCCGCGCGCGCGTGGTGGTGAACGAACGCACCGGCACGGTGGTGGCGGGCGCGAACGTGCGCATCTCGGCCGCGGCCATCTCGTACGGCGATCTCCGCATCTCCATCGTCACCGACAACGCGGTGTCCCAGCCCGCGCTGCTGGTCGATCCGTCGCGCTCGGTCCGCACGGAGGCCTACGCGAACTCGCGCATCGACCTGCAGGAGCAGGGCGGTGCCACGCTCGTGACGCAGCAGGGAGGCTCCATCGCCGACCTGGTGCAGGCGCTCGGCCGGCTGCGCACCAGCGCGCGGGACGTGGTGTCCATCCTCAAGGCCCTGAAGGCGTCCGGCGCCCTTCATGCCGAACTCGTCGTCCAGTGATCCCTCCGGAGCTTCCGATGTCCAGCACTCCTCCCATCCACGCGGTCGACCAGGTGGCCGCGGCCCTGTCGGTCGCGAGCCTTCGCAACCAGGTGATCGCCGCCAACATCGCCAACCGCGACGTGGCCGGCTACCAGCGCATGGCCGTCGCGTTCGAGCAGGCGCTCGACGCGGCGGGCGCAACGCCCCCGGGCGCGCGCGCCGTCGTTGTCCCCGAGCCGGGGACCGCGGGTGCCTCTCTGGAGCAGGACATGGTGGCCTTGTCGGGCAACGCCCTGAACTACCAGGCGCTCGCGCGGGCGCTGTCCCGCTATTTCTCGATCGCGCAGACCATCGCCAACGGCGGAAGGAATTAAGACCATGGATCCGTTTCGTGCCGCCGAGATCAGTGCATCCGGCATGGTGGCCCAGAAGACCCGCATCGAGGCGGCCGCGGCCAACCTCGCGAACATGCACACCGCGAACACCGCGTCGGGCTCGAACTACGCACCGGTGACGGTGGTGGTGCGGGCAGCGCAGACCGCGTTCGCGCAGGCCTTCGAGGGCGCCGCCCCGGCCCCGTCGTCGGTGGTCGCCGAAGTGGTGCCGCAGGCCGGCGGAGCGCCGCGCCTGTCTTACGAGCCGGGCCACCCCGACGCCGACGCGTCGGGCATGGTGTCCTACCCGGCCATCGACCACACCCGGGAGATGATGACCGTGATGACCGCGATGCGCGCGTACGAGGCCAACCTGGCTGCGCTGCAGGCCACGAAGGCCCTGGCGACGCGGGCCCTCGAGATCGGAGGCCAGTGATGACCGGGATGATCGGGGCCATCGCGCCCACCGACACCAGCGCGGTGCAGCCGGGGCGCGTGGACGCACCGGCCGGCGCCGGCTTCGCCCAGCTGGTCGAGCGGGAACTCGCCGACCTCGACCGCAGCACCGCCGCCGCCGAGAAGGCGATGACCGACCTGGCCGCCGGCAAGCCCGTCGAGCTGCACGAGGTCATGATCACGATGGAGAAGGCCCGCCTCGGCGTGCAGACGTTCCTCCAGGTCCGGAACAGACTCGTCGAGTCGTACCAGGACCTGATGCGCATGCAGATGTAAACGAGGACGGACGATGAGCATGCAGGATTACTGGCAGGCACTGAACGCCGGCCAGCGGACGGGGGTGGTGGCCGGTGCCGCCGCGATCGTGGTCGCCACGGCGGCATTCGGGTACTGGGCCCTGCGCGACCCGCTGGTGCCCGCTGCGGCGTCGCTGTCACCGGAGCGCCAGGCGACGCTCGCGGCGGAGCTGGAGCGGGCCAAGGTGCCCTACCGCCTCGGGCCCGACGGCAGCACGGTGCTCGTGCCCGAGTCGGCGGCGGGCAGGGCGCGCGCCGCGATGGGCACGGGCCTCGGCGTGCCGCCGGAGGCCGGCCTCGAGATCTTCAAGGAGTCGGACTTCTCGACGACGGACTTCGCCCAGCGCGTCAACTACCAGCGCGCGCTGCAGGGCGAGCTGTCCCGCACGCTGCAGACGATCGATGGTGTCCGCGCATCGCGCGTGCACGTCGTGCTGCCCGAGAGCGGCCTGCTCAAGCGCACGGGCGCCCGCGCGGCCGTGGCGGTGACGCTGCAGCTTGAGCCGGGCCGCGCGCTGTCGCGTGCCCAGGTCACCGGCATCCAGCGCCTTGCGGCGGCGTCGGTGCCCGACATCAAGGCCGGCGACGTCGTCGTGCTCGACGCGACGGGACGCACCCTCAGCCGCGGCGCGGTCGAAGCGGACGACGACGCGACCTCCGGCCAGCTGGACCTCAAGCGCCAGGTCGACGCTTATGTTGAGGGCAAGCTCTCACGCCTGCTCGCCGAGCTGGTGCCCGACGGCCAGGTCACGCTGTCCGCGGACACGCAGCTAGATTTCAAGCAGATCAAGGTCACGACCGAACAGCCGGTGGCGGCTGCCAGTACCGATGCGGAACGCCCCGCGGGCGTGCTCGTCAAGGAACGGCAGTCGCAGCGCAGCGGCGGAACGGGCGGGTCGCCGTCGGCCGAGTCGCGCGGCAGCGAGACCTCGGACTGGGAGTACGAGTACAAGGTCGGGCACCGCGTGGAGCAGTCGCTGTCGACGCCGGGCGCGGTGAAGCGCCTCAGCGTCGCGGTGGCCATCCACGGCGCGCCGGACACCCTCGCACCGGCCGCGGTGGAACACCTCGTCGCGCACGCCGTCGGCATCGATCGCAGCCGCGGTGACGCGATGGCCGTCGTGCTGCTGCCCCGGATCGAGGCGGGACGCGGCACGGTGTCGGCCGGCCATGCGAGCGTGCCCACGCCCGTGGGGGTCGAGACGGAGGGAGTGCCGGCCGGCGAACGCTTCAATGCACTCGCGACGCCGCTGCTGGCCGTGATGGTGGTGATCCTGCTCGCCGTCACGGGGTGGCTCGCGACGCGGCGGTCCGTGCCGGCCGCGCGCGACCCGGCGGTCGACGAGGACGCGGCCGCGGCGCGTGTCCGGGCATGGCTCGGCCAGGAAGAGGCTCCGCGATGAACCCCGACCGCTCCCCGCAGGCCCGCGAGGCCGCGCTGCTGCTGCACGGCCTGCCCGACGAGGCCCGGCGTGGCGTACTGGCACGCCTGTCCGATGACGAACGCGGCCGCGTGATGCCGCTGCTGGACGAACTCGCCTCGCTCGGCATCCCCCGCCGCCCCCATCGCGTGGTGCCGGGCGTTGCCGACGGCCCGCAGGGGCCGCGCGACGCGGTGGACCGCCTGTCCCCCGAGCACGTGCTGGACGCCGTGCGTTCGTGCTCGGACGTGACGCTGTCGCTGCTGCTCGACGCGGGGCCGTGGTCGTGGCAGGACACCGTTCTCGCCGGCCTGCCCGTCGAACGGCGCATTGCCGTGCAGGCGCTGTGCGGGCACGAGGCGCCGCCACCCGCACTCGTCGGCTCGCTGTGCCGTTCGGTGCTCGGTGCGTTCGCGCCGGCGGCGAAGACACCCGTGCGCACGGTGCCGCGCTGGAACGGGTTGCGGAGGTGGTTCCCATGGACCCGGTGATCCAGGCGGCCCGCGTGGCGCTGGGGCGCACGCTGCTCGCGGCGCCATCGTCCAGAAGCGCCGCGGCCTCGTCGCAGGCACCGGCGCCGATGCGCGTGGTTCCCGACGTGCCGGTCCCCCCGCCGCCGGCGGTGGACGAGGCGGCGCTGCGCCGCGCGGTGGAGGCCTCGCTGCGGACCGAATACGAGCAGCGCGTTCAGTCGGCCATCGCGAAGGAACGCGAGGCGGCGCGGCAAGCCGGCTTCGACCAGGGAATGGCCGAAGGGCGAGCGGCCGCGCAGGACGAGGCCCGGAAGGCGAGTGACGCACTGCGGGCCGACGCCCGCAAGGCCGAGGCGGCCCTGCGGGGCCGCATCGACCACGTGCTGGCGGCGCTGGGCGATGCGCACGGGACCGCGGTTTCGGCCTGGCGCGCCGACGTGGCCGATGCCGCGTTCGAGGCGCTGGTGCGGGTGGTCGGCGACCGCGGTGTCACCCGCGAGTTCGTGCTGGCGATGGTCAACCGCGTGTGCACGGGTCTCGACGCGGACACGACCGTGGTGGCGCGCATGCACCCGCGCGACATCGCGCTGCTCGATTCGGGCGGAGGGGGCCTGGCGCTCGGATCGGGTCTCGTGCTGACGCTCGTGGCGGACGAGACGCTGGCCGAAGGGGGGGTCGTGGTCGATGCGGCGGCGGGGCGGTTCGACGGCTCTCTGGCGACCCAGCTCGCCCGCCTGCGAGAGGCGTTCGACGGCGCCGGCGGAGGCGCACCGTGAAGTCCCTCGTCGACGCGATCCGCCGCACCGAGACCGTGGCCCGCGTGGGCCGCGTCGTGAGCGTGCGCGGAGCCACCATCGAGGCCGCCGGCCCGGCCGCGCGTGTCGGCGAGGTCTGTTCGATCGAGATGGCGGGGGCTGAGATGCCCGCCTTCGCGGAGGTGGTGGGTTTCGGCGACGGCCGTTCGGTGCTGATGCCGTACGGCGATGCCGGTGGCATCGCGGTCGGCTCGCGCATCGTCGCGATGGGCAGCACCGGTGAGGTTCCAGTGGGCCCCGGCCTGCTCGGGCGTGTCGTCGATGCATTCGCCCGGCCGGTCGACGACCGCGGGCCCATCGTGTCCACCGCCCGGCGGCCGCTGAAGCCCGCCCCGGTGGGCGCACTGCAGCGCGCTCGCGTCGAGGCGCCGATGGCGACCGGGGTCAAGGCGATCGACAGCCTGCTGTCACTGGCCAAGGGGCAGCGCATCGGCCTGTTCGCGGGCAGCGGCGTCGGCAAGAGTTCGCTGCTGGGGATGCTCGCTCGCGGCGCGTTCGCGCCGGTCAACGTGATCGCGCTCATTGGCGAGCGCAGCCGCGAGGTCCGCGAGTTCATCGAGGACCAGCTGGGCCCGGAGGGATTGAAGCGGTCGGTCGTCGTGGTCGCCACGTCGGCCGAATCGGCGATCGTCCGGCTGCGCGCGGCCTATACGGCGACCGCCATCGCCGAACACTTCCGCGACCAGGGGCAGGACGTCCTCCTGACGATGGATTCCCTGACCCGATTCGCGATGGCCCGCCGCGAGGTGGGTCTCGCCGCAGGGGAGCCGCCCACCGCGCGCGGCTACACGCCGTCGGTGTTCTCCGAGATCCCGCAGCTCTGCGAACGATGCGGACCCGCGGCCGCCTCGGGGTCGATCACCGCGATCTACACCGTGCTGGTCGAGGGGGACGACCTCAACGAGCCGGTGTCGGACACCGTGCGGGGCACGCTGGACGGGCACATCGTGCTCTCGCGCGACCTCGCCCATGCCGGGCACTACCCGGCGATCGACGTGCTCAAGAGCATCAGCCGGCTGCATGGCGCCATCAGTGATCCCGCGCACCTGGCGGCCGCCCGTTCGTTCGGTGCCGCGCTGTCGCTGTACGAGCGCAACCGGCAGCTCGTCGAGATCGGGGCCTACCGGCCGGGTGCCAATCCGGCGCTGGACCGCGTGGTCGACGCCATGCCCCGCATCGAGGCGTTCCTGACGCAGCGCCTCGCGGAGCGCGTGGAACGGCCCGCTGCCATCGAACAGCTGCGGCAGCTCGTCGCGACGCTGGAGGTGCCACATGGCCACTGACCGGGCGCTTGAAGTGCTGAAGGCGCGTGCGGGACTGGAACTCGGCGACGCGGCGCGGGCGTTCGCGGACGCCGCGCGGCTGCACGCCGATCGCGGCGAGTCCGCACGGCGCATCGAGCAGGCCTGCAGCGCATCCCGGGCGGAACTCCAGCGGCTGGCCGGCGGTGGACCGATCAACCTCGCCACCTACGACCTGGTGCGCCGCATCGGGCAGGCCGACCGGCAGCGCCTGCGCGATGCACGGGCCGAACTGTCCGATGCCGAGGCCTCGCTCGAACGGGCTCGGCTGGACGTCGCCCGGCTGCGCCTGCAGGAGCGCGGTCTCGGCCAGGCGATCGACCGCCTCCGCCGGGCGGCACGCGACGAAGACGAGGCACGGGCGCAGGCCACGCTGGATGACCTGTGGCTGCAGCAGACATGGAGGCTGGGATGACGGTGGTCGAATCCTGGGTGGGATCGCCGGCACCGTCCGGCACGAAGCCGGCGGTGCGGTGCGACGACGATGCGGCGCGCCTGTGGAAGGACGTCTTCGCGCAGGGACGTGTGGTCGAGGCCCGCGAGGAGGGACCGGCCGACGGTGGTGCTCCGCGCGATCCGGCGCCGGGGGACGAGGCCGCGCCGGATCACGCGCGTGGTCGGCCGGCCGCGAGCGCTTCGGTTCGAGGGTCTGCGTTGCCGGGATCGGCTGGCCCGATGCCGGCCGGCGTGCGGCCTGCCGCGCCGTCGCCGGCGATGCCGGCCGGCGCGTCGATCGTCACAGCTCCTGCCTCGGCCCACCCGTCGAACGACGATGCCGGCACCGCGGCCACGGCGAACGGCATGGCGACTGCCTCGAGGGTTGCCGCGCCAGCGGGCGCGACCCGGTTCGACGAGCCGCCCGTCGCAGGCCCGACGCCGATCGTCGACGATCCGATGGTGCCGGTGCCGGACGAGGTCGTCCAGGTTCACGAAGCCGACGGCGCGCTGTCGTTCGTGATCCGTGACCGCTCGCTCGCCGATGCCGCGGCGGTGCGCTGCGCGCTGGAGACCGCCCGGCGCCTGACCGGTGATGCCCGCGCGGTGCGCCAGGTCACCCTCAACGGCCGGACCATCTACACGGACGCCTCACCGGCCCCGCGTCCGCGCGGGACCGGTGCGTCGTTCACCTGCTGACACCTTCCAACGAACACGACAGAGGAATTCACCATGGCCACTTCCGCGATCGGCGCCACCAATCCGATCACCTCCGCGGCGGCGTCGTCGCTGTCGATGGAGGACCTGCTGCGCGTGATGCTCACCGAGCTCACGTACCAGAACCCCCTGAAGCCCGTCGAGAACAAGGACTTCATGATGCAGGTCGCGCAGTTCTCGTCGCTGGATGCGACCCAGCGTCTCAACCAGAACATCGAGCAGCTGCTGGGACTGCAGTCGTTGAACCAGTCGGTGGGCCTGCTCGGCAAGAACATCTCGGCGCAGACGCCGTCCGGCTCCGTGACGGGGCAGGTGAGCGCGCTGTCGCTCGTCGACGGCCAGCCCCAGCTCACCATCACGACCACGGCGGGCCAGACCGTGGCGGGCATCACCATCGGCCAGATCCAGACCATCCGCTGACCAGGAGACCGACCATGATCGATTCCATCTACACCGCGATGTCGGGCCTGCAGGGCCACCAGCGGGCGCTCAGCACCATCAGCCACAACGTGGCCAACATGAACACGCCGGGCTTCCGCGGATCACACGTCGACTTCGTCGACCTGATCACGGGTGGCAACGAAGGCGGATCGCAGGGCGCGGGCGAAGGCACGGGCGGCCGGGGCGTCGACGCGTCCCACGTGTCGCTCGACATGCGCAGCGGCGAGGTCCGCCAGACCGATCGCGACCTGGACCTGGCCATCGACGGTGACGGCTTCTTCGTGCTGCAGGACGACACCGGCGCGCTGCGCTACACGCGCAACGGCGGCTTCGATTTCAACAACGACGGCGTGCTGGTCGGGACGGGCAACCGCATGAAGCTGATGGGCTTCGCCGAGGGCGACCAGCTCGTGCCGGTGTCGATCGACGGGCTGCGCAGCAGCGCGCCGGCCCTCACGACCGCCGTGACCCTGACCGGCAACCTCTCCTCCACGGACAACGAACACACGATCGATTCGCTGCCCGTCTACGACCGCCTCGGCGGGACGCACAACCTCAAGCTCGTCTTCACCGCCGACACGGCGGCTCCCGGCCGGTGGAACGTCGTCGTGTCGGAGGGGACCCAGCAGCTCGGCAGCGGAACCTTCGTGCTGGAGAACGCGAAGCCGGCCGCCACGGGCGACACCCTGAAACTCAACGTGACATGGCCCGGCACCGAGGCGGCGGAAGTGACGTTCAAGCTGGACGCCGACACCACCGGCTACTCGACGGGCACCACCTCCACGCTCGCGCTGAAGCAGCAGGACGGGCGGGCCGCCGGAACGATCAGCGGGCTCACGTTCGACGAACAGGGCGTGCTGAAGGTGACGTACTCCAACGGCCAGTCCGCGCAGGGCCCGAAGATCGCGCTCGCGAAAGTCTCCGACGAGGCCGGCCTGATGTCCCGCGGAGGCGCGGTGTTCTCGTACGAGGGCACCCGCCCGCCGACGGTGCATCCGGTGGGTGACGGCCTTCGCCTCGCGGTGAAGTCGCTCGAGTTGTCCAACGTGGACCTCACGAGTGAGTTCAGCGCACTGATCCTGATGCAGCGCGGGTACCAGGCGTCGTCGCAGGTGGCGAGCACCGCGAACGACATGCTGCAGCAGCTGTTCGAAATGAAGGGCCGGCGGTGAACGACGACGTGAGACCGTTCCTTCTGCTGGGCGACCACGAGCTCGGCGGTCTGGAAGCGCATCTGCGGCCGGTGCTCGATGTCTGGCGCCGCGCCTGGACGGTGGACGCCACGGGCGCCATGGACATCGTGGTGACGGTTTGGCGGCCCGACTCGACCCGGCCGCTTGCCGGGACCGAATGGTGCGGCGTCGACGGCCGCGTGTGGATCGCCGATGCCGCCCCGGTGGTGTCGCCCGCCTGGCTCGCCGTGCTGGGCCGCCGCTTCGACGCGGCGGGTGCCGACGACGGGTGGGCACGTGCCGCCTTCGCCGAGGCCGTCGCCGCGCGGGACCGCGCGGTGGCGGAGGCGCTCGTCGGAGCCGTGTCCGCGACCACGCGGCGGCCCGTCGATCCGCAGCTCGCCCGTCCCGGATCCGGAGCCGTCCGCATTGTGGCCGACGCCGCGGGCCTCGACCTCGTCGCGGACGCGGGTGCACTCTCGCGGCTGCCGCCGCGGGTGCGCGCAGCGGCGTTGCCGTCGCCGCGGTCGGACGTGCTTTCCGCCGCCGCGGGCGCCAGCGTGCGCCTGACGGTCGAGGCCGGGCAGGTCGACCTCGACGTGGCGCGGCTTCTGTCGCTGCAGCCCGGCGACGTCATTCGCCTGCCGACCCGCCTGTCCGACCCGCTGCCCGTGGCGGTGGCCGATCGCGTGATTGCGATGGCCGCCCTCGGTCACGTCGGGCCGGACAAGGCCGTCCAGTTCGTTTCCCCTCCCCGCATTCCCCGAGAGCCCTCATGAGCGTCACCGTCATCGCCAACGAAATCGATCTGTCCCCGCTGTCGGCCACCGACGGCGGCAAGCCGCTGCTGCCGCCGCAGCTTCCCTTCCTCGGTGCCGTGAAGGTGCGGGTGTCCGTGCAGATCGGCGACGTCGAGACGTCGCTCGGCGAACTGCTGGCGATGAAGGAGGGCGGCGTGCTGGCACTGGCCCAGTCGATCGACCAGCCCATCGACGTGCGTGTGGATGGCCACGTGGTGGCGCGCGGCACGCTGGTGGCGGTCGGCGACCACTTCGGCGTGCGCCTGACCGAGACCCCTTCGATGATGGCACCCTCGGCATGAACGACACGTTGACGCGCCTCGCCTGGGCGTTGCCGCTCGTGCTGGTGCTGGGCTGCGCGGCGGCCTGGCTGCTGCGCAGGTCGATGGACCGGCTCGGGGTGACCGCGACCCCGGCCGCCCCGATGAACCTTGTTCAGACGCTTGCGCTGTCCGACGGACTCCGCGCGCACCTGATCGCCATCGGGCCGCGGAGCGTTCTGGTGGTGGAGGGGCCGTCGGCCCCGGTGATCCAGGTCCTGCCGGACCCACCGGCCCGCGCGCGCCGCGCCGCGCCCTGGGGCGGGGCCGGGGCATGAAGCGCTGGACGCCGATCGCAGGCCTGCTGATGGTCTGCCTGCTGCCCGCGCTCGCGTTCGCGGCGCCCGAGGGCGGGAACCTCGCCCAGGCGCGCGTGGATTCGGCGCAGATGGGTCCGCTCGTGCGCACGCTGGCCGGGCTCAGCCTGCTCAGCTTCATTCCCGCGGCGCTGATCGCGATGACGTCGTTCACGCGCATCATCGTCACGCTGTCCTTCCTGAGGCACGCCCTCGGCATGCCGGAGACGCCGCCGAACATCGTGCTGATCACGCTGGCGCTTTTCCTCACGTTCTTCACGATGCAGCCGGTGCTGGAGCAGAGCCACCGCGACGGCGTGGCACCCTTCCTCGACGGCCGCATCGGCGTGCAGCAGGCCATGGACCGTGGCATCTCGCCGCTGCGCACCTTCATGCAGCGCCACGTGCGGCAGGAGGACTTGGCCGCGGTCGCGGAGATGGGCCGCGTCGAGCTGCCGGCCGACTCCGCTGCCGAAGTTCCGCTGCGCGTGCTCGTGCCCGCGTTCATGCTGTCCGAGCTTCGGGCCGCCTTCACGGCCGGCTTCGTGATCTTCCTGCCGTTCCTGCTGATCGACCTCGTGGTGGCGGCCGTGCTGATGGCGCTCGGCATGATGATGGTGCCGCCCGTGTCGATCTCGCTGCCGATGAAGGTGTTGCTCTTCGTGCTGATCGATGGCTGGACGCTGCTGATGCGCGCGATCGCCGGGGCGTACGCCTGACGGCCCACCGCGATGGACGAGCCGGTCCCGACACCGCACGCCGAAGCGCCACCTTCCGGGGACTGGCTGCAGGACCGGAACGACCTCGTCGTCCGGCACCTGCCGCTCGTCCGGCTCATCGCCGCGCGGCTGTACCGCACGCGGTGGAGCAGCGCGGTGGGGTTCGACGAGTACGTGCAGCTCGGTTCGGTCGGTCTGGTCGAGGCCGCGAGCCGTTTCGATCCGGCGCGCGGCGCGGAGTTCAGCACCTTCGCCACCTGGCGGATCAGCGGTGCCATCCTGACCGGGCTCGTCAACAGCACGGAGCAGCACCAGCAGGCCGCGAGCCGCCGGCGGATGGTCGAGTCGCGGGTGGACCTGCTGATGGGCCCCGCCGAGGTCGACGCCACGGACTCCGTCGAGGCCGCGTTGAAACGCATCGCGGAGGCCGCGGTGGGCCTGGCCGTCGGCTTCATGCTGGACGGCACGGGCATGTACAGCGACGGCGAGGGGGCGGATCCGGTGGACGGCTACGCGAGTCTCGCGACGCGCCAGGCGCGCCGCCGGCTGCGTGCCACCGTCGACACGCTGCCCGAGCAGGAGCGCCGCGTGATCCGCGACCACTACCTCGCCCAGCAGCCGTTCAACGAGATCGCCGAGGCGATGGGACTTTCCAAGGGACGCATCTCGCAGATCCACAGCCGCGCCATCGAGCGGCTGCGCGAGGCGCTGCGCCGCGACCCCTCCACCTTCGAAGCCTGAAGGACCGCTGATGCACACTCCATTTTCCAAGCCACAGGGTTCCCGACCATGAGTCCGACGTCACCCGCCACCCCCGGCCGCCTCGAGCGGCTCGGCAACTTCCTGCAGCACGACCCCGACAACGCGACGCTGCTGCGCGACTACGCCGTCGAGGCCTCGCGCACCGGTGAACACCATGCCGCGGCGGCCGCGCTCGCGCGGCTCGCCGAGCGTGGCCAGGCCACGCTGGACGACCATCTGGCGTGGGCCCAGGCGCTCCGGCGCGACGGGCGCAACGACGAGGCGCTCCAGGTCCTCGGCGGCGCCGAACGCCGCTGGCCGGGCGATCCCTGGGTGGCGTACGAGACGGCCAGCTGCCATTTCGCCGATCGTGCGTTCGACCGCGCGTTCGACGCGCTGCGCGATCCGTCGCCGCAGGATCCGGCGGGGGCCGAGGTCGATGCGCTGCGCATCCGGCTGCTGCATCACCTCGGGCGGATGGACGAGGCGGCGGCGATCGCGGACCGCTTCCAGGCCTCGCCCCATCCGGCGATCTCGCGCGCAGCCGTGCCGGTGTGGATGGACCTCGGGCGTTTCGACGAAGCCCTCGGCCATGCGCGTGCGCTCGCCGGCACGGTGCCCGAAGGTGAGACGCCCCCATACGAAGCCTGCGAGGCCCTGGCGTCGCAGGCGCTCGACCAGGGGGACCCCGCTGGTGCGCAGCCTTGGCTGCGGGCCGCGCTGTCGGTGCGGCGGGACGACGGCCGCGTCTGGGTGCTCGCGGGCCTGACGAGCCTCGCCATCGACGACACGGCGTCGGCGATCGACGCGTTCGAACGTGCGGTGGCGCTGATGCCGGGGCATGCGGGCAGCCACCTCGCCCTCGGCTGGGCCTTCCTCGCGACGCAGCGGCTGCCGGAGGCCGGTGCCGCCTTCGCCGCGGGGGCCGATGCCGATCCGTCGTTCGCGGAGACCCATGGCAGCCTCGCGGTGCTGGCCGCGATGCAGGGCCGCACGGCCGAGGCTCGTGAACTCATCCGCAAGGCGCAGCGGCTGGACCGCCAGTCCGCGTCGGCGCTGTGGGCCGCGCACCTGCTCGACGGTGGCGACGTGTCGCAGGTGAGCCGCCTCGCCGCGCGCGTGATCGGGCGCGCCCGCACGCAACGTCAATCCACCTCCCCCGATTCCTCCTCTGGCCGAAACCCATCATGACCCCTGTGAACGCCCTGGACGCGCTGGACGCCGACGAACTCTTCATGCTGGGCCTGCAGGCCAGCACCTCGAACGACGCGGGGCAGGCGATCGGCTACCTCAAGCTCGCCCTGTCGCGCTCGCCCGACCATGCGCGGGCCCACTGGGCCATCGCCGCCGAGTACGCGGGACTCAAGATGATGGACCGCGCGGAGGTGCACTTCGCCCGCGCCGTCGAGCTGGACGACCAGCATCCCGTCGCCCGGTTCCAGTACGGCCTGCTGCTGCTGACCTCCGGCCGCCTCGGGGAGGCCGAAACGACCTGGGCACCGCTCGACGCGCTGGACGAGGCGCATCCGGTGCGGCTGTTCAAGTCGGGGCTGCTGCACATGGCGCGCGACGAGTTCGACGCGGCGCTCGTGAACCTGCGCCAGGCGATGTCGGATCCGGCCCTGGAGCCGGCGCTCGCGCGCGACGTGAAGATGGCCATCGACCAGATCGAGGCGGCGCGCGCCACGAACCCGCCGGCGGTGGATGCTGCGGCAGCGCCCGTGGGTGATCCAGTCCCGGCACCCGCGCCGGCCGCCGAGTCCGTCGAGAGCCACCTCGCGTTCTCGGCCTATCGCGGCGCGACGGACGCCAGCCACTGACCGTGGTCTCGCCCGTCGATCCCTCCGGCACGGTGGCCCGCCTGACGGCGCTGCTGCGCCGCCGTGCCGGCGTGGGTGGCCGGCCTGCCGCCGCGGCCTCGGCGACCGATGTGCCGGGCGAGGTCGAGGCCACGCTCGGCGAACGGCTGCGCGCGGTGTCCCGCGACCATCCTCGCCGAGACCACGCGATGGCGCGGATCCTGGTCGAGACCCTGCTCACCGAGGAGTTCGGTGCCCGGGTGATGAACGAGCCCGCGTTCCAGTCCACCGTGGACGACGTGCTGCAGGCGATGACCGCCTCGCCGTCGCTGGCGGCCGACCTGGCGCGTGTCACCGAAGCCCTGAGCACGGAGTCGTTCGGACCTGATTTGTAAGTTGTTGTAACCGCCGCTAAACCGCTCGCGCGCCGTCTGGATAACCAGGACAGGAAAGCAATCAGCGCACAGGGAGCGGAGAACATGGTCGCAGTGGTGAGCGGTGCGGGTCTGGGCCTGTCCAACACGTCGAAGGAACTGGCGGGGGCCGCGGGCCAGCTCGGGCAGTCGGCGTTCGGGCGGGCCGGCGAATCGGTCAGTGTCAACGCGGCCACCGGCAACCTGATCATCCAGAACCGCGACGAGTTCGTCGTCGGCGTGGGCGACGACTTCAACCTGATCCGCACGTACAACAGCCTGGGCGGCTGGGATGGCGACAACGGGGACGGCTGGCGCGTCGGCTACTACCGCCGGGTCTCGGGCCTGACGGGCACGGTCAACACCGCGGGCAGCACCATCAAGCGCATTGACGCCGATGGGTTCGAGTCGACCTACACCTATTCGGGCGGGCGCTATGTCGGCAAGGACGGCAGTGGCGCGTTCGACTCGCTCACGTTCGCGTCCGGCAAGTGGACGTGGAAGGACGGGAATTCCGGCACGACGGAGACGTACGAGGAATCCCCGGCAGGCAGCGGTGCCTACCGCTTGATGTCGGTGCGGGACGTCGAGGGCAACCAGACGATGCTGGGGTACGACGGCACCGGGCTCCTCATGATGATGATGGAGCTGCCTGCGGGCTCGCAGTCGATGAGCAGCGCGCTTTCCTTCTCCTACGACAGCACGACGAAGCGCCTGATGGCGATCGCCGCGATGGCCCAGGACGCTTCGGGCGAAGCGTCTCGCATGCGCACGGTGTACGGGTACGACAGCAACGGTCGTCTGTCGTCCGTGACGACCATCCTCAACCCGGAGGACATGGACGCGTTCGACGGGCGCTCGTACCGGGTGGACTACGGCTACGACGCGTCAGGCCGTGTCACGTCCATCAAGCAGACCGACGGCACGGTGCTGACCATCGCGTACGACGCGTCGGGACGTGTGTCGCGGTACGCCGACGCGCTCGGCAACGGCTCGACCTTCACCTACGACACCGCGGCACGCACGACCACCATCGTCGACGCCAACAACCAGTCGACCGTGCTCAAGTACGACGCGGCACAGCGCCTGACCGAGGTGTCGGGCGCCGCCGCGGGCGGCAACGGCTACAAGCAGGTGCTGGCCTACGACGCCGACGGCAACCTCACGTCCGTGACCAACCCGGCGAACGAACAGACCGTGTCGGCCTACGACACCAACGGCAACCTGGTGCGGACCACGGACGCGGCGGGCAACGTGGTCGAGTTCGCGTACGACGCGGCGAACCACCTGGTGGCGCAGACCTCGTACACGGTGGCCGATCCCGATGGCGCGGCGGGTCCGGCACTGCCCGGCGGCGCGCTCAAGACGCAGTACCTGTACGAGTCGACCTCGACGAACCGGCTGCGCTTCACCATCAGCCCCGAAGGCCGCGTGACGGAACACCGGTACAACACGAAAGGTCAGCGCACCTCGAGCACGACGTACACGACAGCGACCTACACGGCCAAGCCGTCCCCGGTGCTGGCCGACCTCACCACGTGGGCGGGCGCACTGACCGTGACGGACCGCGCCGAGGCGCAGCAGCGGGAGTACACGTACGACGTGCTGGGCCAGCTGTCTTCATCGAAGACCTACGCGACCGCGAGCGTGAATGGCAGCACGGTGACCTACGGCACGGTGTCGGAGCAGCGCTACGTGTACGACGCCTTCGGCCGCCTGCTGCAGTCGATCGACGCGACCGGCGGCACCACCGCCTACGCCTACGACGGCATGGACCGGGTCACCTTCGTCCAGGATGCCCGGGGGCGTGTCACGACGTACAACTACGACGACGCGGGTGGCCGCATCGTCGTGCGCAATCCGGCGGACAACAGCGACGAGATCTCCGTCTACGACAAGGCCGGGCAGCTGGTCGCCAAGTCGTCCGGCACCAGCCTGCTGCCGGTGAGCTCCCGCCAATTCATCCAGGCGGGTTCGGCCGACTGGAGCGGCTACCAGGTTCCGGGCACGGGCCTCACGTTCTCGTCGTCCACCGGGGCGGTGCTCTCCACAGGCAATGCGGCAGCCACGGAGATCCGATCCATCACCGGCTCGCGCGTCTACCGTTTCGACAGCGGCATGGTGTTCTCGGCCAAGGTGTCGATGCCGGCACTGGCTGTGGGCCAGTCCTTCACGGTCGGCGCCGGGAACGCCACCGGCGCGCGCTATCACCGCGCGTTGGTCCGCGACGGCCAACTCTTCGTGCAGTTCTTCGAGAACGGCGAAGCGAAGGAGCTCCAGCTCTCCACCGCCGGCAAGCCGTTGCAGGCCGGTGTCACCTACCAGGTCGATGTCGAGACCGGCGACTTCGGTTCGGTGCTGTACGTCCACACCGGCGATCGCTCGACGGGCTTCGTGCACCGGGCCTCCGCCACAGACTGGGGTACCGCTCGCGCGGAGATCACGGCGCAGGATGCGCCGGGACTTGCCGTACAGCAGCTGCAGATCCAGTCGCTCTCGGAGCTCCGCCACGGCGGCGATGGTTCGGTGCTGTTGGACCAGGATTTCCGGTTGAGCCCCCTCGGCTTCTCCGGCTGGCCGGAGGAGGAGGGGCTGTTCTCCGCCGGTCTCAATGGCGTGGAAGTGCACTCGCAGGTGGCGGGGCTCTCCAATGCCGAGCACACCGTGACCGGCGACGCCATCCACCCGGTGACGAGCGGGTTCGGCGTCGTCTCCCGCTTCGAGATCACCACGGGCGTTGCGGCCGCGGGCCGCAACCTGCGCGTGGGTGTCGCGAGCACCGGCACGGGAACGGCCGCGCGCGCGCTGTCGGCCCGTTTCATCGACGGCGACCTCTACGCCGAATACCGCGACGCGGCCACGGGCAACTGGGTGCGCGTGAAGCTTTCGTCCGCCGGCAAGATGGTCGCCGACGGCCAGGCGTACGTGGTCGAGGTGCGCGCACTGGCCACCGGCGGCGCCCAGCTGTCGGTGTACCGCCAGGGCACCAGCGCGGCCGATCCGTCCGCGTTCAGCTACCAGATCGCCCAGCCGGTCTGGCCGGACCAGCGCGGCTTCATCACGGCGTTCGGTGACGCCGCGTCGCCGAGCACGATCACCACCATCAACCGGGTGCAGGAGGTGCAGGTCGTCGGCGCACCCGCGGCCGCGCTGCGCTCGAACTTCGCCTACGACAAGCTCGGACGCCTGCGGGCCGTCGTGGACGGCAACGGCCAGCGCAGCCATGTGCTCTACGACGCGGCCGGCCGCAAGGTCGCCGACATCGATGCGGTGGGGCGCTTCACCGAATACGTCTACGACGCCGCCGGCCGCCTCGTTCAGTCGGTCACCTACGCGACGCTCGTGGGCTCGACGCAGCTCGCCTCGCTGACCGACACCGCGGGGAACCCGGTGGACGTGGCGCTGTCTTCCGTGCGGCCGGCGCCGAAGGCCGCCGACGACCGCATCGTCACGCGCTACTACGACAAGGCCGGACGACTGCAGGGCACGCAGGACGGGCTGGGCTACCTGACCGAGAACGTGTACGACGGCGCAGGCCGCGTGCTCTCCACCATCGCCTATTCGAAGACCTCGGCGGTCGTGCGCATCGACACCAGCACGTCGAACCTCACGGCCACCCCGCCGGCGATGACGCGGCCCACGTCCGATGCGGTGAACGACCGCACGTCGCGCCTGTTCTACAGCGCCGACGGCCTGCTGCAGGGCACGCTGGACGCGGACGGCTACCTCGTCACGTACGAGTACGACGCGGCAGGCCGCAAGATCTCGGAGACGCGCTACGCCGAAGCGACCGAGGCCGCGAAGCGCACGGGCGACCTCTCGGCCATGCTGCCGACGAAGCGTCCCGGCGACCGCCGTTCGTTCTTGTTCTACGACAACGCGGGTCTCATCAGCGGCGGCATCGATGCCGACGGCTACCTGACCACCTACGGCTACGACGCGGCCGGCCGTGTGACCACGACCACCCGCTACCTCTCGACCGCACGCCTGCTGGTGACTGCCGGTGCGAACAACACCGGCATCCACCTCGCGCGAGCCGGGCTCACGCTCGCCTCGGTGATGCCCACGCTCACGACGAACGTCGTGACCACCCGCACCTACAACGCCGCTGGTGAACTCGTCCGCGAGGCCACGCCCGACGGGGCCGTGTCCCGTTTCGAGTACGACAGTAACGGTCGCCTGGTGGCGAGCTACCGCGGCCTCGAGGCTTCGCCTCGGGTCACCCGCGCGGAGTACGACGGCGCGGGCCAGCTGACCGCGGAGATCGACGGCCTGGGCAACCGGACCGTCCACGCCTACGACACCGCCGGACGCCGCATCAGCACGACCGACGCCCGCGGCAGCAAGACCTTCTTCTACTACGACGCCTCGGGCCTGCTGCGCTACAGCATCCTGCAGACCGCGCTCGGCGGCGAGGTCACCGCGCGCACCTACAACGAGCTGGGCCAGCTGCTCAAGCAGCCCATCGCCTATGCGAACCGGCTGAGCGTGGCCGACACCGCGGCGCTGACCGGGGGGCTCGTCAACCCCACGCTGACCGCCAAGGTGCAGGCCCTGGCCGACGCCACGCGCGACGCCAACATCACCTACGCCTACAACCGCCGTGGCGAACTGGTGACCGAGACGGACACCAGCGGCAACCGCACGTTCCACGAGTACACCGCCTTCGGCCAGCGCTCGCTCACCCTCGTGGAGCTGGGTTCGAGCAAGACGAACCAGACCGACTGGCGCTACGACCGCCGTGGCAACGTGGTGCGCGAGACCGTCGACCCGACACTGCTGAACCTCTACACGCTGCGCGAGTACGACGCGTTCGGACGCGAGGTCATGCGCCAGGACCAGACCGGCAACCGCACGACGACGCGGTACCTGCTCAACGACGGTGTGACCGACAGCGGACGCAAGGTGGTGGTGACCGATGCGGCGCTGGTGGGGCGCACGGTGGTCTACGACGCGCTGGACCGCACGATCCGCAGCATCGACGGCCTGGGCAACGCCACGACGTACGTGCACGACACCGCCGGCCGGAAGATGACGATGACGACCGCCGAGGGCGTGCGCACCGTGACCGAGTCCACCGCGGCGGGCGAGGTGTGGAAGTTCACCGACGGCAACGGCAACGTGCTGGAGTACTTCTACGATGCCAACGGCCGTGTGGTCCAGGTCAAGGACGCGCTGGACGGCATCGCGCAGAACACCTACGACGTGGCGGGCAACCTCGTCAAGACGGTCACCGGGCTCAAGTTCAACGGCGCCATCGCGCCGGTGGACGATGGCAGCGCCATCACCACGTCGTACACGTTCGACGCGGCCAACCGCGTGCTCACGAAGGTCGTCGATTCCGGCACCGGTGGCCTGAAGCTCACGTCCACCTACGAGTACGACGGCCGCGGCCGCCAGGTGCGCGAGGTCGATCCCAACGGCACGGTCACCACGAAGACGTTCTCGCCGCGCGGCTACCTCAGCCAGGTGACCGTCGACGACGTGGCCGGCGGGCTGCAGCTCAAGACGACGTACAGCTACGACACGGCCGGCCGCGTGCTGACCGTGGCCGAAGGCAATGCGTCCACCGTGACGCGCACGACGAAGTACGTGTACGACGCCGCGGGCCGGCGCACGCAGGAGATCGTCGATCCCACGGGGCTCGACCTGCGGACGACGTACATGTACGACGCCGCGGGGCGTGTCGTGCTGAAGCGCGACACGCTGGGCCACGGCACCCGCTATGTCTACGACACGCTGGGCCGGCTCGAGTACGAGGTCGACAGCACCGGGGCGGTGACGCAGCACCTCTACGACGTGGAGGGCCACGAGACCGGCAAGCGCACCTATGCCAAGCGGCTCGCGGAGAACCATGCGGCGCGGGTGTGGTTCGAGCAGGGCACCAACAGCGACATCCACACGCTCCTGGGCACGTTCGACGCCGGTGACGTGGTCACGGCGACCGTCCGGTTCAAGGGGGACACGAACGTCTACGGGCGCATGTTCCTCGGCGACGCGGACGGCGCGGACCCGTACGACAACGACATCGTGACCTCTACGTACGGCACGCGCGACGCGGACGGCTGGCAGACGCTCACGCTGACGTGGACGATGAGCCATGCCGACCGCATGTGGCTCTACGTCTATGGTGGCGGAGGCCAGCCGGGCGACGCCCTGCTGTACGACTCGTTCAAGGTGACGAGTGTCAAGAAGGGGCAGGTGCTCGTCGACGACATGGAGGGTTCGTCGCCGGTCGTCGCCAGCAACGGTGGCGGCACCACGTGGGGCTACCACGGCGCGCAGAGCCAGCAGGTCCAGTCCGACATCGTGCTGAACCCGACGCTGCTGACCGACGCGCAGATCCGCGCGGCGGTGGGCACGCTCGCGACCGCAGCCGACCACGTCACCCAGGCGGCTTACGACAAGGACGGCCGCGTCCGCTTCACGGTGGATGCCAAGGGCGGGCTCACCGAGGTCCGCTACACGAAGACCAACCAGGTCGCGGAAAAGATCCGCTACGCCACGCCGTTCACCGGCACGCCGTCGGCGACGATGACGCCGGCGACGAGTTCGATGGACCAGAGCACGTACACGGTGTACGACGTGCTGGGCCGGCCGCGCTTCGTGGTCGATGCGAAGAACTACGTCACCGAAAGCCGGTACGACCGCCAGGGCCACGTCGTGGCGACGATGGCCTATGCCACGCCGCTCTCGGCCCGCCCGACGCCGATCAACGGCAGCACTCTGAACGAGGTTCTGTCGAAGCTGCCGTCCGAGGACCGGGTCACGTACTACGCGTACGACGCCGCCG
Source organism: Piscinibacter gummiphilus (assembly GCF_002116905.1). Lineage (NCBI taxonomy): Bacteria > Pseudomonadati > Pseudomonadota > Betaproteobacteria > Burkholderiales > Sphaerotilaceae > Rhizobacter > Rhizobacter gummiphilus. The sequence goes on from NZ_CP015118.1 coordinate 1,144,123, forward strand.
GCCGGCTCGCCTTCCAGCAGGACGGGGAAGGCTACGTCACCGAGTACCAGTACGACGCATCGGGCCGCGTGACCCGGACGTTGCGGTACGACACCCCGTCCACGCTCGAGGGCACGCCGCCGAGCCTCGCCCAGTTCGTGGCCGCCACCCGCAAGGTGACCACGTTCGGCAGCGGCCTGGAAGGCTACGCCGGCGCCGCGGGTGTCTTGGAGAACGGACAGCTCAAGCTCGTCTCCACGCCGACGGCCGGTGGGACCTGGGCCGGCTCGAACGGCTCGCGTTCGTTGCCGCCGGGCAGTTCGTTCAAGTACGACGTGACCCCGGTCCAGCTGCAGCAGGCGCTCCACCTGACGGTCGAGTCGGTCACGGGCGTCTACTCCCGGCTGGCGCTGATCCTGAACGGCGATGGCAGCATCGTTGCCCAGACCTACTTCGGCACGGACGGCAGGGCCGAGGTGATCGGCACCTATGTGCCGGGGAAAACCTACGTCGTCGAGTTCACGACCACGGCGAAGGACGCCGTGGCCTACTTCTACGAGCAGGGCAAGTCGCGCGACTCGGGGCTGATCTACCGCAGCCTGCCCGCGCTCGGATGGACGAGCCTGCGTCCGACGTTCGCAACCAGCATCCATCCGACGCTGGCGGGGACCACCTACGCCTACGTCGACAACATCGAGGAACGCGCCGCCTCGGTGACCACGGCGAGCTACGACGCCGCCGGCCGCCTGGTGCGGTCGGTGTCGGCCGACGGCGTGGTCACGGCCCGCGGCTACGACGCCGTGGGCCGCGAGACCGACGTCACATACGCCGCGGGTCGTCCCGAGGCCACGACCACCCACCGCGTGTTCGACGGCGGCGGCCGCATGGTCGAGGAGACGAGCGCCTACAACACCGCGGTGGCGTCGACCACCCGGTACCGCTACGACGGCAACGGCCGCCTCATCGCAAAGACCGACCCCGTCGGCGTGGCCGACTCGCTGACGAAGACCACCGAGGCCGACCGCGTGGCGGCGCTCGCGAGGTACACCACCCGCTACGGCTACGACGCCGTGGGCAACCTCGTCACCACGATCGACCCGCTGGGCGCGATCACGATGGTCGACTACGACGTGTTCGGCAACGCGGTGCGCAAGACCGATCCGCGCGGCTTTGTCACGTCGATGCACTACGACAAGCGCAACCAGCTCGAGCAGCTGGTCGACGCCGAGCGCTACCTGACCGTCAACGCGTACGACGCGTTCGGCAACCTCACTCGCACCGACAAGTACGCGCAGCGCGTGGAGCGTCCGCTGGACGGCCGTGTGACCGTGCTCGCCGCGGGCAGTGCGGCACCGGCCAGCGGCGCCTACCTGATCGCCGTGGCGGCGCAGACGCAGTCGACGGTGTACGAGTACAACCTGCGCAACCAGCAGTGGAAGGTCACCGACGCCGAGGGCAATGCCGAGTCGAAGTCGCACAACGCGTTCGGTGAGGCGAAGAGCAGCACCAACCGGCTCGGCGGCACGGCGACCTTCGTGTACGACCGGCTGGGACGCCTCGTTTCGGAAACCCTGCCCAAGGTGATGATCGACGGCGCCGAAGTCGCCGTCGTCAACCAGCACGCGTACGACGCGAACGGCAACCGCATCCGCACGATCGAGGCCTTGGGTCGTCCCGAGCAGCGCACCACGACCTATCAATACGATGCGATGGGGCGGGTGACGCGCGAGACCGGCGAGACGATCCAGATCTACCTCCATGGGGTGGGCACGTCGTCGGTGGCGCCCACGAAGTCCACGGTGTACGACGCGCTGGGCCGTGCCGTGCTGATGGTGGACGCCAACGGCGCGAGGGTGATGAACTGGTACGACGCGCTGGGGCGCCGGACCGCGGAGCTGCTCGAAGCGGCCGCGGGTGCCGGGGGACAGCTCAAGACGTTCACCTACGATGCCGCCGGTCGCGTGCTGAGCGTGTCGGCCTACGAGACCCTGGTGGCCATCCCGGCATCTCCGGGGGGCGCGGCGCCGGCGCCGGTGAACCCGGCCAAGGTTCGAACCACGTGGTTTACCTTCGACGGGGCGGGACGCCAGCTCACCGAGGAGGTCCGGAACATCCTCGTCGGAGCCTACCGTTCGGACCCGGACCAGTACGACATCTTCAACGCCAACCTGACGGTCACGAAGACCTACGACGCGGCCGGCAACGCGGTGCGGGAGACCGACCGCCGGGGCAGCCACGCGTACACGTACTACGACGGCCTCGGGCGCAAGGTGCTGCAGGTGGACCGCGAGAACTACGTGACGCGGTGGAGCTACACCGACAACACCGTGACCGAGCGGCGGTACGCGACGCCGGTGGCGGGCGCGGGCATCGGGTCCGACCCCGCGGCGCTCGTGTCCGGGCTCGACAACGGCGCCGACCGCATCAAGGTGCTGGTGCTGGACCGGCTGGGGCGCACGGTGGAGGAGCGTGTCCTCAACGTGGTGTACGGCCAGATCGACAACGCGGCAACGGGGACCTACGCCGAACGCACCGGCGAGGCGATCACGCGGCGGACGTTCGATGCGCTGGGCAACGTCAAGACGCAAGTGGATGCGGACGGCCGGGTCTCGGAGTTCGACTACGACAAGCTCGGTCGCCAGATCTACGTCGGATCGGGTGCGTTCACCGGCGCCTCCGGCAGCACGGTCCAGCAGCGCAAGCTGATCGAGTACAACGGCCTCGGGCTCGTCACGAAGGAAACGCTGCTCGACGCCAACGAAGCCACGACGTCGGGCGACCGCGTCACCCTGTTCTTCTACAACAAGCAGGGGCAGCGCGTGCGGGTCACCGATCCGGGTGCGTCGGTCGACTACGCCTTCGACGCCACGGGCAACCTCACCTACACGATGCGCCAGGTGCGCGATGCCGACAACGTGGTGTCATGGCAGGGCGAGGTCATGCAGTGGGACTACCTCGGCCACGAGGTGTCGCGGCAGGACGCCTGGGCGCCGATCAACGCGCAGGGTGTGACGGGCGCCTTCTCCTACGGCGAGCGCAAGGAGGTCCGCTACAACGCCTACGGCGAGGTCACCGGCAAGCGCACGGGTGGTGGGGGGGCGACGGTCGCGTGGCAGGAGTGGGCCGAGTTCGACGCCGCGGGCCGCATGGTGCGGGGCGTGTCGGGCGACGGTGTCGCGAAGTTCTACCTCTACGACCAGAACGGCAACGCGACGCTGACGTTCGAGAGCACCGGTGTCGCCGACTTCAGCCAGGCGAACTTCACGCTGGACCAGGCACGTGCGTCGGGTGCGGCGCTCAACATCTCCGTCTACGACCGGCGCGACCAGATCGTCCGCCACATCCAGCCGAACTTCACGATCCAGAACGTCCTTGCGCGCATCGACCGGCAGACCACCGACGTCGTCGGCGGCACGCTGTACGTGGGCTCCACCGCGTCGCCGCAGAAGTCGACGACGCTGGCGGTCGCGCCGCAGGGCGGCACCGTGGCGCTGGGCCACGTGCATGCGACGAGCGTGCCCGCGGGCACCAGCCTGGCGGTCAGCCTGAACGTCACGGTGAAGGCGGAGATCACGAACTCGTACGGTGGCACGTACCTGACCCACGTCGGCGTGCTGAAGACGACCGTGAGCTCGCTCACGGTGCCGCTGCCGAACCTCGGGTGGTACGGCACGGGCGACTACCAGGTCGAATACAGCGACTCGTCCGGCGTGAGCCTGACGGTGCGGGTCTCGTCGGGCTCCACGCAGGCGACGCTGAACCTGCCCACGCCCGGGGCGGGAAACTACACGATCAAGATCTCGAAATGGCTGAACGGGTCGGTGATCGTGCCGATCGTGTCGGGGAGCGGGACGCTCGCCCCGCCGGCCTCGTGGTCCGGCTCGACGGTGCCGGCCACGCGCACGGGTCCGCAATACCTGAACCTCTCGCCACCGGCCCTGGAGCAGTTCCATCTGGCCGGCCAGCCGGACGGCGCGCAGACCATGAAGTTCGAGATCCAGGCGCCGGGCTCGTCGACCTGGGTGGAACGACCGGCCGGGCGTGTCGGTGTCTCGGAGGGCTGGTTCCTCGTGAGTTCGGCGGGGTGGGCGGACGGGGTCTACAAGTACCGCTACACCGCCTACGACGGCGCAGGCACGGCCGTCAACACGGCGAACGGCGAGCTGACCGTCGCGGGCGGGCATGCGCGGGCCATCGCCCAGGCGGCCCTCGTGGGCGGCTCCACCGAGGTTTCGGGTGTGGGCGGGGACGGCACCGGCATCATCAGCTTCACGCCGGGCGTGACACCGGTCGGTACCTCGGGAGGGGCGACCGTGACCGGGACGCTGCTGGGCCGCAGGGAAGTCTATGTCGACCGGTCGGAGTCGATCGGAACGCAGGGTCCCAGAGCCTACGGCCACTACCGCTTCAAGGTCTCGACGGTCCAGGTGAACCTGCCGGCCTGGAACGGTCCGGCTCCGGCGCGATACCGTGTCGAGTTCACCGGCACCAACGACCTCGGCCAGCCGATCTCCATGCGCACCGGGTATCAGACCCCGCCGCAGTCGGGGCCCACGCCGCCCCTGGACGTAGTGGTCAACAGCGGCGTCCTGGGCACCTACACCATTCGCGTGTTCGCCGAATGGGGGGGAGGCGAGAGGCTGCTGGCCCAGGGCACGGGCAGCGTGCCGGCGGGCGGGGACTGGTACAGCGGCGGGAACTACTACAACCCGGGCACCATCTTCGACCAGGGGGCTGCGTCGCAAGCCCTCGGCAATGTCGTCACCACGGCCATCCCGGCGCAGTGGCTGATCTCCGCGCCGGTGGCCGGCGAGAACAGGGTCGACACCGTGTCGGTGGCCTATCGGCCGTCCGGATCGTCGGCACCGTACACGGTCGTGACGGCCGCGAACAGGAGTGTCTACAACTCCGACGCGATCACCCTCGATCCCGCCTACCTCGGCATGGCGGCGAATACGCAGTACGAGGTGGTGATCCTGACGTCGGGCCTCACCCCGGACAACACCAGCCGGCGGATCAGGTCCCGTCAGATCGGTTCGTTCTACTCGGGCCAGCCGCCTTCGGCGAGCCTGGCGTCGGCGAACCTGGCCAACGGCGGTTTCACCGTGATGCGGGCCGCAGGCAGTTCGCGGGTGCTGGACTTCTTCGATCTCGGCCGGGTGGGCTCGGGCGGGACGACGGTGACCTCCGCCACGCTGCGGTACCGGGTGAAGGGCAGCACGGGGGCCTGGTCCGCGCCGGCGGGGCTGCCGCCGCGCTCCGAACTCGCCAACGGTGCGTTCTCGTGGGACTGGACCGGGCTGGCCGGCGGAAAGTACGACTTCGTGGTGGAGGGCTTCAACGCCAGCGGCGGTGCCGTGACCCGAGTCGCCGGTTCGGTCGATCTCGGCGCTGCACCGCAGGTCACCGGCTACCAGACCTTCGGCACCTCGGCGTCGGACGTGACGATCTCCGGGCAGCCCGCTTCGGCTCGGTCGGTGGTGCTGCGCTGGACCTACAAGGGCATGAGCGGCACGAACTCGGCGCCGGGGGGCACCAGCGGAAGTGCCTTGCTCGAAACGCAGGTTAAATCGGATGGGAGCCTGGTGTACGTCTGGCACGCGAAGGACCAGGTGCCGGACCTCCTCGGGAACTTCCTCTACGAATACACGGTCGAGGCGTACACCGGTACCGATGGCACCGGCCAGCTCGTCAACAAGGCGACCGGCCAGGTCTGGCTCGGCGTGGATGCCCGCGAGGCGGTGACCGGGCAGGTGGAGCGTTCCCCCACCAAGGTCACTTTCGTGCCGCCCGCCGGCGTTCCGGCGAACGCGGTCCTTCGCCTGCGCTACCGCACCAAGGCGTCCGATGATGCGTCCGCCACCGCGGTGGACGACCAGCTCGGCTCGGCGACGCGTCCGTACAAGGACGTGGCGCCGCCGCCGCAACTCATCAACGGACAGTGGATCTGGGATGCCACTGCCATCAACACCGGCACGCCGCAGCTGTACGAGTACGTGGCGGAGTACGTCGACCCGCAAGGCAATGCGTCGGGCCGGAGCACCGGCACCTTCCGCATCGGCGACAGCGCGCCGGCGGGTGTGGTGCAGCTGCGCGCGACGTACAGCCTGGGCAACTCCGAGGGCATCTTCATTTCCCGCTCGCAGGCCTACAACGCGTTCGGCGAAGTCCGCTACGAGGTGGACGGCCGCGGCAACCGCCGTGACGTGAGCTACAACACGCTGGGCCTGCTGACGGAGAAGCTCGACGCCGAGGTGGCGGTGACCGCCCAGAACGGCTACGTCAGCACGGCACGCGCCGCCACGCGCCAGCTCTACAGTCTGGGCGGGCTGCTGGTGCGGCAGACCGATGCCAACGGCAACACCACGAGCTTCGGCTACGCGGCCAACGGCAACGGGGCCGAGGACGGCAACGCGCTGCTGCTCTGGGAGCATCACGCCGACAACGGCCGCAAGGTGATGGCGTACGACGAGTTCGGCTTGATGCGCACGCAGGAGAACGAACTCCACCAGGTCACGCGCTTCGACTACGACGAGGTGGGACGCCTCCAGACACTGACGCGGCCTGCCCGTGAGGCCGGCACCCCGGGTGTCACGGCCGCGCCGCCGAAGCAGACCTACCGGTACGACTCGTTCAATCGGCGGATCGCCGTCGTCAACGAGGTGAACGTCACGTCGAAGACCTTCTATGACGCGGCAGGCCGCGTGCGCAAGACGGTCGACGGCGACAACATCGCGACCACCGTGGACTACACGTACGTCGCGGCCATCACCGGCGTGGGCGGCTACCAGGTCGGCGGATGGCGCCGCGTGACGACGATCGCGGCAGGTACCGTCGACGCCAAGACGATGACCGAGGACAACGACTACTTCGGCCACAACGTCGCGCGCGCCGACTTCGGCAACCACACCTTCACCTATGTGTACGACCTCGCCGGCCACCTGAAGCTGCAGACCGGCTCCAGCGGCCAGAACATCAGCTACGACTACTACGCGAACGGCTACATCAAGGAGATCCGCGACAACGCGCTCGGTGTGGTCACGAGCTTCACCTACGACAAGGACGGCAACCGCACCAGCGAGTTCTACCGCAGCATCGTCACCGCGTTGCGTCCCGTCGAGGACGTCTACGAGCAGAGCATCGCCGAGTACGACGCGATGAACCGCGTCAAGTCGGTGCACAGCACGGCCATGTCCTTCACGGCGGACATCAACTACGAATACGACGCCGTGAGCAACGTGCGCCGCATCCGTTCGGAGTACCGCGACGGCCAGAACGGCGGCACGCGTGTCCAGGACCTCTGGTACGCGTACGACAAGATGAACCGCTTCACGGTGACCCAGGGCACGCTTTCGCTCAACGGGGGGGTGACCGACCGTTCCCAGCTTTCGTCCGCCAGCGACACCCGTGGCGCGGTCGTGATGGGGGCCAACGGCATCTTCATCGGCTACAACGCGGCCGGCCAGCGCACGATGGCGACCTATGGCGACAAGTCGGCGACTGCGCAGACCGGTGACAGCTTCACGGGCTACAGCAACGACGGTCACACGGAGACCTACACCTACACGACCGACGGCTACCTGGAGAACGTCTACCTCAGCGATGGGCGGCGTTCAACCCGGAAGAATGACGCGGCGGGCCGTGTCGTGGAAGTGGCCAACTTCAAGACGGTGAACGGTGCGGAGGTCTGGCTGGACACCAAGTCGACGGTCTACGCCAACAACAACAGCGTGAACACGGTCACGTTCGAGAAGGCCGGTACCGAGTACTACCGGAGCATCACGACGAACACGAATGCGAAGGACGGCACGTTGACGCAGTCGGTGGAAACGACGCTCAACGGATCCCAGGCGGGCCCCACCACGATCACGAACTACAAGTACGTGTGGTGGGACGGCGCGCGCCAGACGAGCATCAAGAACCAGGCCTCCGCGCAGGGCGTCGAGAACTGGGCGCCCGGGTTCAGCGAGTTCGAGTACGACGTCAACGGGCACACCAAGTCGGTCACGGACAACACCGGCAGCCAGCCCGGCATGCCGCGCAAGCTGACCTACGTCAACGACGCGCAGGGCCAGGTCCTGCGCCGCGATGAACTGGTGAGCGGCGAGCTGCACCGCTGGCGGCAGTACTACTACCTCGACGGCAAGCGCATCGGCGACGTCTCCAACGATGGCCCGTCGCGCGAGGACTACGCGCAAGCCATGAACGCGCAGCAGGACCGCCGCACCACCGAGGAACGCTACCGCGACTGGAAGCCGATCTACTCGGCCGACTTCGACCAGAACTACGAACCCATCACGCCGGACAACCCCGGCCCGGTGAGTTCGAGCTACTCCGCCCAGAAGGGCGACACGCTGCAGGCCATCGCCGCCGCGGTGTGGGGCGACAGCCAGATGTGGTACCTGATCGCCGACGCGAACGGCCTGACGGGCAACGAGGTGCTCGTCGAAGGCCAGGTGCTCGTGATCCCGAACAAGGTCACGAACATCCACCACAACGCGTCGACGCGCCGCGTCTACAACGCGGGTGAAGCCCTGGGCAACACCTCGCCGACGCTGCCGGCGGCGCCGCCGCCGCCTGCGGCGGACAAGGGGTGCGGGGTGATCGGGACGATCATCATCATCATCGTTGCGGTGGTGGTGACGTACTTCACTGCGGGGGCGGCTTCCGGGTTGTTCGGCACCGCCGCAGGCGCAGGGGGCGGGGCTGCTGGCGGCGCTGCTGCAGGTACGGCGGCGGGCGCTGCCGGGGCAGGTACCGCAGCGGGAGCGGGGGCCGCGGCAGGAGCTGGTGCTGCTGCGGCGGGGGCAGGAACCGCCGTCACGGTGGGTTCTGTTGCAAGTGCAGCGGCAGCAGGCGCCATTGGGGCCGCTGCGGGGTCCATCGCGAGCCAGCTCGTGGGCATGGCGATCGGCATGCAGGACAAGTTCAGCTGGAATGCGGTCGGGCAAGCCGCCCTCGGCGGAGCCATCTCCGGTGGCATCGGCAACATCAACGCCGGTGGCGGCGCCCTTCGGGCTGCGGCCAATGGCGCCATGTCGGCGGGTTTGAATCTCGCGATTCGTGGTGACTGGAGCTGGCGTCAGGTCGCCGGCGCAGCGGTGGGCGCAGCGGCATCCGCCCAACTCGCTCGCACCGTCGGCTACCAGCTCTTCGACGGTTCCGACTTTGGAAAGACCACGGGTCAATACGTCGGGCAATTTGCTGGGGCGGTCGCGAGCAGTCGCGTGATTCAAGGAAAGGTGGACTATCGGAGTGCGTTCGCGCAGACGCTGGGGTATGCGCTGGGTGATGGAGTCGCTAGCGTGTTGGGAGCCGAGGCGGCTGGGCGGCGATTTGGTAGCGCGTTGCGTAACAGCATTGTGAGCCAAAGCCAGCCGAAGCCAACGGTGGGCTCTGGCGTGGCGCTCAACTCCGGAACGGCAGAAGGCAGGGGGCCGCAGTACAGCTTCAATGAGGCGCCATTGCCAACCGATTACAGCTTGACCAGCGATGATCCAGTGCGAGTCAGCTCGGGCGGCGTTGACTCGCGGCCTGTGGATAGCAGGGACTCTCAGGGTAGAAAAGAGCAACTCGCTCGAATGATGCGGCTTGCCAATGAGCCTGACGCGCTTGGCTCCGTGGGCACCCCGTTCCGGGTGGAAATATCAGGTGTCGGTTCCACCGACCCGGACGACTACAACGCACAGGTCGTCTGGTTCGCGAACAAACGAGGCGAAGACCTCGCTCCGACCGTAGCCAACGCGGCGCGGCTGCGTCTGGCGCCCTTGGACGAAGGACTGTCGGGTGTTGAACTGGCGCAGCGCTTTGGTCGCGGGTTTGTCGGGGCGCTTGAGGCCGTAACGATTGAACCTGTACGTCAAGTTCGGGACCTGGGGATGGGACTGGCCTCAGTGACCTATAACGAATGGCTTCGCAGCGACGGGGACGCGCATTGGCTCCCCGAGATGAAGAGCGGAATGGCCCAGGCATATGCCAACGGCGCATCGCATGCACGGCTGCTGATGCAGTCCAATCCGCTAACTGGTGTTGGCGTTCTGAGCTACGACTTGACAACGGCGTTGATGAACGGTGATTGGGGCGCCGTCGCCGAGATGGGCGGCGGCGTGCTCGGGGGCTTCGCAATTGGCAAGGCGACATCGACCTATGGTGGCTACGGAGTACGCTGGGCGCCCGGGGACATCGGCGCGATGCCGACACTAGTGCAGTCACAGCGCGGGGCGACTTCGCTTCTGAATTTCGAGTTCGTTCGTCCCACGCCGAGATTCACCTCGGAAGGGCTACAGATTCCCTTCGGATTCAAGAGCGAACAGGAGTTCTTGGACTTCTCGTCCGCGCTGCATAATGGTTTGCCGGCTGGCGTGGAGGTGGTATTTCAAGGAAGCTCGGTCACTGGCGTAAAGGGAGCATCGAGTGGAGGCATCAAAGCAGGTACTCCGTTCGACAAAGGACGTCGCAGCGATTTCGACATTGGGCTCATCAGCGAAGACCTCGCCACGCAGGCCTCACTGTTGGAAGGCATGCGGATAAAAACACTGCCGACCAGACTTGGGCCGCTGGATGCGACAAGTTCGACTCAACTTGGACTGGGAAATCTCGCGGAGAGACTAAGCCTTCAAGCCAAGCGCCCCGTCAATTTCGTGCTGTACGACAGTAGGGAGGGGGCGTTCTCACAACCCTCGCTGTTCATTCCGAAGCCCCCTCGCTAAAACTCAATTGGACAAAAGATGTGGAAAGACGTGGTTACTTGCTTGGCGAGCGTTGGCAAAGTCCTGGCTCAGTGGCGACTAGCTTCTGGCGCAAAGTTCTTTATGTACGTTCCGGCTGTGCCGGACATAGGAGCCGAAACGCTGCGGTCTGATTCGGACGTACGCTTTGAAGAGCTGGTACAGGTGGACATCATGCGGATAGTCCCATTGGGTGGGTTAACGGCCACAAATGACGTGGAGGCTTGCCGACGCGCATTGGTGCCGATTCCCTACGTTCGGGTGAAGGAGGTCGCCGACGGAATCCAGGTCCGCTTGAACGAGTAGCTCACCGCTTAACCGGCTGAGTCTGCTGCGTGCCGCAGCGCAGTCATCACCGCATCACCGGGGTCAGGTCTTGCCTTTTGCACGCAACGTCAAGATCAGGTTTGAAATCTTGAGCATTCGCGCCACTTCAAATCTCACGCAGCGCGCAGCAAATAGACCCGCTGCTCTTGAAAAAGATCACCGATAGAAGAATGACCCAGGGAGGGTTGTCAATGTTCAATCTCAAGAGCGAACCCCGTCGGTTCGCAGCCCCGCTTCGCCCCTCGACGCTGCTCACCGCCTGCCTCCTGTCCCTCGCCGCCTGCGGCGGCGGTGGCGGCAGCGGCGAACCCCCCATCGACCCGGCCTTGCAGGAAGGCCCACACCTCATCGAGGTCGCATCCGGCACCGCGGTGCTGCCGCGCATCGATTTCCCCGCCGACGTGAAGTCCGGCGGCGCCGAGCGGGTGCAGGCCTTCCTCGCCGCGGACGGCCGCGCCGTCGTGCGGCTTCAGCTCACGCAGGCCACCGTGGCTAGCGGCCCTCTGAGCCGCCGCGAGCTGGTGTATTCCCGTTCGGCCGACGGCACTTGGTCGGCACCGGAGGCGCTGGACGCGCCGGCCGTGCCCGAGATCTGGCACGCCAACGAGAGCGGCTGGGTGTCGGCCGGCACGCCGGACTTCGTCGAACTCGAGAACTTCGGAAGAACGGACTCCGAGGCCAAGGCCATGGGCCCGGGCATCGGCCAGCGCCTGCGGGCCGCGCAACGGCACCAGGTGCTCCCCGACCGCGTGCGCATCGGGCGTGTCATCGACGACCAGGGCGGCGTGTACCTGATCGACCGGCAGGAGCCCACCGACGCCGACAACACCTGGACCGTGACGCAGAGGCGCGTGGCCGCCGACGGCACGGTGGGAAACCTGCAGACCTTGTCCAAGCGTGGCGCGCTCCCCCTCTACGAGAACCGGCCCCAGCTGACGCAGAACCCGTCGCCCACGCGCGCGGCCCTGTACTGGGCCGAACCGTTCATCGCGACCGACCCGGCCGACCTGCAGGTGGGCCGGCTCTTCATCGAGTCGGGCACGCTGGCAGGCTCCCTGCCCACCGGCGCCCCGTTCCATCGGTCCTGCCCCATGGGGTTGGTCCGGTCCGTGACTCCCCAGTGGGGCACGGTGCTGTCGTACCCCTGGCCCGACAACGACGGGGTGTGCCGGACGAGGGTCCGGGTCATCGAGACCCGCGCGCCCGTGACCGCCATCGGGGACCAGCGCCTGGACCCCACCGATTCGCTGGCCACGCCGGCATCTCCCCCGTTGCTCAGCGCGGGCCCGGACGGCCAACTGCTGGCCCTGTGGCTCAAGCCGACGTTCGACCCCTACCGTCATGAACTCCGCGTCGCCACGGGCCAGGTGCCGGACCGCAACACGACGGACCGAAACTGGTCGTGGTCGCCGGCTTCGACGGTCGAGCATGCGGGGGCGCCCGTGAGTTTCTCCAACGCGGACATTTCCGAATCGACCATCGCGGTGGGGTCGGGGGGGCACGTCGCGGTGGTCCACCTCAGCGCCTCCACCAGTTCCAACACGAACGTCTGGCTGCTGCGGTACGCCCCGGGCACGGGCTGGAAACCCCCGCTCAAGCTGTTCAATGGCGTGCCCTTCCCGATCACCCGTTCGAACCTGTCGGTCGCCCCCGACGGCAAGGTGCTGATCGCCTACGTCGACATGAACCGGTGCCCGGCCGGCGATTGCCCGGTCCGCCTGCATCCGCGCGCGATCGTGATCGACTGACAGGCCCCGTCGGGCTCGGGCCGCGTGCCTCGAGCCCTTTTCCAGGATCGTCAAGCTGTACCCCATGCAACTCCTCACCCTCTGGCACGTCCACCAGCCGGACTACCGGGCCGCCGGCCCGTCGCGCGCCCCCGTGTTCTCGCAGCCCTGGGCGTATCTCCACGCCACCAAGGACTACAGCGACATGGCGGCGCACCTGGAGCGCCATCCCTCGGTCGCGGCGACGTTCAACTTCTCCTCGACGCTGCTGGAGCAGCTCGAGGCGTACACCGAACAGTTCGCGAAGGGTGTGCCGAACGACCCGCTGCTGCAGGCCCTGGCACGTGCCGAGCCCGGCCCGCGGGACGAGGCGCAGCGCCGGTACCTCGGTGACCAGTGCTTCCGCATCAAGCGGGAGACGATGGTGAGGCGCTTCGCGCCGTACGCGGCGCTGGAGGCGAGGACGGGGGCGGCGTTCGAGGGAGACGATGCGGCCTTCGGGAAGCTGCCGCCCGCCTACTTCGACGACCTGGTGACCTGGTACCACCTCGCGTGGTGCGGTGAAGCCCTGCACCGCGAAGATCCGGTGGTGCGCCGGCTCGTCGCGAAAGGCGAGCGCTTCTCGCTCGAGGACCGCCTGGCCCTGTTCGAGGTCGTTCGCTACACCGTGAGCGGTGTCCTGCCGCGCTACCGGGCGCTGGCGGACCGGGCGCAGATCGAGCTGTCACTGTCTCCGCATGCCCATCCCCTCGCGCCGTTGCTGATCGATTTCTCGGTGGCATCGCAGATCACGCCAGGCGTGACGTTGCCGACGGCGGAGCGATACCCCGGCGGCCTCGAACGGGTGCAATGGCACATCGACCGCGCGCGCGCCGTGTTCCGCCGCTGTTTCGGACGCGAGGCCGAAGGCACCTGGCCGCCGGAGGCGGCCGTCTCCGAGGCGGTGGTGGACCAGCTCGGCGACAACGGCTTCCGCTGGCTCGCCTGCGACGAGATGACCGTGCGCCGCAGCCTCGGCGATGCCGACGAGCCGCTGAACACCTCCTGGTGGCACTGGGGCGAGCCGAAGAACCCCGCCATCATCACGCGCAGCAAGGCAGCGTCGGAGTTCCTGTCGTTCGAGTATTCGCGCTACGCGCCGCGGGATGCGGCCGTGCACCTGCTCGACGGCGTGCGGGCGATCGCCGCGCGCCATGCCTCGGTGGGCGCGCCGCCCGTGGTGATGATCTCGCTCGACGGCGAAAACGCATGGGAGCACTACGACGCGAACGCCTGGGACTTCTTCGAGGCCTGGTACACCGCGCTGGACGAGGCCACGGACATCCAGACGGTCACGCCGTCGGCATGGCTGGCGGCGCCGTCGACTCCGGCGCCGTCCCGGCTGCAGAAGCTCCTGCCGGGGACCTGGATCGGCGGCGACTTCAGCATGTGGATCGGCGACGCGGCACGCAACCGCGGCTGGGATGCCCTGGTTCAACTGAAACAGGCGTTCGATGCCGCGCTGCCGCGTCTCGACGCCGCGCAGCGCGAGCAGGCCGCCGTCGCGCTCGGGCGCTGCGAGGGGTCGGACTGGTTGTGGTGGATGGGCTTCGACGAACCGCGCGAAGCGGTGCTGACCTTCGACCGGGCCTACAAGCGCGGTCTCGCCGAAGCCTACGAGGCGATCGGCACGCCGGCCCCGCCGATGGAGGCCGATTTCTCCCGTGTCGGGTACGCCGTCACGGCGCCCGTGTCGACGCTGGAACTCGCGACCGCGATGGCGCGGGCGATGGGCATGCAGATCACCGTCGAAGTGCCGGAGGGCACGCTGCAATGGGGCGACCAGCCCACGTCGCCGGCGATCGACGAGTTCCTGGAACGGCAGGAGGCCGCGGGCTGGCTGTTCCACGTGCCGGCGATCGATGTCGGCGGCGCGCAGGCCGCCTTCTTCAAGTATGCGGAGATCCGGATCGCGCTGGAGAAATCGAACGTGCGGTTCTTCGAGGGCAGGGCGCTGCTGGCCACGAAAGGCATCGAGCCCGGCATCCTCGTTGTCGGTGTCGACCGGGCGGCGGCCCAGCGTCTCGTCGATCGTTTCCGGATGGGCGTTGCGTTGTTCGCCGAGCGTGGGCAGGCGTCATCCCTGTTGAGTTTCGTGCGGTGATGGGTGTTGGCCTGGAGCGCGTGATCTGAAGCGACCCTGGCCGCCCATGCGTCGTTCGACGCATTGCCCCAACACCCGGCCTTGCGTCCAATCCTTCCGTTGTCCTGCGACGGAGGTGAACGATGGCGAGGGTGAAGGTGGGGGAGGTGCGCGACCTGTGGCGATACCCGGTCAAGGGGATGGCCGGCGAGCGCGTGGCGACCGTCGAACTGGGGCCCCAGGGCACGCTGGGCGATCGCCGCTGGGCGGTGCGTGACACGGCGCGCGCCGAGATCCAGAGCTGCAAGTTCCGGCCGGACCTGCTGCGTTGCGCCGCCCGTCTCGATCCGGACGCCCCGGGCGGTGTGGCCATCACGCTGCCCGACGGACGTTCGGTCGGCGTGGCGGATCCCGAGGCCGCCGCCGCGGTGTCCCGGCTGGTCGGCCACGCATCGACCCTCGAGCCGCTGCGGCCCGCCGATGACGCCGTGTTCTACCGGCGCCATGGCGTCGGGGACGGCACCTGGCTCGCCGAACTGAAGGCCACGTTCGAGCGCGAACCCGGCGAGCCCCTGCCGGCGATCCTCGATGCGTTTCCTCCAGAGGCCGCCGAGTTCGTGGTGCGGCCGGGGACCTTTCACCTCGTGACCCAGCTGCACCTGCTGACCACGGCGACGCTGGCTCATCTGGCAGCCCTTGACCCGGTGTCGGACTGGGACGTCCGGCGCTTCCGGCCGAACGTGCTCGTCGATACGGGGCGTGACGCGCGAGGCCTGCTCGAACAGGCGTGGGTGGGCCGGCGTGTCCTCATCGGTGATGCGGCCGTGGCGTGCGTGGACACGACCCCGCGCTGCGGCGCGATCACCCGTGCGCAGGCGGAGGGCGTGGTGGCGGACACGGGCGTCCTGCGCACGGTGGTGAGCCGGGCGGCGCAGAACGTCGGTGTGTACGGCGAGGTCGCGTTCGGGAACGAGGTGCGCGTGGGCGACGGTGTCTTCCTGGACGGTTGACCCGTGCCCGGGTTCTCACCCGTGCCGGCGTTTCGGCTTCACGTCCTGACTCGCCGTGATGCAGTTGCACCCGACCGGGTTGCGAATCTCGTGCGAGAGGCCTCCCATGAAGAAGAGAAGGGCCAGGCAGAGCTTCCTCATGTCACGTGTCTCCTTGGTCATCGACGAGGCATGATGAGCCGGGCCACGCCGCCTGGAGCGAAACGCGTATCGCACTGTGTCCGCGCGTGGGTTCGACACACTCCGTTGCCCGGCCCGGCCACGCAAAAAAAGGCGCACCCCCGCAGGAGGTGCGCCCAGCCGTCAGGCAAGAGGGCCCCGACGGAGACAGGAGGCTGTCAGAACCCGCCGCGCCGCTTGTCCGACACCTCGAGGCTGCTGAGCGCGCTCCAGCCGGCGCCCTGGATCCAGCTGTCGTAGCGGCGATCGTTGTCGATCCAGCGCTTGGCCCAGGCGATGCCCAGCTTGCCGAGCGTGGCGTAGTGGCCGCCGCCGTCCATCACGCACAGGTGGTCGTCGCCGCGCATCTCGGCATAGGCCTTCGGCGTGCTGGAGGGCAGGGCCGTGTAGAACGCCGAGGCGTGGATGGCGGTGGGGGCGATCGCGTCGAGCTGGCAGGCGAGCACCATCGTCGGCACGCGGATGGCGCCGAAGCTCAGGACGGAGGCGAGGTTCCACGGGGCCATCGGGATCGCGGCCTTCAGCGACGGGTTGGCGAACGCGGCCACCAGCGCGCCGCCGCCGCCCATCGAGTGGCCCGCCACCGCGCGCCGCGTGGCGTCCACCTTGCCGTACAGCGGGCTGAGGCGGCTGCGGCCGAGGTCGGTCACGTGGTTCAGCGCGGCCATCAGTTGCGACGCGCGTTGCTCGGGCTGGTCGAGCACGGTGGTCGTGTCGATCACGATGACGACGAAGCCGTGGGTCGACAGGCGCTCGCCCCAGAAGTACATCGACGAACCCGGGGCGGTGAAGCCGGGCGACACGGCGATCAGGCCGTACTGGCCCGATGCGGTCGGGTACCAGATGCGGCCGCCGCCGAAGCCGAGGGCCGAGAGCCGCGAGACGTCGCTCGTGCGGACCGAGAAGCTGCCGTTGCGTTCGAGCGCGGCCGTGGTCGGATCCGGGCCTTTCTGGTACGGATTCAGTTGAGCGGATGCGGTACCGGACAGCAGCAGGGCGCTCGCCCCGAGGGCGAGCGCGCGGAGGGATTTCTTCAGCATGGTTTGTCTCCAAAGTGTGGAATGGATCGCGGCACCTCTGCGGGTGCGCGCGCTGCCCATTCTTCGGAGATCGTCGGCGCGGTCCATCCGCGCAATGCGCTACCCCGTTGGTACAAGCGTGTCCAGCCCATCGGTGCTAGCGCGGACGCATGGCAGCGAGGACATCGGATCGACGAAGAGTTCCTCGCCCATGAACGAGCGCTGCGGCGGAAAACCGAAGTGCTGCTTCCACAGCTTCGAGAAGTGCGACGAGTCGGAGAAACCGGCGATGGCGGCCACCTCCGTGAGGCTCACGCCGCGCCGCAGGTAGGCCGCGGCTGCCTGCAGCTTGAGCGTCTGCTCGTAGCGCCGCAGCGGGATGCCCACCTCGCGCTGGAACAGGTGCACGAGCCAGTCCTTCGACAGGTTCACGGCTTCGGCCAGCTCCTGCGTGCTGAGGCCGTGCTGCCCCCGCAGGCGCCGCATCACCTCGCGCACGCGCGGGTCGAGCGGCCCCGCCGCCGGCAGCCGGGCCGCCGCGAGGTCCACGGCCTGTTCGTACAACCGGTCGGCCTCGGCCGGAGCGAGGCGCCATTCGCGGAACGCCATCAGCGTGTCCTGCAGCGCCGCGAAATGCGCGCGCGGCCAGGCGCGTGCCGCGGGATGGCCGCGTGCGAAGGTGGGGAAGGCGCGGTGCGTGGGGCTGATGTCGATGCTGACGACCGGGCTGTCCTTCGCGCGGATGCGCTTGCGCACGCCGGGGCCGACGAACAGCGCGCTCGTGGCGAAGCGGGTGTCCGCCGTCTGCACCTCGAACGCATCGGCGTTCAGCGCGAGGTACAGCACGGCGGACTGCCGCTGGTTGGTGACGTCGTCGAACCGGCCGGCGTAGAGGAAGCCGGACGGCACGACGTGCATGCGGCCGACCGGTGCCACCGTCGCGGCGGCACCGGGTCGGGCGGGGCGGGTCCTGAGGGGCGAGGTCATGGCAGGGTATGTGTTGCAACGGCGATGATTGGCGCCGGAGCGGGTCCCTGCTTGTACAGGATGGTCGCGATCCTGGGGAATTACCCGGGGTCCTGTTCGCCCGGCAGGGTCGGCACGTTCATCGGCGCGATGTGAGGAGCGGGTGCCTCGGTCGCCGTCAGCACGCTGGCCGGCATCGCCGCGGCGATGTCGGCGTCGCCGCCGTCGAGGGTGACCGGCGACGCGGTATCCGCCAGCGCGGGAGGCCTGGCGTCCACCTTGTCGTGGCGCGCGGCGGCCGGCGCAGGGGCGGGGGGCGCTTCGTCGTCCGCCGGGACCTCGGCCGGCGGCGGGGCGAACCACTGGACCGGCGCCGGCCGGGCGGCCGCGAGGGTGACCCGCGGGGCCGCGGGTTCCTCCGGCCCCAGCGCCAGCAGCATGGCCGCGGCCACGGCCAGCAGGGTCGCGCCCGCCACCAGCACGGAACCGCGGAGGTTCCGTCCGCCGCGCCACGGGGCGGTGGCCTGCGCGCCATGGAACCGGTTGGCATCGGCCTCCGCGGCGCGGAGGAAATCACCGAGGGACTGGCCGTTGAAGTGGGTTTCCATGGCGTCCTCCCCTTACCAGGTGGCCAGTGCGGCGCGCACTTCGTCGCGGTACAGCTCGTTCGACGCGGCGCCGTACGCCTTGGTGTAGTTGGTGTCGATCGGGCATTCGATGGCCGCGGTCGAGGTGTCCTCGAAACAGGTCACCGGCACGTCGGAGACCAGGCGTGCGAACGAGTAGGTGCGGTACTGCGTGGTGCCCGACACCTTGATGGGCAGGCGGATCAGGCCGGTGCCCGAACGGATGATCACGCCCTGGCCGCAGCCGCCGTTCGCGTCGGGCAGGCAGGTGCCGTAGCTGCCGCCCTTGCTCCAGGTCTCCACGGCGGCGCCGAACTGCGCGGCGACGGTGGCCGACTTGCCGAGCTTCGCCGCTTCCTGGTCGATGATGGCCTGCAGCGCTTCACCGGCTTCGTCGGCGTGGTTGACCGACTCGAGGAACTCGCTGCGCGCCGAGTTCGTGTTGCTCAGCAGGGTGGAATTCCAGACCCCTTCGTAGATGCGGGCCAGGTCGGCGGCCGTGGTGTCGTTGCGCCGGTTGGCGGGGTCGAACTTGTCCGTCTGCAGGTTCTTGTAGCCGCAGCCGATGTCGTGGCGCACGGTGGTGCCGGTGAGGCCGGTGGCGGTGGCCGTGGCGTTGAGGCCCGCGAAGCCGCCGGTGCGCAGCGTGACGCCGCGGGTCGTGCGGTTGTCGGAGATGCGCATCATCTCGTCGAGACCCTTCTCGAAGTCGTAGTCGGTGCGGAGGTTGGCGGCGGTCTCGAGCGACGGTTGCGGGCAGGCGTTCTTGCGTTCGGTCAGCGTGCCGGTGCGGTAGTCGTAGTAGTTGAAGGGCGTCGCGAGCTCGTCGGTGCCCGCAGCCACGCGGCGCATCGCGTGCAGCAGGTGCAGCGACTTCAGCGAACTCGCCACCTCCGCGCGGCGGCGGCTGTTGAGGTCCACCTTCACGCTGCCGCCCACTTCCTTCAGGTAGGCCGAGAAGATGCCGCGGGTGGGGTTGCCGTTGGCATCGAGGAAGGTCTTGCCGAACTCGCCGCGCATGCGGGCCGTGCTGGCGTTCGCGTTGTCGATGAAGGCCGCGTCGTAGCGGCGCACGCCGTTGCCGTTCAGGTAGCTCACGATGTCAATGGGGCGGGCCGACACCTGGTTCGCGTAGTCGACGAGCGCGGCCATCGACGAGAAGCCGTACTGATACCACCACGCCGCGTTGTCGGCGCCGGTGTTCTTCACCTGGATGAAGTTGTAGGTGCCGTCGGCCTGGCGGTCGAGCTTGACGATGCGGCCGCTGAACGAACTCACCTTCGCGGCGATGTCGGCAGGGGTCTGGTTCAGCCACCACTGCCAGGCCTTCGCGTCGGCCCCGGTGTTGGCGACCGAGATCATCGTGTACTTCTTGACGCCGCCCTCCATGTAGCTGTCGAGGTCGACGAGGCGCTGGCCCGACGAGGTGAGGTAGCTGCTGATCTGCGCGGAACTCGCGCCCGCCATGTAGCCCCAGTTGCGCGCGGCGCTGCCGGTGTTCGAGACCATCACGGCGGCGAAGCGGATCTGGCCGCCGCCGATGTCGTACGGCTGTAGATCGATCAGGCGTGCGGTGTGGGCGTTGAGTTTCGTCTGGATCTCGGCGAAGGTCAGGCCGTAGTACCACCACCAGCCGGACACCGCGTAGGCCCCGCTGTTGCTCACCATCCGCACCGAAAACGTCGGCACGCCGCCGCTGACGGCGTTCACTTCGAGGGAGGCGATGCGGGCACCGTGGTCGCTCAGGTACGTGCCGATCTGGGTGGCGTTGACGCCGGTGTAGGCCCACCAGCCGGTGGGGCTGTCGATCGAGTGATCGGTGGTCAGCGACGTGGTGTCGAGCGCCATCGGCGTGACGGCGATGGCCGAGGGCGCCTGCACGGCGAGTTGCGCCGAAGCGCCGGAGGCCAGGGCGGCTGCGGCGACAGTGGCGAGGAGGGAGCGGGTCAGGAGGTTCACCGGATGCATGTCGAATCTTTCAGGGCTGGGTTGAAGGGGAACCCGACGTTCGGGGTGCAGGCAGTGTCCGGACGCGAGGTTTCAGCGGGGCTTCACGCAACGCCCTGTGTGTTTCATGGATTGCGCATCGGGTCCCCCCATCGGAGGGCACCCGCGAAACAAAACGAAATGCAGCGATACCGCGGCGAGATCCATCCGCGGCCGCACCCCGGGATCATGGGCACATCACCCCACGGAGGACCACGAGATGCACCTGTTCCACAGCCGCTTCCACCGCCATGAACGGCACCATGCCCGCGGCCGCTTCGGCGCGTTCTGGCACGCCGCGTTCCATCACTCGCGCCCCTTTCACGACCACCACGCCGAGGCCTCGTTCCGTCCCGGGCGTGTCCCGCTGCGGTCCCGCGCCGCGGCGTTCCTCGACCTGGACGCCGAGCAGATGGAACGGATGGATCGCCTGTTCGACGAGGTCTGCACCGCGCGACGTGCCGCGAAGGACGTGCTCCGGAGCGCGGAGTTCGCCGCGCTGGTCGAGAACGAGAACTTCCGGCGCGAGGAGGCGCAGGCGTTGTTCGATCGCCGGATCGACACGCTGAAGGCCATCGGCCCGTCGGTGGTGGCGGCGTTCGGCGACTTCTTCGACACACTCGACTTCGAGCAGCAGCAGATGCTGCGTTTCGCGCTGCGCCGCCGCCGCCATGGGCACAATGGACGGCACGATGCACCGCCTGCTGCTGATTGACGACGACGAGGCCCTGGCGCCGCCGCTCGCGCACTACCTCGCCCGCTTCGACTTCGAGCTGAGCGCCGTCACGCGCCCGAGCCTCGCGCTCGCGCGGCTGGCGGCCGAACGTTTCGACGCGCTGATCCTCGACGGCATGCTGCCCGAGATGGACGGCTTCGCGTTCTGCAAGCAGGTGCGCGGCGGCCAGGACCCGTGGCGCGAGATCCCGATCCTGATGCTCACTGCGCGCGGTGACCTCACCGACCGCGTGGTGGGCCTCGAGCTGGGCGCCGACGACTACCTCGCCAAGCCGTTCGAGCCACGCGAACTGGCCGCTCGGCTGCAGACCATCCTGCGCCGCACGCGGCTCGGGCCCGCCGCGGCGGCACCGTCGCCGCTGCTGCGTTTCGACGGCGTCGACATCGACACCACACGCCGCCGCGTGACCACGGCCGCCGGGCCGGTGGAGCTGACGAGCACCGAGTACGAGCTGCTGCTGATGCTGGCGAAGGCGCCGGGCAAGGTGTTCTCGCGCGACGAGATCCTGAACCGCCTGCGCGGCCAGGAGGCCGACCTCTACACCCGTGCGGTGGACATCCTCGTGAGCCGCCTGCGCCGCAAGCTCGACCCGGTCGAGGCCCTGAAGACGCTGCGCAACGCGGGTTACTGCTTCGCGCTGCCGGCGCGCGGGGAGGAGGGCGCATGAAACATCCCCACGAGGAGCAGTGGCAGGCCCACACGCAGGCGCGGTTCCGCCACGCGAGGCGCCTGCGCGGGATGCAGACGGAGATCCACGACCTGCACGCTGCGCGCATGCGCGACTGGCACTGGCGCATGCGCGCGCACCACCGGTGGCACCAGCGCTGGCACCGGCAGCATGCGGTGTTCCGGCATTCGCTGGGCGCGCGGCTGATCGCGATCTTCGCCGTGCTGGCGCTGCTCGGCAGTGCCATCCTGTGGACCGCGCTGCAGTCCGACCACGGTTTGTGGTGGGGTGTGCCGCTGCTGCTGTTCGTGACCGGCCTGGCCTACGGCGGCATCCACCACATGATCCGCCCGTTGCGGATGCTGGCCGCCGGCGCCGAGGCTTTCGGGCGGGGTGACCTGAAGTTCCGCGTGCCGGTGGTCCGCGGTGACGAGATCGGCGACCTCGCGATGCGCTTCAACCAGATGGCGGCCGACATCCAGGCGATGCTGGACGGCAAGCGTGCGCTGCTGCTCGCCGTGAGCCACGAGCTGCGCAGCCCGCTCACGCGGGCGCGGCTGCACGCCGAGCTGGTGGACGACGGGCCGTCGAAGGACGCGCTGCTCGACGAGTTGGCGCAGATGCGCGAGCTGATCTCGGCGTTGCTCGAGAGCGAACGCCTTGGCAGCGGCCACCGTGCGCTGCAGCTGACGGGCGTGGACCTCGGCGAGCTGGCGGCGGAACAGGCGCAGACCGGCGTCGAACTCGACACCGAGCCCGAGCTGCCGCTGCTGCAGCTCGACCGCACGCGGGTGCAGCTGCTGCTGCGCAACCTCGTGCACAACGCGCTGCGCCACAACGACCCGGCTCGCGGTCCGGTGATCGTGTCGGTGGCACGGGACGGCGACGGCGTGCGGGTGTCCGTGCGCGACCACGGCCCCGGCGTGCCGCCGGACGCGCTGGACCGTCTCGGTCAGCCGTTCTTCCGGCCGGACGAGGCCCGCACCCGCGACAGCGGCGGCGTGGGCCTCGGGCTGTCCCTGTGCCGGCTGGTCGCGCAGGCGCATGGCAGCCGTCTGGTGTTGCGCAATGCCGAGCCGGGGTTCGAGGCGACAGTGACGTTTCCGAGGCTCGACAGCCGCTGACCCCTGGCTCGAACGGCCCAGGGTCCGTGACGGGTCGACCGCACCCGCATGGTCCGAACGTGGTCAGCCCGGTCTCACGTGGAAACGCGGTGTCGGCCGATGGGAGGTCGGGGCGCCGGCCCGTCCAATGCGATCCGGCAGTCCCACCCAACCCCACCGGATCCGCACCATGAAACTCCAATCCCTCCTCGCCGGCGTCGTCCTCGCGCTCGGCAGCACGCTCGCCTCCGCCGCCATCGTGTTCACGCCGACCGGCACCGTCGAACTCGACGCCACGTTCGACCCGTCGGGCGCGCTCTTCGCGCCGGGCGCCTACACGTCGGGTGAACTCGGTGTGTTCACCGCGACGGGTCCCGTCGAACTCGCGCTCACCTACCTGGGCCAGGAGTCCGGCGCCGCCGACGGCGTCGCGCTGGGCTTCGACCGCGTGCTGACCGAACGTTCGCGCATCGGCGACACGCTCGTGGGCGACGCTGCGGCGGGCGAGGTGCTGCCGTTCCTGTTCTTCGGCTCGAACGGCGGGCTCGCCGCGAACGGCGGCCTCGGCTGGCTCGGCGCGTCGTTCGCCGTGCTGGACCACCACGTGACGACGCGCTTCGGCACCTTCGACTACCTGATCGGCTTCGACGACAGCCGCACCCATGGCGACTACGACGACTTCGTCATCGGCCTGCGCAACGTGTCCGCGGTGCCGGAGCCGGGGGCGCTGCTCGCGCTGTCGGCCGGCCTCGCCGTGATCGGACTGCGGGCGCGCCGCCGCGCGGGGCGGTGACCGCGCGCGCTCAGAACCGGTAGGTCGCCGTCGCCACCACCTTGCGCTTCTCGCCGTACCAGCAGTAGCCCGACGAGTCGCACGATGCGACGTACGACTTGTCGGCGATGTTGCTCACGTTCAGGCCCACGCGCCAGTCGCCGGTGTCGTAGCTGACCATGGCGTCGGCGAGGGTCACCGACGGCACCCACACGGTGTCGGTGCCGTCGGAGGTCTTGCCCTGGTACCGGACGCCGAGGCCCGCCTTCAGGCCGCGCACGCCGTAGGGATCGAACTTGTGCAGCACCCACGCCGACGCGGCGTTCTCGGGGACGAAGGCGACGTGCGTGTCCGTCTCGTCGTCCTTCGCCGACAGGCGCGTGTAGGCCGCGGTGAAGTCCCATGCGCCGAGGTTCGCGGCGGCCTCGAGTTCGAGGCCCTTCGTGGTGATGGGCGCGCTCTCGATCTGGTTCAGCGGGTTGGCCGGATCGCCCTTGAGCCGGTTCTTCTCCTGCAGGTGGAACACCGCGGCGGTGGCGCGCAGGTTCTGGCGCTCGGGCGACCACTTCACGCCGGCCTCGACCTGCTGGCCGCGCTTCGGCTCGAACACGCGGCCGGTGAGGTCGGCACCCTGGGCCTCGAACGACTCGGAGTAGCTCGCGTACGGCGACCAGCCGCCATCGGCGAGGTACACCGCGCCGAGGTTCTTCGTCCACGCATCGACCTTCTGCGTCGTGCCGGCCGACTCCGTCTTCGCGTCGTCGTAGCGCAGGCCCGCGGTGAGGGCCCAGCGGCCCACGCGGATGCGATCGAGGACGAGGAAGCCCAGCTGCTGCACCTTCGGCTGCGAGTGCGATGCGGCTGCCTCGTCGAGGGTGGCCGGGGGCTGGAACGTGCCGTAGGTGGGCGTGTAGACGTCGATCAGGCCGGCGTCGCCTTCGATGTAGCTGTCGGTGCGGCGATAGCGCAGCAGGTCGACCCCGGTCACGAGCGTGTGGGCCACCGGACCGGTCTGGAACTTCCCTTCGAGCAGCAGGTCGCCCGCGGTGGTGAGCGTGCGGCCCTCGTCGATGGCCCAGGCGCGGCCGAGGTAGCGGCCGTTCACGGGGTCGGGTGTGCCGGTGCCGTCGAGGAAGCCCAGCCACCACGCGGAGTACATGCTCTTGAGCTCGCGCTTGCTGTCATCGTGGCGCAGGTCGTTGCGCAGGGTCCAGCCGCCGCCCAGGTCCTGCTCGAATTCGTAGCCGAGGCGCGAGCGGGTGCCGGTGTTGCCGTCCCAGCCGGGTTCGCTGATGAAGCGGTTGATCGGGATGGTGCCGTGCGGTCCCGGCGTGAGCGTGCCCACCGTCGGCAGGAACGCGTCGTTGTTGCCGTAGTTGTCGCGCTGGTACTCGCCGTACACGGTGAGCTTCGTGCCGGCGCGCGGCTTCCACGTGAGCGACGGTGCGAGGAACACGCGCTGGTAGTCGGCATCGTCCACCTGCGTGCCCGTGTCGAGGCCCAGGCCCACCATGCGGTACAGCAGGGTGCCGGTTTCGTCGATCGCGCCGGTGAAATCGGCCGAGACCTGCTTGCGCTGTTCGTTGCCCAGCTCGACGTTGACCTCGCGGTGGGCCGTGGCCTGGGGCCGCTTGGACACGAGGTTCACGAGACCGCCGGGCCCCGACTGGCCGGCCACGATCGAACTCGGCCCGCGCAGCACCTCGACGCGCTCGTAGCCGTACAGCTCGTCGAGCGGTTCGGCGAACCAGGTCTGGCCCTGGCGCAGGCCGTTGAGGAGCACCGTGGCCTTGCTCCCGCGGATCACGAAGTACTCCGTGGTGTTGCGTGCGCCGTAGATGCCGGTGGTGACACCGGCCGAGTAGCGCAGCGCGTCCTGCACCGCGCTCACGCCCTGGTCGACGATCTGGTCCCGCGGGATCACCGAGATGGCCTGGGCCACTTCGTTGATGGGCGTGTCGGACTTGGTGGCCGTGGCGCTGCGCTGCGCGACGTAGCCCTGCACCGGGCCGTTGGCGGTTTCGGCTTCGGAGGTGGACCGCACGCGGACGGCCGGCAGCGTGGCGCCGGGCTGGGCGTCCGGCGCCGAAGTGCCGGCCTGGGCGTGTGCGAGCGCAAAGCCCGAGAGGCCGAGCAGGCCGAGGGCGATGTGACGGAGTGCGAAGGGAGGAAGAAGCGAGCGGAGGCCGAGCGGGGGCGTCGTCATGTCGAACCAGGCGGAGTTGGGAAGGTCGGGGCGTTCCGGTCCGCCGGGGCGGAGGAACGGTGACGGCGGGCAACTGCGGCTGGCCGGGCGTGCCGTGAGGGCGCGCGGAATGTCGGATCATGGCCCATTTGCGAATCATTCGCAAATGGAATCGATCCCGGCGAGGACCAGCGGCCACACATCCGATGCGCCTGATATCGATATCAGTAGTTTCGCGGATGACGCTCGTCCGTGGAAACGTAGATTGATGCCCCGTGGATGCCGAAGGTGGCAGGCGGGCGGCCGGCGATGCGTGGGGTCGCTCGACTGTCCATTTCACGAGGGAAAACGATGCATGCGACAGACAGTGCGGTGAACGGCAGGGTGATCGTGGGCTGGACGGGCGGAGAGATCCGTCCGGACGCGGTCGCACGCGCGCACGGCCCACGCCTGGCTGAACTGTTAACGGTACGAATTTCGGAGGGCCGCCTGTCCGCGGGCGACCGCTTGCCCACGCAGGCGGACCTGATGAAGGAATTCGGCGTCAGCCGCAACAGCATCCGGGAGGCCATCAGCCACCTGCAGGAACGCGGGCTTGTGGTCACGCACCATGGCATCGGCACCTTCGTCGCTGGCACGGCCGAGCGGCTCGCGCCGTTGCGGGATGCGGACCCGGATGGCGACGGGGCCTGCCTCTGCGAGCTGCAACTCGGCATTGAGTCCGAGGTGGCCGCGCTGGCGGCCGCCCGCCGTTCACCCGAGAGCCTGCAGGCGATGCGGGCGGCGCTGCTCGAGTTCGAGCAGGCGGCGTTGCAGGGCACGGATGCCACGGGCCCCGAGGAGAGGCTGCACGCCGAGTTCGGCCGCGCCTGCCGCAGCGCCCACATCCGCGCGTTGCTGGAGCAGGTGGTGGCCACGCTCGCGCCGCGCTGGCGCCTCCACCTCGCGGGGCTGCGCCGCGCCGAACGGTTGCGCCACATGCAGCAGCTGCATGCGCGCTACGCCCGCGTCGTGGCGGCCATCGGCGAACAGGACGGCGAGTCCGCGCGGCTCGCCATGCGCGAGCTGCTGGCGAGCCGCAGCCCGGCATCCATCCCGGACCCCTACCTTCCCGGCTGACCCAGCGGGTACATCACTCGGCCTCGCGCCGGCACCTACGGAGAAAAACGATGCAGAACGACACCCCCCGCAACACCCGCCGCCAGTTCCTGAAGGCCGCCGCCGGCGCCGGCCTCGCGACCTCGGGCGGCCTGGCGGGCGCGCAGGCGTTCGAATACAAACCGAACCAGCGCTACCCCGACCCGGCCGTCCAGATCCTCGACCCGAGCTTCACGAAGTACCGCATCTACAGCAGCACGGTGGAGCAGGTGGCGACGGGCATGCGCTGGGCCGAAGGGCCGGCCTACTTCCCCGAAGGCGGCTACCTGCTGTTCAGCGACATCCCGAACAACCGGATCATGAAGTACGACGAGAAGACCGGGAACGTCTCGGTGTTCCGCTCGCCGAGCAACTACGCCAACGGCAACACGCGCGACCGCCAGGGCCGCCTCGTCACGTGCGAGCACTCGTCGACGCGCCGCATCACGCGCACCGAGAAGAACGGCAAGGTCACCGTGCTGGCCGACAGCTTCGAAGGCAAGCGGCTCAACGCGCCGAACGACATCGTCGTGAAGTCGGACGACAGCATCTGGTTCACCGACCCGCTGTTCGGCATCAACGGCGAGTGGGAAGGTTTCCGCGCGAAGCCCGAGCAGGCGAACACGAACGTGTTCCGCCTGAGCCCGGACGGCCAGCTGACCGCGGTGATCACCGACATCGTCAACCCGAACGGCCTCGCGTTCTCGCCCGACGAGAAGAAGCTGTACGTCGTCGAGTGGAAGGGCACGCCGAACCGCAGCATCTGGAGCTACGACGTGGGCGCGGACGGCGTGTCGCTGTCGAACAAGACGAAGGTGATCGACGCGGCCGACCAGGGCGGGCTCGACGGCTTCCGCGTGGACCGCGACGGCAACCTGTGGTGCGGCTGGGGCAGCAACGGCGCGCTCGCGAGCGAACCCGTGGAGGTCAACGGCCGCAAGGTGTTCCCGCTCAAGGGCAAGTCGGAAGACCTCGACGGCGTGCGCGTGTTCAGCGCGGCCGGCAAGCCGCTCGCGCACATCAGCCTGCCGGAGCGCTGCGCCAACCTCACGTTCGGCGGCCCGAAGAACAACCGCCTCTACATGACCGCCTCGCACTCGGTGTACGCGCTGTACGTGGAGGCGCACGGCGCGACCTGATCGCGCCGAGGCGCCTCAATCGAACTTCGCCTTCGACTCCTTCACCACACGGGCCCAGCGGTCCTTCTCGGTGCGGATGAAGGTGCCGAACTGCGCCGGCGAACTCGGGCGCGGTTCGGCCCCCATCTTCGCGAGCCGCGCCTGCATGTCGGGCGTGGCGAGCGTCTTCTCCACGGCCGCGTGCAGCGCGGCGACGATCGCGGGCGGCGTGCCGGCCGGTGCGGCGATGCCCTGGTAGGAGCCGGTCTCGAAGTCCGCGAGGCCGGCGGCCTCCGCGACCGTGGGCACGTCGGGCGCCGAGGCGAAACGCTTCGCGCTCGAGATGGCGAGCACCTTCAGCTTGCCGCCCTGCACCAGCGGCCACGTGGCCACCATGCCGTTGAACATCACGTCGGCCTGTCCCGCCGCGACGTCGTTGAGCGCCTGCGCGCCGCCCTTGTACGGGATGTACGACCAGCTCACGCCGGTGCGCAGCGCGAACTCGATGCCCGCGAGGTGGTTCGCGCCGCCCGTGCCCGAGATCGCGAAGTTGACCTGGTCCGGCTTCGACTTCGCGAGCGCGATGAGTTCGCGTGCGTCCTTCACCGGCAGCGTGGGCGTGACCGCCAGCAGGTGCGGCGAGTAGGCCACGAGCGCCACGGGCGCGAAGTCCTTGACCGGATCGAATGGCAGCTGCGGGAAGACGCTGGGGGCGATGGCGAGCGAGCCGATGTCGGTCAGCAGCAGCGTGAGGCCGTCGGCCGGGGACTTGGCGACCAGGTCCGCGCCGAGGTTGCCGGTGGCGCCCGCGCGGTTCTCCACGATCACGTTCGCGCCCAGCAGCTCGGACAGCTTCGGGGCGAGCAGCCGCGCGAGCACGTCGGACGTGCCCCCCGCCGGGTTCGGCACGATGATGCGGACGATCTTGCCGGAGAGCGTGGCGTTCGCGGGCGCGGTGGCCCAGGCGGGCAACACGGCGGATGCGGCGGCGAGGCCGACCAGGTGGCGGCGTTGGCGTGCGTAGGGAAGCATGGGGACTCCTCGCGTTGGGGGTCGGGGTGGAGAAGGGGCGCCCGGACGGCGCCCCGGGGGAATCACGGGCGTTCGCCGATCTCGACGGTCTCGCGGGTCCAGCGGCGGGCCTGCTCGCTGAGGGTCAGGCCGAGGCCGGGGCGGGTGGGAACCAGCATGCGGCCGTCGCGGATCTGCAGGCGTTCCTCGAACAGCGGTTCGAGCCAGTCGAAGTGTTCGACCCACGGCTCGGTCGCGTAGATGGCGGCCAGGTGCACGTGCAGCTCCATCGCGAAGTGCGGGCCCAGCATCAGCCCGGCGTGTTCGGCCAGCGCGGCGATCTTCAGGAACGGCGTGATGCCGCCGACCCGTGGGGCGTCGGGCATCAGGTAGTCGGCGGCGCGGGTGCGGATCAGCTCCGCGTGTTCGCCGGCGCTCGTGAGCATCTCGCCCGTGGCGATGGGTGTCTCGAACGCGGTGCACAGCGCGGCGTGGCCCTCGTTGTCGTAGGCATCGAGTGGCTCCTCGATCCACACGAGGTTGTACGGCTCGAGGGCGCGGCACATGCGCTGTGCCGCCGGGCGCGTCCACTGCTGGTTCGCGTCGACCATCAGCGGCGCTTCGTCGCCGAGCGCCTTGCGCACCGCCTCGACGCGGGCCAGGTCCTGGCGGCCGTCGGGGTGGCCCACCTTCAGCTTGATGCCGCCGATGCCGCGTTCGCGGGAGGCGAGCGCGTTGGTCACCAGCTGGTCGAGCGGCGTGTGCAGGAAGCCGCCCGAGGTGTTGTAGCAGGCGACCGATTCGCGCTGCGCGCCCAGCAGCTTCGACAGCGACAGGCCCGCGCGGCGCGCCTTCATGTCGTACAGCGCCACGTCGAACGCGCCGATGGCCTGCGTGGCCAGGCCGCTGCGTCCCACCGAGGCGCCGGCCCAGCACAGCTTGGTCCACAGCCGGGCGATGTCGTTCGGGTCCTCGCCGAGCAGGGCCGGCGCCACCTCCTTCGCATGGGCGAACTGGCCGGGACCGCCCGCGCGCTTGGCGTAGCTGAGGCCCAGGCCGCGGTGGCCGTCCCGGGTCTCGACCTCGGCGAACAGCATCGCGATCTCGGTCATCGGCTTCTGCCGTCCGGTCAGCACCTTGGCGTCGCTGATGGGCTGGGCGAGCGGCAGGTAGCAGGAGGACAGGCGGATCCAGGCGATGGCGTCCGGGGAGGAGGAGGGGATCAGGGAGGCGGTCATGACAAACGCTCGGAAGTGGGTGACATCGATATCATGGTATCGATGTCATTTTGGCGTTGTCAAGCGGGTCGCCCCGCATCCCGGATCGCCGGAAACGTTCCGGAAACCCGCGCGCACGTAAAATCGGCGCACCACCCGATGAACGCCTCACGCCCTTTCAAGACCCCCACGCTGGCCGACGTCGCCCGTGTGGCCGGGGTGTCTCCCATCACCGCGTCGCGGGCGCTGGCCAACCCCGGCCTCGTGTCCGAGAAGACCATCGCGCGGGTGCGCGAAGCGGTGGAGGCCACCGGCTACATCCCCAACATGCTCGCGGGCGGGTTGAAGTCCACGCGCAGCATGACCGTCGCGTGCCTGGTGCCGGCGATCTCGGTCGCGCAGTTCCTGCCCACGGTGCAGGCCCTGACCGATGCGCTGGCCGCGGCCGGGTACCAGCTGGTGCTGGGGCAGACGGGCTACGACCACGCCCGCGAGGACGCGCTGATCGACACCATGGTGGCGCGCCGCCCCGACGGCATCGTGGTCGCCGGCCTCGTGCATTCGACGGCGGCCCGGCAGAAGCTGCACCGCCTCGGCATCCCGCTGGTGGAGACGTGGGACCTCACCGAGCAGCCCATCGACATGCTGGTGGGTTTCTCTCACCAGCAGGTGGGCGCGGCCGTCGCCGCCTTCTTCCGGCGCAAGGGTTGGGAACGTGTGGGCATCGCCACCGGCGACGACCACCGCGCGAGCCTGCGCCGCCAGGGCTTCACCGGCGCCTGGGGCCGCGAGGTTCCCGTCGCCGTCGGCCCCGCGCCGAGCAACATGGCACTCGGCCGCCAGGCGCTGTCCCGCCTGATCGAGCAGGAGCCCCGGCTTCAGGCCGTGTACTGCAGCTCCGACCAGCTGGCCCAGGGCGTGGTCACCGAGGCGCTGAGCCGCGGCCTGCGCGTGCCGGAAGACCTGGCCGTGTGCGGCTTCGGCGACGCCGCCTTCGCTTCGCAGATGGAACCTTCGCTCACCACCGTGCAGGTCGACGGCGCCGCCATCGGCGAACGCGCGGCGGCGCTGATCATCGGCCGCTGCAAGGGCGAGGACGTGGGCGAGTCGGTGACGGACGTGGGGTTCCGGATCGTCGAGCGGGCCTCGACGGGCTGACGGTCAGGCCGGCTGTGCCCGCCGCCACATCCGCCAGATCGTCACGAGGTTCACCCCCGCCACCACCACCTCCAGCGCCGTCCCGCCGATCGACCCGGCGAGCACGTTGTTGACGATCCAGAGGCCCGTGCCACACAGCATCACGAGCCGCATCGCGATGCCCTGAAGCAGGAACAGCGCGAGCGTGCCGAGGCACGAGGCCATCAGCGGCAGCCAGTCGGCGGGGGCCTTCGCGAGCGCGAGGCCCAGTGCGATGTTCACGGCCACCACCACGGCGGCCACCCACGGTGAGCGGGTGCGCAGTGCCAGCACCGAGCGGGTCAGCGAGACGAGCGAACTCGCGACGGCGGTCGGGTTGCCGAGCAGGTGGAAGTGCAGCACGTAGGCGAGGCATTCGCCGGCCATGAAGAGCTTGAAGCGGCGGTCGTCGGTCTGCAGGAACGAGCTGACGCCGAGGGCGAAGGCGGCGTAGCCGAAGAGCTGCGCCGCGGAGTACCAACTGGGATCCATCGGGAACACGGAGAAACGGGGGACGGGCGCCATTGTCTCCGGCCGGGTCGGGTACTCGCCGCCGTCATCAACCCCTCGGCATGACGGCCTAGACTCGAAGACTTTCCACGGGAGTCTCCAGATGATCGACCACACCGGCGTCGCCGTCAGCGACATGACCCGCAGCAAGGCCTTCTACACGTCGGCCCTCGCGCCCATCGGCTACACGCTGATCGCGGAGTTCCCGGCGGCCGTCACGGGCAGCGCGGACGTGGCCGGCTTCGGCGAGGCGCCGAAGCCGGACTTCTGGATCCACGGGGGCACGCCCAACAACCCGCCGATCCACGTGGCGTTCCGCGCGGCGTCGCGTGCGGCCGTGGATGCGTTCCACCGGGCCGCGCTCGACGCGGGCGGCACCGACAACGGCGCACCGGGATTGCGTGCGCATTACCACCCGAACTACTACGGCGCCTTCGTGCTCGACCCCGACGGGCACAACATCGAGGCCGTGTGCCACGACCCGGCATGAACGCGCCGCTGCAACTCGTCGCCCCGGTGCGGGCCGTGTGTTTCGACTGGGGCGGCACGCTGATGTCGGAGGCCGGCCCCGAGGACACGCCGATGGGCCGCTGGCCGCAGGTTCACGCGGTGCCCGGCGCCGCGGCGTGCCTGGCCGAACTCGCGGGCCTCGTGCCGCTGTGCGTGGCCACGAACGCGAGCGTGTCGGGGCGTGCGTCGATCGAACGGGCGCTCGACCGCGTGGGCTTCCTGGGCCACTTCGCCGACATCTTCTGCTACACCGAGCTGGGCGTGCGCAAGGACGACCCGGCCTTCTGGCGCTCCGTGTCCGAACGGCTCGGCGTGCCGCTGACCGCGCTCGCGATGGTGGGCGACTCGCTGGAGCAGGACTGCCTCGCGCCCCGCCGCTTCGGCGTGCAGGGGGTGTGGTTCGATCCGTCCGGCAAGGGGCTGCCACGCGGGTCCGACGTGCCGCGCGTGCAGCACCTCGTCGATTTCGCCCACGCCGTGACGTCGGTGGTGGCGCGGTCGGGCTGACGTCAGAACCGCCACGTGGCGCCGAACGCGGGACCGCTGAACCGCAGGTTCTGCACGAAGCGGCCGTCGGGCTGGTCGAACTCGAGGTGGCGCCAGCTCGCCTGCAGCTCGCCCCACGGGAAGCGGTAGCCCGCGCCGACCGCGGCCTGCCACGTGGTGACGTGGCTGCCGCCGCCCACGTCGAGGTAGTACGGCACGAACCAGCGGCCTTCGTCGCCGAAGGCCATGCGCCCGCGCACGCCCACGATGGCGGCGGTGAGGGTGGTGTCCTGCGAGACGCGTCCCGAGCGGTCGAACGAGAAGCCTGCGCCGGGAATGCTGGCGTCGAGCGCCCAGTCGAGGCGGGATTCGATGTGGAGCAGCCGCAGCCCGCCCAGCACGTCCACGTGGTGGCGCGCGCCGCGGTTCACGGTGTAGCTGCCGGCGAGCGCCCAGCTCCAGCCCTTCAGGTCGGTGCTGGTGGCGGTGTTGCGTTCGCGCGGGATGGGGATGGCCGCGCCAGGGCCGCCCACCGAGGTCACGCTGCTGCCGGTGTTCCCGAAGTCGAGGTAGACGAGGTCGCTGAACACCGCCCAGTCGCCCCGGCGCGCCTCGCCGTTCAGCATCAGCAGGAACTGCAGGCTCTCGAGGTAGTCGACGGGGCCGATCTCGCTTTCGGCCGAATTGCCCTGGCCGGGCGGGAACTCGTAGCGCAGCTTGCCGTTGACGTTGGGCAGCCACAGGTAGGGGGTCAGCGTGAACTGCCACGGCGCGTCGGCCTCGGGCGGTGCCGAGCGGGCGTCCGGGGCGGCCGCGACGGCGGCACACGCGAGCAGGCCGGCCAGCAGGCGCGACGGGCGAAGGACGGGGGGGACGAGGGGACCGGCGGGCATCCGTGACTCCTGGGGTGGACGCCCGCTAACGTAACAAGATCGGGCGACGCCCGCCATAGCACCAAGGGGCAGTTGCCACCGGGTCGCCGCCCACCCACCCATCCTTTTGGACGTTGCCCGCGCCGAGATCGCCACGCTACTGTGCCGCTCCCTTCCCCGTGTCCGGCGCACCCCCTCGGGAGTGCGAATGGGCACGACCCAACGCACTACCGGAGGCACGACCCATGGCTGGAGAGAGACGGTTCAACACATGGCGGGGGCGGTTGATGGCCCTCGTCGCGGCGCCCGCGATGCTGTTCTGTGCGGCATCGACACACGCCGCGATCACGTTCGACAGCGGGCCGGTCCGGCCCGTCGCGATGTCCCCCGACGGGACGAAGCTGTTCGTCGTGAACACGCCGAACGGCACGCTCGAGATCTTCAACATCACCGCGTCGGGTGTCACGCCCGCCGGCCGCGTGCCGGTCGGGCTGGACCCGGTCGCGGTGGCGGTGCGCAACGACAGCGAGGTCTGGGTGGTCAACCACCTGTCCGACAGCGTGAGCGTGGTCTCGCTCACCGGCGTGCCGCGGGTGACCCGCACGCTGCTGGTGGGCGACGAGCCGCGCGACATCGTGTTCGCCGGCACGTCCGGCCAGCGCGCCTTCATCACCACCGCGCACCGCGGGCAGCAGCTGCTCGACCCGTCGCTGGCCAACGTGCCGGGCGCCGGGGACCCGAAGCTCACGACGGCCAGCGTGGGCCGCGCCGACGTCTGGGTGTTCGACCCGAACGCGCTCGGCTCGTCGGTGGGCGGCACGCCGGTACGGATCATGAACTTCTTCGCCGACACGCCGCGCGCGCTGGCGGTGAGCCCGGACAAGTCGACGGTCTACGTGGCCGCGTTCAAGTCCGGCAACCAGACCACCATCGTCCCGCCGGACTACCTGTGCCCCGACTTCTCGCGCAACCCGTGCGTGCGCAAGGGCATCACCGTGCCGGGCGGCCTGCCCGGCCCGGCCACCAACTACGAAGGCAAGCGCGCGCCCGACGTGGGCCTGATCGTCAAGTACGACAACGTGCAGCGCAAGTGGCTCGACACGCTCGGCCGCGACTGGAGCAAGGCGGTCAACTTCAACCTGCCCGACCTCGACGTCTTCTCGGTCGACGCCAACCAGCTCAGCCAGAAGACCGCCGTGCCGCACGTGGGCACCACGCTCTTCAACATGGTCGTGAACCCCGTCAACGGCAAGCTGTACGTGTCGAACACCGAAGCCATGAACCAGCTGCACTTCGAGGGTTCGGGCGAGTACGGCGGCAGCACCGTGCAGGGCCAGATTGCCAAGACCCGCATCACGGTCGTGTCGGGCACCACCGCCCAGCCGCGCCATCTCAACAAGCACCTGGACTACAGCAAGCTCTCGAGCCACGCCGGCTTCGACGCCACGGCGAAGAACCACAGCCTGTCGACGCCGCTCGAGATGGTGGTGTCGCGTGACGGCAAGACGCTGTACGTGGCCGCGTTCGGCTCCAGCAAGGTCGGTGTGTTCGACACCGCCACGCTCGAGAACGACGCGTTCAACCCGCGCACGCAGAGCGCCCGGTACATCACGGTGGGTGGCGGCGGTCCGAGCGGCCTCGTGCTCGACGAGGCGCGCAACCGCCTGTACGTCACCACCCGCTTCGACAACGCGGTGAAGGTGATCGACCTCGCGACCCGCGGCCAGCTGGCCTCGTCCGCGATGCCCAGCCCCGAACCGGCCGACATCGTGGCCGGCCGCCCGATGCTGTACGACGCGAACCTCACCTCCGCCAACGGCGAGTCGTCCTGCTCGAGCTGCCACACCTTCGGCGACAAGGACGAACTGGCGTGGGACCTCGGCGACCCGAACGGCAAGGTCGAGAAGAGCCCGATCCCTCAGAACCTGATCGGCCCGTTCAACATGAAGCAGTTCGGCATCAGCAACCTCAACGGCACGGGTGCCACGGACGACTTCCACCCGATGAAGGGGCCGATGACGACGCAGACGCTCGCCGGCATGACGAACTCGGGCGCGATGCACTGGCGCGGCGACCGGTCGAACGGGTTCTTCGGTGTCGACGGCTACATCGGCGACGACGACACGATGAAGCGCAAGGCCTACGGCGACAACGAGGCGATGAACTTCAAGAACTTCATCGTCGCGCTGGGCGGCCTGCTGGGCAAGGCGACGCCGCCCACCGGCCCCACGGTGGAGGACGTGGAGATCATGAACAAGTTCGCCGCGTTCCAGCTGCAGGTGCAGCTGCCGCCGAACCCGGTTCGCGCGCTGAACAACTCGCTCAACGCCTCGCAGGAGCGCGGCCGCGTGATCTTCATGGGACCGAAGAACCTCGACGGCAGCATCCGCCCGTTCGACGGCCTGCCGGGCCTGCAGCCGCTGCGTGACCTGCAGGGGGGCGGCAAGACCTCGTTCACGTGCAATGACTGCCACCGCATCGACGCCGCCAACGGCCGCTTCGGCACGCAGGGCGAATCCAACTTCGAGGGCGAGACGCAGATCCTGAAGGTGCCGCAGCTGCGCAACATGTACTCGAAGGTGGGCATGTTCGGCACGAAGGACCTGACCATCGTGCGCATCGCCGGCGCGCCGTTCCAGGGCGACCAGATCCGCGGCTTCGGCTTCATCCACGACGGGGTGATCGACACCCTGTTCCGCTTCCTGAACCTGTTCCAGTTCAACGACCCGCTGGTGCAGTTCGAGAAGATGCACAAGGGCAAGCCGACGGAGCTGGAGGCGCTGTTCTACATGGGCAGCAGCTTCGGTCGCATGGGCTTCCCGTACTTCGAGTGGGCGGCCGCGCCGATGCAGCGCGACGTGGAGCAGTTCCTGCTGGCGGTGGACACCGACCTCGCGCCGATCGTCGGCCAGCAGGTGACCTACGGGCCCACCACGGCGAACGCCGCGGGCGCGCGCGTCGACCTGCTCAAGGCGCGTGCCGGCGCTGTCTTCACGTCGAAGATCCTCGGCGGCGCGACGAAGGAGTGCGACCTGGTGGCGAGGGCCGCCACGCCGACGGGCCTCGTGGGCTACCTGTACTCGCCGACGGCCGGCAACTTCCGGACCGCGGCCGGTGCGACGGTGACCGACGCGCAGCTGCGCACCAGCGCGCTGACGGCCGGGCGTGAGGTGACCTACACCTGCGCGGTGCCGGGCACGGGGGCGCAACTGGCCTTCGGCCTCTGACAGGCCGGGGCACTGGCGCCGGGATGGCGTCGGTGCCCCGTGGTGACCGCGAGGCATCGCGGGAGGCGGCGCAGTGCAACGCTGCGCCGCGCCGCACAGCCTGGCCACATCGGTCGTCTCCGGCCGAGGGCTGAAGCGATAACGATACATTTCGCCACCCTCGCTGGTGGGGGAGGGCTCCTCGCCAGTTCATAATGCGAACGTTTTTCGGCCCGAGTCGGCTGGTCTTGCGTTTCGAACTGATCCTTCCATGAGCGACTGCGGCCAGCTCGCCCCTCTGCCTCACGTGCTTGCCGTCGATGACGACGCGATGGTGCGAGACCTCGTCTCGGCCTACCTCGAGGAACACGACTTCCGGGTCACGGCGGTCGCCAGCGGACGGGACATGCTGAAGGTCGTGGCACGGCAGGCCATCGACGTCGTCCTGCTCGACATCAAGATGCCGGGAGAGGACGGCCTGAGCCTCGCACGGGAGCTTCGGGCCACCTCGAAAGTGCCGATCATCCTGCTCACCGGGCGCAAGGACGAAGCCGACCGGGTGATGGGGCTCGAGCTCGGGGCGGACGACTACGTCACCAAACCCTTTTCGCCGCGGGAACTGCTGGCACGGATCCGCGCGGTGGTCCGCCGGCAGCAGATGAACGGCACCGTGCCGGACGCGATCGCCGGGGTTCGGGCGTATCGGTTCGCCGGTTGGGAATTGAATGTGCCGTTGAGGCGCCTCGCATCGCCGCAGGGCGAGCATGTGCCGTTGCGGAACGGCGAATGCAACCTGCTCCTCGCCTTCCTGGCGTCGCCTCAGCGCGTGCTCGCACGCGATCACCTGATCTCGCTGTCCCGGCTGCATTCGGACGAGGTCTTCGACCGCACCGTCGACGTCCAGGTGGGCCGGCTGCGCAAGAAGATCGAAGCCGACCCGAGGACCCCTCGGCTCATCCTCACCCAGCGAGGGCAGGGCTACGTCTTCGACTGCCCCGTGTCCGCCGTGCTCGCCTGAGTGAGCCGCCCGGCCGCGATCCCTCGACCGCCGTACAGCAGCGATGACCACGTCTCCTTCACTCGACCAGGCCCTGGCCGACGCCCTTCGGCGGAACGAGGCGCTCGCGCACCGGAACGAATCCCTGTCGCGGGAGAACGTCCGGCTGGCCGCGGAACTCGCGCGTCTGGGCGAGAGCGAACGGCACTTCCGCACGATCGTCTCCACGGACATCGCCGACCGGAAGAAGGTCGAAGAGGAGCTTCGCGCCGCGGAGGAGCGTTTCGCGCTGGCGGTCGCGGGTTCGAACGACGGCATCTGGGAATGGGACATCGAGACCAACCGGATGTTCATGTCCGAGCGGGCCCAGGCGCTGTTCGGCGTGGAGATCGGACCCACGATCCGTCCGCGTGCCGAATGGCGCTCGGCCATTCCGCTGCATCCTGACGATGTGGAATCGCAGATCGACATGGTCGATGCCTACCTCCTCGGGGATGGCCAGTCCTATGAAGGCGAGTGGCGCATCCGCCAGCCGGACGGCAGCTACCGCTGGGTGCGGATCCTCGGGCTCTGCGTGCGGAACGCGAGCGGACGGGGCACCCGGCTCGCGGGTTCGGTGAGCGACATCGACGCCCGCAAGCGGGCCGAGGGGGCCCTGCGCCAGTCCCAGCGGATGGAGGCCATCGGCACGCTGGCCGGAGGCATCGCGCACGACTTCAACAACATCCTCGGCGTGATTCTCGGCTTCGGAGAAATGCTCGCCCAGAAGACGAAGCGGAACCCGGGGGCGACCCGGGACCTGAGCTACATCATGGCGGCCGGCGAGCGAGGGCGGTCACTGGTCGAGCGGATCCTCGCGTTCAGCGGTGCGGCGTGTGTCGAGAAATCTCCCGTGAACGTGGAGCGCATCTGCCAGGAGACGATGGCCCTGCTCTCGTCGACCCTGCCGGGCAGCGTGCGGGTCGCGGAGCACTTCGATGCGGGCAGCGCCTCGACGCTCGGTGACGCCACGCAGGTGCACCAGGTCGTCATGAACCTCGTGACCAACGCCATTCACGCGATGCCGGCGGGCGGGGTCCTGACCGTCGGCTGCGACCTGCACCAGCTGCACGGTGAGCACGACGTCGCCACCGGCACGTTGCCCGCGGGGCGGTACATCCAGCTGAAGGTCGGTGACTCCGGGACCGGCATCCCGGCGCACATCGTCTCGCGCATCTTCGATCCGTTCTTCACGACCAAGGAGCAGGGCGTGGGCACGGGCCTCGGCCTGTCCCTGGTGCACGGCATCGTGCGCGAAATGGGCGGCGGGGTGGAGGTCGAGACCACGCACGGCAAGGGCAGCACGTTCACCGTGTGGCTGCCGGACGTGGGTGTCGAGGCGACCCGGCTGCCCGAGGTCCGAACGGCATTGCCGCGCGGGCAGCAGCAACGCATCCTCGTCGTGGACGACGAGCCCGCCCTGGTCCATCTCGCCACCGGCACGCTCGCGACCCTGGGGTACCGGCCGCTCGGTTTTTCATCGAGCCTGGAAGCCGTGGCCCGTTTCGAAGCCACCCCCACCGAGTTCGATGCGGTGCTGACCGACGAGCGGATGCCGCTGATGGCGGGCGCGGACGTCATCGCCGCCGTGCGGGCGCTGCGGCCGGACATTCCCATCGTGCTGGTGACGGGGGATCCGAGCGGACCCGGCGTGCGCCGGGCGATGGACGCCGGAGCGAACGCCATCGTGGGCAAGCCGGTCGCCGCGCGTGACCTGGCCCGGGCGATGGCGGACGCGCTCGCCGCGCAGGCTCGTCCGGACGGGCCTGCCTAGCGCACGGCGCGCCGCACGGCCTGGGGCGGTGTGCCGAACCCGCGCATGAAGGCCTCGCGCAGATGGCGGCGGTCGCGGAAGCCCGTCTCCTTCGCGATCACCTCCATCGGGTGGCGGCTCTGCTCGATCATCAGCCGCGCGGCTTCGAGGCGCAGCGCCTCGATCGCCTTGGCCGGCGACTGCCCGGTCTCGGCCGTGAACACGCGGCTGAACTGGCGGGGGCTCAGGTGGGCGTGGGCCGCCAGGTCCTCGACGCCCAGCGGTCGACCCAGGTTCGCCCGCGCGAACGCCAGGGCGGCCTGGATGCGGTCCGACTTCGGGGCCAGGGCCAGCATCTCCGAATGCTGCGACTGGCCGCCCGAGCGGTGCTGGGGCATCACCAGCTTGCGTGCCACCGACCGCGCCACCTCGTTCCCCAGGTCCTGCTCGACCATGGCCAGCGCCAGGTCGAGACCGGCCGTCATGCCGGCGGAGGTCCAGACGGGCCCGTCGATGACGAAGATGCGGTCGTCCTCCACGCGGATGTCCTCGAAGCGGTCCCGCAGGTCGCGGGCGAAGGCCCAGTGGGTCGTGGCCCGGCGGCCGGACAGCAGGCCGGCCTCGGCGAGCACGAATCCCCCGGTGCAGATGCCGGCCACGCGGCGCGCCTGCAGGCCGCGCCGGCGCAGGAAGTGCAGCACGCCGGGTTCGGCCGGAGACTCGACGGGGTCGTTGACGCCGGCGACGATCCAGGTGTCGGCGCGGCTG
Organism: Piscinibacter gummiphilus; assembly: GCF_002116905.1. Taxonomy (NCBI): domain Bacteria; kingdom Pseudomonadati; phylum Pseudomonadota; class Betaproteobacteria; order Burkholderiales; family Sphaerotilaceae; genus Rhizobacter; species Rhizobacter gummiphilus. Next base: position 1,185,055 of record NZ_CP015118.1, read on the forward strand.
CCGCGGCCGAGCGCGCGGGTGTCCACGGCGAGGCCCAGCGACGAGCGCACGTCGCCGCCCGCTTCCGAGAAGTTCTCGAGGGTGTAGAACGCCGGCCCCGCGGCGAGGTTGGCGTACTCGAACACCGTCTGCGTGGCCAGGGCCATCATCTGGAAGCCCTGGCTCAGCACGTAGCCGATCCGGTGCATGGGATTCTCCTGTCGCGGTGGATGACTCGAATCATGACCCTAAACGTCATTTGAGTCATATGACGGTCATCCTACCATTCGTGCCACGGACTTCCCGTCACCCACGAATCGGAGCAGAACCATGACACAAGCACCCCTCGGCACCGCCCTCGTCACCGGGGCTTCTTCCGGCATCGGCGCGATCTACGCGGAGCGCCTGGCCCGCCGCGGGCACGACCTGATCCTCGTCGCGCGCCAGGGCGACCGGCTGCGCGCGCTGGCCGACCGGCTGGCCACGGAGACCGGGCGCCGGGTCGACGTGCTCGTCGCCGACCTCGGCGACCGCGACGCCCTCGCCACGGTCGAGGCGCGGTTGCGCGAGGACAGCAGCATCTCGCTGCTGGTGAACAACGCCGGCGTCGGCACCCATGCGCCGTTGCTGGAGAGCGACGTGGACCGCATGACGGCCATGATCGCGCTGAACGTCACGGCGCCCACGCGGCTCGCCTACGCGGCCGCGCCGGGCTTCGTGGCACGCGGCCGCGGCGCCATCGTCAACATCTCGTCCATCGTCGCCATCGCGCCGGAGATCCTGAACGGCGTGTACGGCGGCAGCAAGGCCTTCGTGCTGGCCTTCAGCCAGTCGCTGCACCACGAGCTCGCGGCCAAGGGCGTGCGCATCCAGGCCGTGCTGCCCGGCGCCACCGCCACCGAGTTCTGGGCCACCGGCGGCATCCCGGTGGAGCAGCTCCCCGCGGACATCGTGATGCGCGCCGAGGACCTGGTGGACGCCGCGCTCGTGGGCTTCGACCGCGGCGAGCTGGTGACCATCCCGTCGCTGCACGCGGCGGAAGCGTGGGGCGCCTACGAGGCCGCGCGCCAGACGATGTCCCCGCAGCTCTCCAGCAACGTGCCGGCGGCGCGCTACCTGAACGCGGCCTGAGTCAGTCGATCAGGTGCAGCTCGCGGGCCCGCGCCACGGCGCCGGTGCGGCTGTGGACATCGAGCTTCGTGAAGGCGTTGCGCAGGTGCCACTTGATCGTGTTCAGCGCGATGCGGGACGTCGCGCTGATCGTCTTGTTGCACAGGCCCTTCGACACGAGGCCGAGGATCTGCAGCTCGCGGTCGGTGAGCGGTTCGGTGGGCGGGGCCGGGGTGGGGGACGACGGGGCGGCCGCCGCCGGCTGCGCCCCCTGCGTGTACGGCTTGAAGTAGCTCGACGGCGGGATGAACCGCAGCCGGCCAGCGCCGATGGCCGCGGCGAGCAGCGTCGACACGGCCGGCGTCTCGTCGAAGGCCGTGCGGGCGAACACGAACTGGCGGGTGGGCACCACGCAGCGGTTCAGCGCGGAGAAGGCCGCCTCGGGCCGGCCCTCGGACCAATGGCACATCGCGATCGTGACCTCGGCCGAGACCTGCCGGCTGACCCGCCCGGCCTTCTCGGCGCTGTCGCGCAGCACCTGCAGCAGCGCGCGGGCTTCGGCGTGGCGCTGCTCGTGCAGCCAGAGCAGCGCGAGTGCCGCACCGCTGCGTGCCCATTCCTCCTCGTACTCGCGCATGCGGGCCCATTCGCCCCGCTGCGCGCGTTCGGGCAGCGAAAACGCCATCGCGGTGGCCAGTGCGCCCGCGCCGTCGCCACACTCGATGTGCAGGCGGATCTTCTCGAAGCAGATCTGGGCCTTGAAGCGCGGGTGGCCGTCACGTTCGATCACGCTGTGGGCGTAGTCGAGCAGCCGGAAGGCCTCGCCGTGGCGCTGCTGCAGGCCCTTGAGCCGCGCGAGCAGCGCGTAGGCCAGCACGAAGTTGCGCAGGATGGACGCGGCCGACACGAAGGGCAGTACCTCGGTCAGCAGCGCCTGCGCGTCGTCGAGCTTGTTCTTCTCGTACAGCGTGCAGGCGTAGCCGAGCGCGGCGTTCACCCACGCGGGGCTGCGGTGGAACCGGCGGTGCGCCTCGTGGTTGCGTTCGCAGATGGTGGCCGCGTCGGCGAGGCGCCCTTGCATGAAGTCGGCGATGCCGATCAGCGTCTCGCAGTGGCTCGTGAGGTACGGGCTGCCGCAGGCGCGGCCGACCGCGCTCGCGCGGATGGCCACGCGGCGCATCGCGTCGAACTCGTTCACGCACAGCAGGTGCGCGGTCTGCGCGGCCATCAGCAGCCCGGCGAAGAAGTCGGCGTCGCCGTCGGGCATCAGTTCGCCCTCGTCGAGGCGCGGCCCGCCCACGGTCTCGGCATGCAGCATCAGGTCGAGCACCTGGAGGCGCGCCGCGAGGGTCGCGCGCGGCGTGCCGGTGGCCAGCAGGCGCACGCGGGCCATGCGCTGCTGCGCCTGCTCGAGCGCCGCCGCCGCGTCGCCGAACCGGCGCGCGAGGATCAGGCTCATGATCCAGGCGCAGGTCAGGTCGCCGTGGGTCAGGATCTCGGCGAGCGAGAGCATGCCGGCCCAGCGCAGGATCTCGGGGGTCTCGCCCTGCTTGAGCCAGTGCAGCGCACAGCGGCCCGCCACGTCGACGCACCAGGCGCGGTCGCCCGACGCGAAGGCGTGGGTGAGGGCCTCGTGCGGCAGGTCGTTCTGCACGTACCAGGCGCTGGCGGCGCGGTGCAGCGACGGGATGCGGTCGGCGTGGTCGCGCTGCAGCACGCCGCGCAGGAATTCCTGGAACAGCAGGTGGTAGCGGTAGTGGCGGCGGTGCGGATCCAGCGAGTGCAGGAACAGCTGCGACCGCTCGAGGTGCTCCAGCACGGCCTGGCCGTTCGACGTGCCGAGCAGCGCGTTGCACAGTCCGGAGCACATCTTGTCGACGACCGAGCTCACGACGAGGAACTCGCGCAGGTCGTCGGGCTGGCCCTGCAGCACCGTTTCGGCGAGGTAGCGGGCCACGGCCTCGTGGGAGCCGTCGAAGCGGCGCACCGCGTCGCCGATGCGGGGGCGGTCGTCCGCCGTCAGCAGCGCCAGCTTGACGCCGGCCACCCAGCCTTCGGTGCAGTGCCGGATCTCCTCGGCATCGTCCGGCGCGAGCGCGCGGTCGTGGAGCCGCTCGCTGAGGTCGGCGATCTGGTCGGCCTGGAAGTTCAGGTCGCGCGTGCCGAGCTGCGTGAGCTGGTCGCGCAGCTTGAACTCGCTCAGCGGCAGTTCGGGCACGCAGCGGCTCGCGACGATCCAGCGCACGTTCGGCGGGGCGTGCCGCAGCAGCGCGTGCAGGGCCCGCACGACCTCGGGGTCGGTGATCCACTGGAAGTCGTCGAGCACCACCACCAGGTCCTGCCCGATGCGGCCGAGGCTTTCCAGAAAGACCGCCGCCATGTGGTGGGTCTGGAAGTCGACGGCATCCTGCAGCGCGCCGGTGACGTAGCCCTCGAAGCCGGGAATGGCCTCGCGCACCGCGGCCACCAGGTACGAGAAGAAGCGGCGTGGGTGGTTGTCGTGTTCGTCGATCGTGAACCAGGCGACCGGGCGCTGCGCGACGTGCCGTCGCCACTGGCTCAGCAGCGTGGTCTTGCCCGAGCCGATCTGGGCCGTGACGACCAGCAGCTGCTTCGCGGTGGCGTCGTCGATGGCCTGCAGCAGCGCGGGGCGGTCGACCAGCGCGGCGGCCGTCTGCGGTGGTTTCAGCTTCGCGCCGACGAGGTGGCCGCGCGGCAGCAGCAAGGCCGGGTTCGAAGTCGGCGAGGTGGGCCGGAGCTGCAGCGGCAGCGGCTTCTTCAGTGGCGCGTTCATGTCGATCGTCCTGTCCCGGACCGCGCGTTGGAGCCCCGCGCGGTCGTGTGACCCTCCCCGGTCCGCCCGTTGTCCTGGCCCCGCCTGGCGCGGGGACGGCTCCACGTCGAGGTGGAGGAGGGCGGCGCGTTCGCCATCGACGCCCGACCGAGGGATGGCAGGTGACCCATCACCGGAAGGCGCGCCGGCGGAACCCTGTGGATGCACCGCCGGCCCGCGAAATGTACGCCGGGGTTTATTTCGGAACCTCAGTAGGTTCCCTGAGACAGAACCGTGTCAGGCGAGGGGCGTGCCGAAGCCGCCTTCGGCCCGGGCGACGTGCGCGGCCCAGCCGTGCAGGCCCAGCGCGTCGAACACGAAGCGGGTCATCGCCGCGGACATCGGCGAGAGCGGCCGCCCGTGCCGGATGCACGAGACGACGTGGCCGGAGACGGCCTCCTGCACGAGCGTGAAGTCGAGGTCGTGCCGCGCGGGCACCGTGGGGTACTGCGCGCGCACCTCGGCGAACCAGGCCTCGAGCCAGCGGGTCAGGGTCTCGCGGGCCCGCTCCGATCCTGCCTGCGAGGCGGGTGTGGCGACCTGCGCCTCGACGATGAAGGTGCGGGCGAACCAGGGGTTGGTGTCGGCGATGTTCAGGTGCGTGGCGAGCAGGTCCCACAGCCGCTGCGGCAGCGTGGTCGCCTCCTCGGCCGCCTGCAGCATGGCGGCGAGGTGGGCACGCGAGCACTGGTCGAAGCAGTACAGGAAGCAGTCTTCCTTGTCCTTGTGCATCTGGTAGAACGTGGTGCGCGAGATGCCGGCGTGCGAGGTGAGGTCGGACACCGACGTGGCGGCGTACCCCTTCTCGGCGACCACGTATGCCACCGCGTTCATCAGGCGCGCACGCTGCGAGGCCTCGGCCACGTCGGGCGGCAGGCGCCCGTTGCCGCGGGGCAGGCGGGTGGGCACGGCGGTGGTGCCGAAGTCGGGGCGCAGCAGCGCGTGAACGGCGCTCGGCTGGCGTTCCGGAACGATGTCGTCGGACTCCCCCCGCCGTCTGCTCATGTGTTCAAGGCCCCGATGCGTGTGCGTCCGCGGAGCTTAACAGCGGCACGGTCCTGAGCATCGGGAAGATCGACCGCGGCACCGAAGAGGTCCTTCGGATCGTCGAGGTCGGGCACGAGGTCGATGCGGCTGGCATAGCTGGGCCGCTCGCGCACCAGGCGGTGCAGCACGCGCAGCGCGGCGTAGTCCTCCAGCGCGAAGCCGACCGAGTCGAAGATGGTGACGTCGCGGTCGCCGCGGCGCCCCGGCACGAGGCCGCGTGCGATCTGCTCGAACTCGGTGACGGCGAAGTCCGCGGGCATCTGCTGCAGTTCACCCTCGATGCGCGACTGCGCCTCGAGTTCCACCACCACGTGCGCATCGGCGCGGCGCAGGATGTCGGGGTGCAGCTCGGTCTTGCCGGGGCAGTCGCCGCCCACGGCGTTCAGGTGCATGCCCGGTTCGATCATCGAAGGCAGCAGGATCAGCGCGTTGCGCTTGTCGGCGGTGATCGTGGTGACGATGTCGGCTCCCCCGACGGCCTCGGCCACGTTCGCCATGCGGCGCACCACGAGCCCGGCCGTGGCCGGGTGGCGGCGCAGGTTGCGTTCGAGCTTGTCGGTGGCGCGCGGGTCGACGTCGAACAGGCGGATCTCCCGCAGCGGGAAGCGGTCGGCGAACGCGATGGCCTGGAACTCGCTCTGCGCGCCGTTGCCGATGAGCGCGAGGGTGTGCGACCCGGGCCGGGCCATGCGCAGGGCCGCCAGCACCGACATCGCCGCGGTGCGCAGCGCGGTCACGATGGTGAGTTCGGACAGCAGCACCGGGTAGCCGGTGGCCACGTCGGCGAGCACGCCGAACGCGGTGACGGTGAGGAGCCCGGCGGCGGTGTTCGCGGGGTGCCCGTTCACGTACTTGAACGCATAGTGCTTCCCGTCGGAGATGGGCATCAGCTCGATCACGCCCACCGCGGAGTGGCTGGCGATGCGGGCGTCCTTCTCGAACGCGTGCCACCGGCGGTAGTCGTCCTCGATCTGGTCGGTGATGGCGGCGATCAGGGGTGCGACGCCCCGGTCGCGAAGGATGTTGCGGATGTCGGAAACGCCGATGTAGTCGACCACGTGAAGCTCCTGCGGTTGACCTCATTCTGTACAGGGGTGCTGTCACTTTCCAGCCCGCAAGCTGTACGAATGGCTAGACTTCCTGAACACATCGACCTGACCCATCGAACGTTCTGCTCAAGCGAGGGGGTGACCATGGACGACATCGACCGCGAACTCGTCGCGCTGCTGCGAGGCAACGCCCGCATGCCGCTGGTGGAGATCGCGCGCCGGCTGAAGGTGGCGCGGGGCACGGCGCTCAACCGCATCGCGAAGCTGGAACGCAACGGCACCATCGTGGGCTACACGGTGCGCTTGAGGCCGCAGACCGAAGAGCACCGCATGCGCGCGCTGATGACCATCGCGGTGGAGGGCAACGTGGCCGACGAGGTGATCCGGGCGCTGCGGGGCGATCCGTCGGTGGAGGCGCTGCACACCACCAACGGGCGTTGGGACATCATCGCGGAACTGCGGGCCGATTCGCTGGAGGAGTTCGACCGCATCCTGAGCCGGCTGCGGCGGGTCGATGGCATCTCCAGCACCGAGACGAGCCTGCTGCTCTCCACGCACAAGCTGTGACTCGTCGGCCATTGCGCCACCGCAAGGCGGCGGACCCGGGAACCCGTCACAATGCCCCGCGTGCGCCCGCGGGCGCGGAAAGGAACGGACCGCTTGCCTGCACGGGAAGACGCTGCTGACACCACGGCCCCGGCGAACGACCGGGCGGCCGCGCGTGCGCGCTGCCTCGCGTTCGGGCCCTTCCGGCTGTTCCCCGCGCAGCGGCTGCTGCTCGATGGCGACGTGCCGGTGCGGCTCGGCCGCCGCACCTTCGACCTGCTCGTGCTGTTCGCCGAGTCGCCCGACACCCTGTTCACCGAAGCGGACCTGATCGCGCGCCTGTGGCCCGGCGTGCCGCCCGCGCAGGCCCACCTCGCCGACCACGTGGAGGTGCTCAACCGCATTTTCCGCCGTGCGCGTCCGCTGTTCGAGCCGGCCGGGGCGGGCTACCGCTTCGTGATGGAACCGGCCGTGCCTGACATGAAGCGGGTGGCGCGCCTGATCGGCCGCGAGGCGCTGGTGGGCGATGCCTGTGCCCGCCTCGCCGAACGGCGTTTCGTCACGCTCCTGGGGCCGGGTGGCATCGGCAAGACCTCCGTCGCGCTGGCGGTGGCCGACCGCGTGGGGCCGGGCTTCGCCGGCGGCGTGTGTGTGGTCGACCTCGCCCCTGTCGCCGAGGAGCGCCTCGTGCCCGGCGCCCTTGCCGCGGCGCTCGGCGTGCCCACGCCGTCGGGCGACCCGGTGCGCGGCCTCGTCGCACTGCTGGAGGGGCGCGACCTGCTGGTCGTGCTCGACAACTGCGAACACGTGATCGACGCCGCGGCGGCGCTCGCCGAGGCGCTGCTGACCGGGCTCTCCCGCGTGCGGGTGCTGGCGACGAGCCGCGAGCCGCTGCATGCGCAGGGCGAATGGCAGCTGCGGGTCATGCCGATGGACCTGCCGTCCGCCACCGGTGGGCTGACGGCCCGCGAGGCGCTCCAGTCTCCCGCGGTGCAGCTGTTCGTCGAACGGGCGGGCGGGGCCCTCGGCGGGCGCGGGCTCACCGACGACGATGCGCCGCGGGTCGCCGACCTGTGCCGCCGGCTCGACGGCATCCCGCTCGCGATCGAGCTGGCCGCCGCGCACGTGGAACACCTGGGCGTGGCCGAACTGTCGCGGCAGCTCGCCGAACGCCAGCTCACCGTGGCGCGCGACGGCGCGGGTCCCGGGCACCGCCACCGCACGCTGCAGGCGGCCATCGACTGGAGCTTCACGCGGCTCTCCCCCGGGGAGCAGGTGGCCTTCCAGCGCCTCGCGGTGTTCCGCGGCGAGTTCTCGCACGAGGACGGCGCCGCGGTGGTGGCGTGCGAGCCCGTGTCGTTCCCGGCCGCGCTGGAGCACGTGGCGGACCTCGCGGCCAAGTCGCTGCTGTCGATCGAACCGCGCGGCGACACCGTGCACTACCGCCTCTTCGAGACCACACGCGCGTTCGCCTCGGAGAAGCTCGCCGCCTCGGGCGATGCGCCGGAGGCGTTCCGCCGCCATGCCGAGCACTGCCTGCGCCGGCTGCGCGAAGGCGAACGCGACTGGACGGTGATGCCGCGCGATGCCTGGCGCGCCGTGCATGGCCGCCTGATCGACGACGTGCGGGCCGCGATCGACGGGTCGTTCCAGCCGGACGGTGATGCCCGGCTCGGCCTCGAGCTCACCGCCGACGCGATGGGGCTCGCCGACCAGCTGGGCCTGCTCGCGGAGTTCCGGGACCGGGCCGAACTCGCGCTGCGGGCGATGCCGGGCCTCCATCCCGTCGAGCCGGCGCTGGAGCTGCGCCTGCAGTCGACCTTCGCCGACTTCACCCAGCAGACGAACGGCGCCCACGACCGCGTGGCCGCGGCCTTCACGCGGGCCCTGCAGGTCGCCGACGAGATGGGCAGCCTGGAGCACCGCCGCAGCCCGCTGATGGGCCGGTGGCTCGGCGCCTTCGGCCGCGGCGAATACCCCGATGCGCTCCGCTTCGCGCGGGAACTGATGGACAACAGCACCGCGGCCGGCGACGACCTCGGCGCGTTCATCGCTGACCGCATGCTGGCCCAGGCCCACCACTTCCTGGGCGACCACGCGGCCGCGCGGCACCATGCCGAACGGGTGCTGATGCAGGCCGACCGCACCTACCCGCTCGCGCTGTCGCCCGCGCCGGTCGACGTGCGCAGTTCGATGCGCGTGGTGCTCGCGCGCATCCGGTGGCTCGAAGGCGATGCCGAGGGCGCCGCCAGGCTCGCGGACGAGGCGCTGGCCTTCGCCGAATCGGACCGCGCCTACGCGCTGTGCCAGGTGCTGGGCCTGGCGGTGGTGCCCATCGCGATCTGGCAAGGTCACGACGAGGCTGCGCGGCGGCACGTGGCGCGCATGGCGGCCCATGCCCGGCGCCATCAGTTGCGGTACTGGGGGGAGTGGGCCGGCGTGTTCGAGTCCGTGCTGGCCGAGCGGGACGGGGGCCCTGCCGCGCCGTCGCCCACGGGGCGCAAGCTGGTCGACCTGTTCGCCACGCTGGTCGGACGGGTGGCCGATCCCGAGGTGCTGGTGCGGGCCGAGGTCGGTGTGTCCGGCTGGGCCGCGCCCGAGGTGTTCCGGGCCCAGGGGGAGGCCGTGTGGCGGGCCGGCGGTGACCAGGCCGCGGCCGGTGCGGAAACCTGGCTCCGGCGCGCCCATGCGCGCGCGCTGGCGCAGTCGGCGCCGGCCTGGGCGTTGCGCGCCGCCACCAGCCTCGGCCGGGTGCTGCAGGCGACCGGGCGCGGCGGCGAGGCCCGCCCGTTGCTGGACGCGGCGCTGGCCGTGGCGGCCGATGGCCCCGACGCGGCGGCCGCCCGGGCCCTGCAACGCTGAGTCCTCCGTGCGCCCGTAGTAGATTCGGGCGGATGAGCGAGTCCGAATCCCCGCCGCCCGCGCCGTTCTACGAGGGTGCCACCTACACGCCAGAGAACAGCGTGGGCCACCTGCTGCGCCGGGTGATGCAGGGCATGATCGACGAGATCGGCGAACGCCTCGACCCCATCGGGCTCACGTACGCGCAGTGGACGCCGCTGATGCTGCTCTACACCGGGCGCGCGTCCACCGTCGCCGAACTCGCCCGCGAACACCTGACCGACCCGGGCGCCACCACGCGGCTGCTCGACCGGCTGGAGGCCAAGGGCCTGTGCCGCCGCGTGCGCTCCGAGGTGGACCGGCGGGTGGTGAACGTCGAACTCACGCCCGAGGGCCGCGAGGTGGCGTCGCACATCCCGGAGGTGCTGAGCGAGGTGATGAACGCGCGGCTCGCGGGCTTCAGCCGGGAGGAGTGGACCGAGTTGAAGGGGCTGCTGAAGCGGATGATCCTGAACGGCGAGGCGATGCGCTCCTGAGCGACGCCTTCAACCGTGCACCACCTCGACGGTGCTGTCGAACAGATACCCCACCCCCCGCTCCGTGAGGATGAACCGCGGCGCCCGCGGATCCACCTCGATCTTCTTGCGCAGCCGGCCCACCTGCACGTCGATCGTGCGGTCGTAGACCTCGTCGGTGTGCAGGCGCGAGAGTCCGATCAGCTGGTCGCGGCCCAGCACGCGCTGGGGCGCGGCGAGGAACGCCAGCAGCAGGTTGCATTCGCCGTTGCGCAGCGGCACCTCCTCGCCGCCCGGGGCGGTGAGGCGGCGCAGGCGCACGTTCAGCTCCCAGCCGGCGAAGCGGTAGGCGCGCACGCCGGCCATGGTGTCGGCCACCGTCTCGTGCATGCGCTGGCGGCGCAGCACGGCGCGGATGCGGGCCAGCAGCTCGCGGGGCGAGAAGGGCTTCGTCACGTAGTCGTCGGCGCCCAGCTCGAGGCCCATGACCCGGTCGGCCTCGTCCTTCCGGCCGGTCAGGATGATGATGGGCACCTTCGAGCGCTCGCGCAGCGCGCGGGCCAGCTGCAGGCCGTCCTCGCCGGGCAGGCGCAGGTCGAGCAGCACCACGTCGACGGGGCCGTGCTCGATCACCTGCAGCATTTCCCGGCCGCTTGCGACCGCGGTCACACGGAGGTCGAAGTCGCTGAGGTACACGGAGATCAGCTGGCGGATCGACACGTCGTCGTCCACCGCCAGCACATGCGGCAGCCCGGCGGGCGAGCCGCCGTCCGGGTGTGGAGAAAATCCTTCTGAATTCGTTTTCATGCCGGGGTACGGGACTGTACCGTTTACGTCCAAGGCCTGCTTTGTAACCGATGTCACATGAGTATGTCCTGGTGACATCAATCGTGGGCCCTCGCAGCGGTTCAATGAGCGACGTGTGGAGGCCCCCCGGGCGGGTCTTGCCGAGACTTCGATACCGCCGTGCCCGTTGCTCTGACCACCATTGCCGTCGCCGAACGCGACGACCTCATCCGGGCGCTCCTCGAGCGCTGGCTGGCCGAGGCCGGCCACCGGGTGGTGTGCCTTTCCCCTGCCGATCCCCTGCCGGACGGCCCGTTCGACCTCGTGATCGCGAGCGTGGACAACCCGCGCACCGCCACGGCGGAGGTGCGGACGCTCCAGGCGGGCCATGCGGCGCCGCTGCTGCTGACCTCGGCGCGCTTCTTCCCGGATCCGGCCGATGCCACCAGCCTCGCGCAACGCTTCGGCGTGCGCGCGGTGCTGGCCAAGCCCTACGACCGGGCGGCGCTTCTCGCGGCGGTGGCCGAGTGCCTCGGCTGAGCGGCTGACCCGGTCAGGCCGCGGGGGTGTCCCGCCCGAGCGAACGCGCCAGCGCCGTGGCGAGGTCGCGCGCCGACAGCGGCTTGCCGAGCACGGCGGCCGCCCCACCGGCCTGGGCGCGCCGCGTGACCGTGCCGGCGGGGTAGCCGGTGACCAGCAGCACGGGCACGTCGGCCCGGCGGGCGCGCACCGAGGCCATCAGCGAGGTGCCGGTCACGTGGGGCATGCGCTCGTCGGTGATGACCGCGTCGAAGCGCTCCGGGTCGGCTTCGAAGGCCGAGAGCGCGTCGGCGCTCGACGTGAAGCCCACCGGCTGGTAGCCGAGGCCGGCGAGGGTGTCGGTGGTGAGTTGCACGAGGGCCTCCTCGTCGTCGACCACGAGGATGCGCTCGCGCCGGCCGCGGGGCAGGGCCGCCCCCGGGTTCGCCGCCGCGCCGGCGGTGTCGGCCGACCGCGGGAGCCACACGGTGAACGTGCTGCCGGTCTGCACCGACGTGGCGACGTCGATGGCGCCGCCCATCTCGGTGACGATGCCGTGCACCAGCGAGAGGCCGAGGCCGGTGCCGGCGCCCGGTTCCTTCGTCGTGAAGAACGGGTCGAAGATGCGCGCGACCATGCTGGACGGGATGCCGATGCCGGTGTCCGTGACGGTGAGCACCACGTAGTCGCCGGCCGCGAGCGGGCCGGTGGTGACGAGGCGCTGCACGGGCAGCGACACCGCCTCGAGCGCCACCTGCACCGTGCCGCCCGCGGGCATCGCCTGGACGGCATTGGTGACGAGGTTCACCACCACCTGGTGCACCTGGGTGGAATCGCCCACCGCCGCCGCGTCGCCCGCCTCCAGCCGCGGCACCACCTTCATGCCCTCGGGCAGCGTGGCCGACAGCAGGTTCAGCACCTCGCGCACGACGCTCTCGATGCCCACCGGCACCCGCTCGGCCGCGCCGGTGCGGCTGAACGCGAGGATGCGCTCGACCAGCGCGCGGCCGCGTTCGCCCGCGGCCAGCACGAAGCCGAGGTCGCGTCGCATGCGGCTCTCGGGCCGGGTGTTGCGCATCATCATCTCGCCGAAGCCGAGGATGGCGCCGAGGATGTTGTTGAAATCGTGCGCGATGCCGCCGGCGAGCGTGCCCAGCGCCTCGAGGCGCTGGCTCTGCTGCAGCGCTTCTTCCGCACGCTTGCGGGCGTCGACGTCGCTCACGGAACCGGCCAGCCGCGTGGCTCGGCCGGCCATGTCGCGCACGCAGGTGCCGCGGATGCGCACCCAGCGGTGCGAGCCGTCGGGGTGGCGCATGCGCCATTCGCCGTCGTACGCGGGGGCCTTCCCGAGCACGTAGTTCTCGATCATCCCGAGCTGCGACTCCACGTCGTCGGGGTGGATCTTGATCATCGCCCGCCACTCGGCGCGCGGGCGCGTGGTGATGCCCGGCATCGCGAGGCCGAAGATGCGCTGGGCGCGTTCGGACATGAACATCTGGCCCGTGGCGATGTCCCAGTCCCAGATGCCGTCGTTGCTGCCGGCCACGGCCAGCGCGAAGCGTTCCTCGGACGCGCGCAGCGCCAGTTCGGCCAGGCGCCGCTCGGTGATGTCGGTGGACACGCCGCTCACCCGGGCCGGCTCGCCGCCCTGGGCCGGGATCATGAAGCCGCGCTCGTGGATCCAGCGCACCGTGCCGTCCGGCTGGACGATGCGGAACTCGGCCTCCCAGCGGTCGTCGGCCCGGGCGCCGGCGAGCCACCGGCCGAACTCGCTGCCGATGCGGGGCCGGTCCTCGGGGTGGATGCAGGCGACCCACAGGTGGGCGTCCTCGTACAGGTCCGCGACGGGGCGGCCCCAGATCTGCTCGAAGCTCGGGCTCGCGTAGATCACGCGCTCGGGCTGCACCTCGGTCATCCACACGACATCGGGCGTGGCGTCCGCCATGTGGCGGAAGCGGGTCTCGCTCCTGCGCAGGCGGTCGTTCTCGCGCGTCAGCGCTTCGCAGCGCGCGAGGGCTTCCGCGAGGGCGGCGTCGGGGTGGGCGGTGGGGGGCATGTGCGAATCCCGGACTCGGTCTAGGGGCGATTGGACAGGGGCACGGTATCCTCTGCGTGAACCAGGCCGGTGCGAGTGTGACAGGTGTCGTGACCCGTTCGTCGCACGTTCGTTCGTTTGCAACCGTTGTCATGGCGGAACCGATTCCGTTCATGGACGGGACACGCGCTCCCGGCACAGTGCCTCGTCGTCCCGGGACGGGTGCCTCGCCCTGGCCCGGGACATGCAACGAGATCCCACCGAGGATCGGGTCCGCGCCTCCCGCGCCCACCGGGGAATGAATGAACCAGCCGCTCGCATCGCCGTTTGCCGAACGCCCCATCACCTTCGGTCCCTTCACGCTGCTGCCCGCCAGCGGCGTGCTGCTGGAAGGTGGGCGCCCGGTGCGGCTGGGCGGGCGGGCCCTCGGGCTGCTGGCCGGCCTGCTGCAGCGCGCCGGCGAGGTGGTCTCGAAGGCCGAGCTGATCTCGCTCGTGTGGCCCGGGGACGGCGCCGAGGAAACCACGCTGCGCGTGCACATCGGCGCGTTGCGCAAGGTGCTGGGCGATGGGCAGGGCGGGGTGCGGTACATCGCCAACGTGGCGGGCCGGGGCTACACCTTCGTCGGCCTGGTCGACCGCGGCGACGACTCCGCGGCGCCCCCGGCTTCGGCGCCGGCACCGGCCGTGGCACGCCGCCCGCTGCCTGCGCGGCTCGCGCGCCTCGTGGGGCGGGGCGACGTCGTGGCCTCGCTCGTGCACCACCTGCCGAACAAGCGCCTGATCACGCTCTGCGGCGCGGGCGGCATGGGCAAGACCACCGTCGCGCTGGCCGCGGCCGAGCAGCTGCAGGCGAGCTACCCCGACGGCGTGCACTTCGTGGACCTCTGCACCGTCACCGACCCCGGCCTGGTGCCGGACGCCGTTGCCGCGGCGGTCGACTTCGCCCCGCCCGTGGCCGACGACCCCGGGGCACTCGTGGCGCACCTGGCGACCCGGCGCCTGCTGCTGGTGCTGGACGGCTGCGAGCACCTGCTCGAGGCGGCCGCGTCGATGGCGGTCGCCCTGCTGCACACCGCGCCCGGCGTCGACGTGATCGCCACCAGCCGCGAGCCGCTGCAGTGCGACGGCGAATGGGTCCAGCGGCTGCCCCCGCTCGCGTGTCCGCCCGCCGGGGCGGCCCTCAGCGCGGCCGACGCGATGCGCTACCCGGCCGTGCAGCTGTTCGTCGAGCGGGCCATCGCCAGCCTCGACAGCTTCCAGCTCGGCGACGCCGACGCACCCGGCGTGGCCGAGCTGTGCACGAGCCTCGACGGCATGCCGTTCGCGCTCGAACTCGCGGCCGCGCAGGTGGACGCCTTCGGCATCCGCGGGCTGCTGCGCCTGCTCGACGACCGCTTCCGCGTGCTGTCGAACGGCATGCGCAACCAGTTGCCGCGGCACCGCACGCTGCGGGCGCTGCTCGACTGGAGCCACGATTCGCTGTCGGACGCCGAGCAACGCACGCTGTCGCGGCTCGCCGTGTTCCGCGGCGAGTTCACCGTCGAATGGGCCTCGGCCGTCGCGGGCCACGACACCACGCCCGGCTTCGCGCTGGTGGATGCCATCGGGTCGCTCGCGGCCAAGTCGCTGCTGACGGTGGACACCGCCAGCGACACCGTGCGCTACCGGCTGCTCGACACCACCCGGGTCTACGCGCTCGAGAAGCTGGTGCAGGGCGGCGAGGCGCACGACGTGCGCCGGCGCCACGCCGAGCACTGGATGACGATGTTCGGCGCCGCGAGCCAGGAGATCGTGGGACCGTCGCGCGCGGCCTGGGCCGACGCCAACGGCCGGGCCATCCACGACGTGCGCGCCGCCCTCGACTGGGCGCTGTCGCCCGGGGGCGATCCGAAGCTCGCGGCGTCGCTGATCCTCGCGAGCCACCCGCTCGCCCACTACCTCGGGCTTGCCGACGAATGGCGGCGGCACATGGAGCGCTGCCTGCAGCACGCCCACCTGCTCGACGCGCGCGTCCAGCAGCGCCTGCACTGCTGGCGGGGCGCGCTGCTCGGCCAGACGCAGGGCTGCCCGCCCGCGCTCGCCGAGGCCTTCGAGCGGGCCGAGGCCATCGGGGCCGCGTCCACCGAACCCGACCTCATCGTCGAGGGGCACAAGTCGCGCTGGCTGCGGGCCTTCTCGTCGGCCGACTACCGCGTCGCGCGCGATGCCGCGCGCCAGGTGCACGCCGCCGCCGAACACGATCCCTTCGCGCGCATCTGGGCCGAACGGGCGCAGGCGCAGGCGAGCCACTTCCTCGGCGAGGACGGACCCGTGCACGAGGTCGCGCTGCGCGTGCTGGCCGAGGTTTCCCCGATGGAACACCGGCGCAAGCACATCACCATCATGGTCGACCGGCGGGTGTCGATCGGTTCGCTGCACGCCCGCGCGCTGTGGCTCGAAGGCCTGGCCGACGAGGCCGAGCAGTCGCTGCTGCTGCCGCTCGCGTGCGCGCAGCACGACCTGCCCCATGCGCTGTGCCACGCCTACGCGTTCAGTGCCGCGCCCATCGCGCTGTGGCGCGGCGACCTCGATGCGGCGGCCAGCCGCATCGACCGGCTCGTCGAGCAGGCCGAGCGGCATGCGCTCGGCTACTGGGCCGGGTGGGGCCGCCACCTGCGGCAGGTGCTGGCGTGGCGGCGGGGCGAGGCCGTCGACTTCGGGGCCTGGTCGCAACGCCTCGCGGCCCAGACCGACAAGCAGGCCGACCTGATGGCCGCGCTCGCGGCGCCGCTGGTCACCGACCGTGGCGTGGCGCGCGTGCGCGAGGGCTGCGTCGGCTGGTGCGCGCCGGAGATCCTGCGCGCGAGCGCGATGCAGTCGCTGCGCCGCGGCGCGGACCCGGCCGCCGTGCGCGAGGCCGTCAGCGAGGCGCTCGCGCTGGCCCGCAGCAAGGGCATGCTCGCCTGGGAGCTGCGCGCGGCCACGAGCCTCGCGCGGCTGTGGGCGGAGGCGGGTGAGCCCGCGCGGGGCCGCGACCTGCTCGCCGCCGTCTGCGAGCAGTTCACGGAAGGGTTCGGCACGGCCGACTGGCGCGCGGCGCAGCGGCTGCTGTCGGCCTCCGGTGCGGAGGTGGCGGTGCCATGACCCCGTCGAGCCCCGACACCGCCGACACCGTCTGGCAGTTCGGCAGCTTCCGCCTGTCTCCGGGACGCCGCGAGCTGCTCGCCGACGGCGAGGTGGTGCCCATCGGCGGACGGGCCTTCGACATCCTCTCGGCCCTGGTCGAGCGCGCCGGCAACGTCGTGGCGCGCGACGAACTCACCGCGCGGGTCTGGCCCCGCACCATCGTCGAGGAGAGCAGCCTGCGCGTGCAGGTCGGCCTGCTCCGGCGTGCGCTCGGACCCGCGGCCTCGTTCGTCGTGACCGTGCCGGGGCGCGGGTATTCGTTCGTGGGTGCCGTGAGCGAACTGAACGACACGCCCGTGCCCGACGCGGCCGTGGCGGTGGCGCCCGAGGCCGGCCGGCCCGTGCTGCCGCTGCCCGTGCGCCTGTCCCCCACGCTGGGCCGCGAGGCCGCGGCGGCCGCGCTGCGGGCGAAGGTGCTGGCGCATCCGCTGGTGACCGTGCTGGGGCTCGGGGGCGTCGGCAAGTCGGCGCTCGCGCTGTCGGTGGCCGAGGGCCTCGCCGAGGAATTCCCCGACGGGTTGCGGTACCTCGACTTCCAGGTCGAACCCGATCCCGAGGTCCTGCGCGCGCTGCTCGCCGACGCCGCGGGACGGCGCATGCTGGTGCTGCTCGACGGCTGCGACGGCCGCATCGAGGCCGCGGCCGGCCTTGCCGCGGCGCTGGCCGAGGCGTCGCCGGACCTGGCCGTGCTGGCCACGGGGCGCGAGCGGTTGCGCGTCACCGGTGAGCAGGTCGTGCGCCTGCCGCCGCTCGACGTGCCGCCGGACGGCACGGCCACGGCCGAAGCCGCGCTCGGCTGGGGTGCGGTGCAGCTGTTCGTCGAACGCGCACGGGCCAGCCGCGACGCGTGGACGCTGACCGACCGCGACGCGCCGTGGGTCGCCGACCTGTGCCGCCGGCTCGACGGCGTGCCGCTCGCCATCGAGATGGCCGCGGCCGCGGTGGACGTCCTCGGCGTGCGAGGGGTGCTGGGTCAGCTCGACGGCCCCATGCCGCTGCTCGACCGGCGCCGGCGCACGCGCCAGGTCCGGCAGCAGTCGCTGCGGGCCAGCCTCGACTGGAGCCACGATCGGCTGGGCGCGCGCGAGCAGGCGGTGCTGCGCCGCGTCGCGGTGTTCGCGTCCGTGTTCTCGCTCGACGACGCGATCGCGGTGGCGGCCTTCGACGGCGTCGACGAAGTAGACGTCACGCAGGCGATGGCCGCGCTCGTCGGGGTTTCGCTCCTGAGCACGGTGCCGGGCGCGGGCGACACGGCCTACCGGCTGCTCGCGGTGACCCGCGCGTACGCGGCCGCGAAGCTCGATGCCAGCGGCGAACGCGCCGCCATGGTGGACCGCCTCGCGCGACGGCCTTCGCAACAATTCACACCTCGCTCATAGCCACGTCGGCGGGTGCGCGGCACAGTCACGTCGATCCCACGTGACACAGGAAACGCCATGAACCGACTCGCCCCCGCCCG
This sequence comes from Piscinibacter gummiphilus, assembly GCF_002116905.1. Classification (NCBI taxonomy): domain Bacteria; kingdom Pseudomonadati; phylum Pseudomonadota; class Betaproteobacteria; order Burkholderiales; family Sphaerotilaceae; genus Rhizobacter; species Rhizobacter gummiphilus. Next base: position 1,202,941 of record NZ_CP015118.1, read on the forward strand.
CATCCAGGTCCACATCGCCCACGCCTACCCGCTGGTGGCGCGCGGCATCGAACGGGTGCTCGGTGACCTGTCCGACGTGGACGCCACGCTCGACGAGGGCGAGGGCGCCGGGGCCGACATCGTGATCGCGGACTACCACGACGGCCTGGAGCGCACCGCCCGCGCGCGGCGCGAGTCGGTGGGCCGGCGCACGCGCACGCCGCGCGTCGTGATCCTCACCGAATGGTGCCGCGAGCAGAACGTGCGCCTCGCGATGGAGGCCGGTGTCGCCGGCTACCTGCAGCAGGGCTGCACCACGCAGCAGTTCGTCGACTGCATCCGCCACGTCGCGGCCGGGTCCCGCTACATCGAGAGCGAACTCGCGATCCGCATGGCCGACAGCCTGTCCCACGAGGCCCTCACGGGCCGCGAGTGCGACGTGCTGCGGGTGCTGGTCGCCGGCCGCTGCAACAAGTCCATCGCCATCGACCTGGGCATCTCGGTGGGCACGGTGAAGGCCCACGTGAAGGCGATCATGGCCAAGCTGCGGGCGGTGTCCCGCACCGAGGCCGCCAGCATCGCGCTGCAGCGGGGCCTGCTGGCCGAACACCCGGCCGCGGCACCGAACCCCGCCGGACGGGGCGCATCTGCGGCAAACGCACGAATGCCAGCCTTGATCGCCGGTTGAAGACCACTACACTGCGCAGCACCCACCACCGAGAGAGGGCCGGGCGGCACCGTCCCGGACACCACGGAAGTCCATGCCAGCGCGTCGCCAGTTCCTGTTGCAGGCCGGAGGCCTCGGCCTGAGCGCCACTGCGCCGTCGCTCGCCCGGGCCCGTGCCACCGACATCCGGCTCACCGCGGGCAACATCCTCTCCGCCAACCACCCGCTCAACGTGCGGCTGGCCGAGGCGGTCTCGGCCATCCAGTCGGAGAGCCGCGGCCGCGTGTCGATCCAGGTGTTCCCGGGCGGGCAGCTGGGGTCCGACGTCGACATGCTCGCGCAGCTGCGCAGCGGTGAAATCCAGTTCATGACCCTGTCGGGGCCCATCCTGTCGACGCTCGTGCCGGCGGCCGCGGTCAACGGCATCGGCTTCGCGTTCAAGGACTACGACCGCGTCTGGCAGGCGATGGACGGCGCGCTCGGCGCCCACGTGCGGGCCGAGATCGCCCGCCACAACCTCGTCGCGTTCGACCACATCTGGGACAACGGCTTCCGCCAGATCACCACGTCCACGCGTCCGATCGAGACACCGGCCGACCTCAAGGGCCTTCGCCTGCGCGTGCCGGTGGGGCCGCTGTGGACCTCGATGTTCCGCGCCTTCGACGCCGATCCCACCTCGCTCAACTTCGGCGAGGTGTACGCCGCGCTGCGCGCGAACGTGGTGGAAGGGCAGGAGAACCCGCTGGCCGTGGTGCAGATGGCCCGGCTGCACGAGGTGCAGCGCCATTGCGCGATGACCCACCACATGTGGGACGGCTTCTGGTTCCTGGCCAACGGCCGCACCTGGGCGGCGCTGCCGCACGAGGTGCGCCAGCTGGTGCTGTCGCACGTGAACGCGGCGGCGCTGAAGCAGCGCGGCGACGTGCGGCGCCTGAACGCCCGCCTGGAGACCCAGCTGATCGAGGCCGGGATGGTCTTCAACCGTCCCGACACCACGCCGTTCCGCGCGGCGCTCAGCCGCGTGGGGTTCTATGCCGACTGGAAGCAGCGGCTCGGGTCCGAGACCTGGACGCTGCTGGAGCAGGCGGGCGGGACGCTCGCCTGATCAGGCGAGGGCGGCCTCGGCCTTCAGGCCCTCGGGCGAGAGGATCACCACGCCGGACGGTTCGATGCGCAGCAGGTGCTGGCGCTCGAGCTTCTTCAGCAGCGCGTTGATGCGCTGGCGGCTCGCACCGAGCAGGTTCGCGAGGTCCTGCTGGGACATCTGCAGCGCGATGCGGATGCCGTCCCCACGCGGCACGCCGAAGCGGCGCGACAGCGTCAGCAGGTGGCCGATCAGGCGCTGCTCGTGCGACAGCGACACCGCGTCGGTGAACATGGCCATCATCTCCTGCGCGCGCTGGCAGTTGATGCGCGCGAGCGCGATGCCCAGCAGCGGCTGGCGCCGCAGCAGCGACAGCAGGTCGGGCTTGCTGACGACGAGCAGCGTGGTGGTCATGCAGGTCTGCGCGTCGTGGGTGAGGCTTTCGCCGTCCATCACGGCCACGTCGCCGAACCAGTCGCCCGGGCCCGCCAGCGTGAAGATCACCTGGCGGCCGGCGCGGGTGCCCGAACACAGCTTGACCGCACCGCGTGCCACGCCGAACCATTCGTCGGCCTTGCCGAGGGCGTGGGTCATGGTCTGGCCGGCCGGCACGCGCCGCACGCCGGCGATGGACACCAGGGCCTGCCCGAGCTCGGCCGGCAGGCCGCGGAACCACGGCGCATCGACCATCGCCCGGGTTTCCTCGGCGGTGAGCCGGGTGCGCCAGTCGGAGGCCGCCGTGGGGAACGGGATGATGGAAGGCTCGGGCGCCAGGCACGCAGCGACGGTCATGAAAAGCCTCGTGATCGACAACTCATGGGAGCGAAAATAAACCGAGCGCTCGCTCGGTTTTCGCCGAGTCTACAATCTGCGGCCTTCACGGTCAAACCGGTCGACCCCCACCCATGCAGCTCCAGCTTCCCCCGCGGTTCGGCTTCTCAGAGTTCAAGCGCGCGACCCCGATCGACGCGGCCACGGTGTGGCAGGTGCTGATCGAGCGCAACGCCGAGCGGGTGCCCGTCAAGCGCCCGGAGGTGGCGCGCGAGAACCTGCGCCGCATCATCGAGTCGACCTTCCGCCTCGCGAACAAGGCCGGCTTCGGGGCGATGACGCTGCGCGAGCTGAGCCAGGAGGCCGGGCTGTCGATGGGCGGGCTCTACGGCTACATCACGAGCAAGGACGACCTCGCGTCGATGATGGAGGACATGATCCGGTACGTCGCCGGCGAGATCCCGGTGTGGTTCGCCGGCCACGGCGAGACGCCGCTGGACCGGCTCGACGCGATCATGCGGGCGCTCGTGTACCAGGCCGAACTGCTGCAGCCGTGGTTCTACTTCGTGTTCATGGAGTCGCGCACGCTGTCGTCGGCGCAGAAGCTGATCGCGAAGAACTCCGAGCTCGACATGCACCGTGCGCTGGTGCAGCTGATCGAGGAGGGCGGCGAGGCCGACCCGTTGCGCGCCCAGATGGCGGCGGCCCACATCCACGTGATGATCCAGGACTGGCACATCAAGCGCTGGAAGTACAAGCAGATGAAGGCGACCGTGGACCAGTTCGCCGACAGCGTGAGCCGCTTCGTGCGGGGCGGGCTGGCCCGCCCCGCGGACTGACGGGATCCCGTCAGCGCTTGACCGCCAGCAGGTGCCGCACCACCGGCTTCTGCCCGCCGGTGTGCCAGCGGGCGGCCTCGGCCTGCAGGTCGGCATCCGCGTGCGACACGCGGTGGTGCTGCCGCAGGTGTTCCGCCCACGACTCGACGAGGAACCATTCGATGATGAACCCCGGCCGCTCGGTGTCGTCCATCAACCCCCAGGCGTAGGCGCCGTCGCGGCGGCGGATGGCCGCGAGGGCGTCCATGCTGGCGGTGAAGGCGGCGCGGTCGGTCTCCTTCACCTGGTACTCGACCTGGATCATCACCGGCCCGCGGTCGCCGGCCTCGGCCATCGTCGTGAGCGGTTCGGGCCAGTGGTTCGACGGCTGCAGGTTCGCGTCGCCCGACGGCAGCGCGATGCGCCGCGCCACGAGGGCGCTGACGACCAGGCCGGCGGCGCTGGCCACCAGCGTCATCGGCACGCCGATGGCCTGCGCGACCCCGCCCCAGGCGAGGCTGCCGGCGGTCATCGCGCCGTTGAACACCGTGAGGTACACCGCGAGGCCGCGCCCGCGCACCCAGTTCGGCAGGATGCCCTGCGCCACGCCGTTGAGCGTGGTCAGCGCCGTGATCCAGCCCGCGCCGAGCACCAGCATCAACACCAGGGCCAGCCACTGCGGCGGCGCGGACGACAGCGCGAGCAGCACGGCACCCACGAGCACGGCCGCGGCGAGCATCAGCCCGTCGGGACCGAGCCGGTCGCGGGCCTTCGGCAGCAGCACCGCACCACCGATCGCGCCGAGGCCCACGGCCCCGAGCATCAGCCCGTAGAAGCCCGCCGTGCCCCCGAGCAGCTGGCGCGCGACGAGCGGCAGCAGCGCCCACACCGCGCTCGAGAACGCGAAGAACACGGCCACGCGAAGCATCACGCGGTGCAGCTCGCGGCTCGACCGCGTGAAGCGCATGCCCGCGCGCAGCGCGCCGGTGAAGTTCTCGGAGAGCGCGTCGGACGCGGCCGCCGGCCGGCGCCACCACAGCAGCGCACCGATCACGAACACGTACGTGAGCACGTCCGCGCCGTAGGTGTACGACGCGCCCAGCAGCCCGAGCAGCAGCCCGCCCGCGGCCGGCCCGATCGCACGGGCGATGTTGATGCCCAGCGAGTTCAGCGCCACGGCGCTGCGCAGCGATGACCGGTCCACGAGTTCGGGCACGATGGATTGCCACGTGGGCCCCATCAGCGCGGCGCCCACGCCGCCGAGCAGCGTGAGCAGCGTCAGCGACAGCAGCGTCTGCGCGCCGGTGTGCGAGAGCACCATCAGCGTGCCGCTCACCGCGGCCAGCAGCACCTGGATGCCGATCAGGAAGCGGCGGCGGTCGAGGATGTCCGACAGCACGCCGGCGGGGATCGCGAGCAGGAAGATCGGCAGCGTGGCGGCCGCCTGGATCATCGCGACCGCGGCGGGGCTCGCGGACAGGTCGGTGACGACCCACGCGCTCGCCACGTCCCGCATGAAACTGCCGATGTTGCCGACGACGGTGGCCACCCACAGGACCGCGAAGGTCTTGTGGCGCAGCGGGGCGAGGCTGCCGCCTTGTGCGGTGTCCGTCATCGCGTGGACGCCCGTTCGCGCAGGTCCATCCAGGCCACCAGCACGAAGCCGCCGGCCAGGCCCAGGTGTTCGTAGAACGCGTTCATCAGCATGAAACGGTCGTGGCCCGAGGCCTCCCAGTAGCGGTTGGCGACGAGCGTGGCGCCGACCGTGAAGACGGCGAGCGCGACGGCACCGAGCCAGCGCAGCCGGCCCGACAGGATCAGCGCCGCGGCGCCCAGTTCGAGCACGATCACCGCGAGCGCGAGCGGCACGGCGGGCTGCAGTCCGAAGTGGTTCATCTCGGCGACGGCACCGCCGAAGTCGAAGGCCTTGACGAGGCCGCCCTGGAGGTAGGCGGCGCACAGCGCGAGCAGCGCGAACCAGCGGATCGCGGGGGAAGAAAGTGTCATGGGAAAGTCCTCACACGGCCCAGCACGCGCAGCCCAGCGCGCCCCAGAAGTCCTTGAAATCGGCGGCCGGCACCTCCTTGCGCCAGGCCTGCCCGTGCTGGTGGCCGTGCACGCCGCACGCCTTCGCGCAGCCGCATGCGGCGTTGCGTTGCATCGCGGCCTGCAGCGGCGCGCCGTCGCGTTCGCCCCAGGCGCCGTAGCCGCCGTAGCGGCGCACCGGCGACCAGTCCGGCATGGCCGGCGGCGGGACCTCGTCGAGCCCGGCGAAGTCGCCCGCGCCGTACACCACCTTGCCACCCACCACGGTCAGCAGCGATGTGGTGTCGGCGATCTCGGATTCGGCACACGCGAAGAAGTCGCGGTCGGGCACCATCAGGTCGGCGAGCTGGCCCGCCTCGATGCGGCCCTTCTTGCCTTCCTCGTTGGAGAACCAGGTGACGTTCTCGGTCCACATGCGCAGCGCGGCCTCGCGGTCCAGGCAGTTGCGCTGCGGGTACAGGCGCAGGCCGCCCACGGTGGTGCCGGTGACGAGCCACGAGAGAGACACCCACGGGTTGTACGACGCGACGCGCGTGGCATCGGTGCCCGCGGACACCTTCACGCCCTTCTCGAGCAGCTTCGAGACCGGCGGCGTGGCCGCGGCGGCGTCGAGGCCATAGCGTTCGACGAAGTACTCGCCCTGGTAGGCCATGCGGTGCTGCACCGCCACGCCGCCGCCGAGCGCGGCCACGCGGTCCATCGATTTCTCGGAGATGGTCTCGGCGTGGTCGAAGAACCAGTTCAGGCCCGACAGCGGGATGTCGCGGTTCACCTTCTCGAACACGTCGAGCGCGCGCGTGATGGTCTCGTCGTAGGTCGCGTGCATGCGCCACGGCCAGCGGTTCTGCGCGAGGATGCGCACCACCTCCTCGAGGTCGCCCTCCATCTCCGGGCCCATGTCCGGGCGCGGTTGGCGGAAGTCCTCGAAGTCGGCCGCAGAGAACACGAGCATCTCGCCCGCGCCGTTGTGGCGGAAGTAGTCGTCGCCCTGCTTGTACGTGGAGCCGGCGGTCCAGCGGAGGAAGTCGTCCTTCTCCTGCTTCGGCTTCTGCGTGAAGAGGTTGTAGGCGATGCGGATGGTCAGCTGGTCGGCCTTGGCCAGCTGGTCGATGACCTGGTAGTCCTCGGGGTAGTTCTGGAAGCCACCGCCGGCGTCGAGCGCGCCGGTGACGCCGAGGCGGTTCAGCTCGCGCATGAAGTGGCGCGTGGAGTTGACCTGGTACTCGAGGGGCAGCTTCGGGCCCTTCGCGAGCGTGGCGTACAGGATGGACGCGTTGGGCTTCGCGAGCAGCAGGCCCGTCGGGTTGCCTGCGGCGTCGCGCAGGATCTGGCCGCCGGGCGGCTCGGGCGTGTCGCGGCCATAGCCCACCACACGCAGCGCGGCGGCATTGAGCAGCGCGCGGTCGTACAGGTGCAGGATGAACACGGGCGTGTCGGGTGCCACGGCGTTCAGTTCCTCGAGCGTGGGCAGGCGCTTCTCGATGAACTGGTGTTCGGTGAATCCGCCCACCACGCGCACCCATTGCGGCGCGGGGGTGATGGCGACCTGCTGGCGCAGCATCTCCATCGCGTCGGCGAGCGAACGCACGCCGTCCCAGCGCAGCTCCATGTTGTAGTTCAGGCCGCCGCGGATGACGTGGATGTGGTTGTCGATCAGGCCGGGCAGCACGGGGCGGCCGCGAAGGTCGATCACCTTCGTGTCCGGGCCGGCGAGGGCCATCACCTCGGCGTCGTGGCCGACGTGGACGAAACGGCCGCCGCGGATCGCGACCGCGCTCGCGGTGGGCTGGGCGCGGTTCAGCGTGGTGAAGCGGCCGTGGTGGAGGATGAGGTCGGGAACGAGGTCAGGCATGGTCTTTCCTGTCGGCGCAGCGGGGCAGTTCCCCGAACATGTGCGGCTTGACCTGGTGGTGCAGCCAGGACACCTCCGCAGTGTCGCGCTGCCAGAGCTTCTTCACCAGGGGCGGCAGCTGCTCGCCGGCCAGGATGCCGAGCAGGCCCACGAGGGCGATGACCGGCGGCGCGGGCGAGCGCACGTTGAACAGGGCGTAGATGACACCCACGAGCAGGCCCACGGCCAGCGAGACGAGATAGGTTTTCACGAGCACCTCCAGGGGCGGGAGCGGCGGCCGCGGACAGCCGGCCGCCGCGGGTCGGTCATCAGCCTTCCTGCGCGCCGAACATCGTCTTCGCGTAGATGATGCCGAGGCCGTAGGCGCCGCCGAACTTCTTCGCGATGCCGGTGGTCAGGTCGTAGGTCTCGCCGCGGGCCCAGTCGCGCTGCAGCTCGAGCATGTACTGCAGCGACGTGATCGGGCGCACGCCGGCCTGCACCATGCGGTCCATCGCGCGGTTGTGCGCCTCGGCCGAGACGTCGCCGCACGCGTCGGCGATCACGTACACCTCGAAGCCCTGGTCCAGCGCCGACAGCGCCGGGCCCACGATGCACACGGAGGTCCACAGGCCCGACAGCACGAGGCGCTTCTTGCCGATCGCGTTGACGACCTTGATGACGTTGGCGTCTTCCCACGTGTTCATCGACGTGCGGTCGAGCAGTTCCTGGCCGGGGAAGGCGTCGGTGATCTCGGTGAACATCGGGCCGGAGAAGCTCTTCTCCGCGACCGTGGTGAGGATGGTGGAGACCTTGAAGCCCGCCGCGGCGTGGGCCACGAGGCCGGCGTTCATGCGCAGGTTCACGGCGTCGATCGAGTGCGTGGCGAAGGCCATCTGCGACTGGAAGTCGATCATGACCAGCGTGTGGTCGGTCGGGGACAGCAGCTGCGAACCGGGGGTGGGGGTGGCGTTGAGGGGCATGGCGGGTCCTTGGCGGAAGATGGGAGGAGAACCGGCGTGGTGTGCCGGATCCGGACCCTCAGTCTGCCGCGGACCTCACCATCGCGTATCCCTCGGGTGGACAGGTACGGCGTAGGACGAGTGCGGAGGGCGCACGCCCGTCGGGAACTTTCAGGCGAGGTGGGGCTCGCGCACGAACGAGACGATGGCGTCGGCCGCGGCCTGCGGGTGCTGGTGGTGCGGCCCGTGCCCCGCGCTCGGGAAGGTCAGCAGCCGCACGGTGGGCAGCAACTGGTTCAGCGCGTACCAGTTCTCCACGGGGAAGATGATGTCGTGGTCGCCGCCGATGTGCAGGATGGGCAGTGTCGTGCGCTTGAGCAGCTCCAGCACGGCCACGGCCGGGAAGACGTCCCCCTTTGGCCCCGTGCCGAGGTGATTCGCGGCGAAGTCCACCGGCACCGGCACGCTGCGATCCTGGCGTTGCGCGATGCGGTCCACCGACCGTCGCGCGGCGGCGCGGCTGAGCGCCGACTTCGGTTCGAAGAACAGGATCTCCTCGGCTTCGATGCCGTACTCGGCCAGGCGCGCGGTGTCGTAGAACAGTTGTTCGGGCGGCTTGACCATCGGCCCCGGTGGCGTCGTGCCGATCAGCACCGCGTGGCTGAGCCGCTGCGGGTACAGCGCGATCACGAGCTGCGCCGCGATGCCCCCGAGCGACCAGCCGCCGATGATCACGTTCTTCAGCTCGAGCGCCTCGATGAGGTCATGGGCATCCTTCGCGAGCGACGCGGCGTCGTAGGTGCGGGTGCCGGTCGAGAGGCCGAGGCCGCTGTAGTCGAACGTGATGACCCGCAGGCCACCGGCCGCGAGGGCGTCGAGGAAGGCCGGGTCCCACACGTCGAGGTTGCCGCGGAAGCGGGTGCACAGCACGATGGGCTGTCCTTCCCCGATCGAACGGTACGCGAGGCGGCGGCCGTTCGATTCGGCGAAGCGGGTGGGGGTGGTGAGGGCGGTCATCGGCATCTCCGGTCGAGGAAGGTCAGCGGTGGGCGAGCGCGGCGATCACCGCCTCGCTCGTGAGGATCTCGTGGGCGTAGGTGGGGCCGTTGATCTCGTGGGCCGCGCGCATCGCGTCCGGCGAGAAGGCCGCGGTGGCGTCGCGCACAAGCGTCACGTGGTAGCCGAGTTCGGCACCGAACTTCGCGGTGGTCTCGACGCAGGTGTTCGCGAGCAGCCCGATCAGGATCAGCCGCTCGATGCCGCGGGACTTCAGCTGCAGGTCGAGGTCGGTGTTCGCGAAGCCGCTCGACGCCCAGTGCTCGCGCACGACGATGTCCTCGGGCCGCGGGACGAAGTCGGGGTGCCACTCGCCGCCCCAGCTGCCGAGTGCGAAGGGCTGCGCCCGGTGGCTCGCGAGCAGGTAGGGCGACGGATGCCGCCAGCCGCTGAAGTCGCTGGGCAGGGCGCGGTGGTGCGGCACGACGAACACCGGGTGACCGGCCGCGCGCACCGCGTCCACCACGGCCTTCATGTGGGCGACGGTGCCCGTGGCGTCGGCCACCACCTTGGCGAACTTGTGGAGCTTGCCGCCTTCGCTCAGGAAATCGTTGTACGGGTCGATCAGCAACAGGGCGCTGGAGCCCTGCGGATAGAGAGGCGTGGCCATCGCGGTTCCCCGGTGACGTCGAAGCGCTCAGGATGCGCGCCGGCCCGCCGGGCGGCAAGCGCCGGAGGTTTCCTCGCGGGCTATCCCCTTGGACCGGGGCGCCCGTTCAATCGGAGAGGTGCAGCAGCGCCTCGTTGCGCCAGTACGCCGCGGCGGCGTAGAAGCCTTCCCACACGCAGCCGTTGCAGCCGCGCCCGCAGCAGGTGTCGGGTTCGGGGGGCGGGGCGCGCATGGCGATGCCGTTGGCATCCAGGCGCTGCCTTAGCACGGCGAACACGTGGCGCGTGGTGTCGAGGTCGCAAAGGGGGCCGGTGAGGTCGGGCATGGTGCGGCCCGCACTGTACCAAGCGGGCGCTGATAGAGTCGCGAGTTTCGGCCGGCGTGCGACGCGCGGTCGTCAACGAACAGGGAACAGGGCGAATGATCAGGCGAGCGATGGTGGTGTGTCTGGCCGCGGTGCTGGCGGCGTGTGGCGGTGGCGATGACGCGGGCGACGGTGGTGACACGGGCAACGGTGGGACCGGTTCCCGAGTTCACCGCTACGTGGAACTCGCGACGGCATCCACCGCGGCCAATTTCCAGGCGCAGCTGAACGTGCAGGGTGCGCTCGGCTACCGCTACGTGGGCCTGCCGGGCTACGGCGGCGCGTCGCGTTCGCTGTTCGTCAACGACGCGTCCGTCGCCTACACGTACGAGGTGCTGGTCTCGCCGACCACGGCCACGGCGTTCGTGGCCCAGGTGACGGCCCAGGGCGTGCGCGGGTTCCGCCTCGCGAGCTACGACGACCGCGGTGTCGTCTACCGCAAGGTCACCAATTCGACCGAAACCTTCACCTACGAGGCCGTCGACAGCGTGCCCCACGGGGGCCTGCCCAGCGGCACGTACGTCGCGACGGTCAACGCCCGCGGCGCAGCCGGCTGGCGCCTGCATTCGGAACTGGTCATGGGCGGCGTCTACTTCGACCTCTACGAGAAGTCGAGCACCCCGGCCACCTACGCGGTGCGTGTGGAGGAGGTCGCCGCCACCGAGTCGTCCCAGATGGCCCGGTTCGACGTCAACGGCCAGGCCGGCTACCGCATGCGGGGCATCCACGTGTTCGCGGACGGCAACCTGTGGGTGTTCGAGGCGAGCACCACCGCGGCGAATGCGAAGGCCACCTTCCGCTACTTCGCCTACCCGCTCGTGACCAGCGCGGCCGAACTCGTGACGCAGGCGAACACGCAAGGTGCCTCCGGCCGGGGCCTGGAAGGACAGCTGAACCTGCCCGGTGGCGTGGCGCGCGACCTGTACTTCCTCGCGACGGACTGCAGCGGCGTGCTGTGCGACGTGCGGGGGCCTTCGGGCCAGTGAGCGTGGTGAAACGTGGGGGAGATGTCACGCCCCGGCCCGGGGCGGATCCCCTTGGATTCATCGGATTAAGGGTTATCCCTTACATTGCCGCCCGCGGGTCAGGTGATCGACCCGCCTGAAAGACCCGATGTCCGACCTGGTTCCCTCCGCCGCCGCGGCGCCCGCGCGGCTCACCGACCTCTACCGCGAGGTCTGGTCCCATGCCCGGGGCGCGCGGGCCCAGTTCGTGGCCGCGCTCGGCCTGCTCGGCAGCGCCCACGGCCTGAAGCTCGCCTTCCCGTGGATGGCCGCACAGGCCATCAACAGCATCCAGACCGGCGGCGCCGATGGCCTGCCCTCGGCGGCGACCTGGATCGCGGCCATCGTGGGGCTGCAGGTCGTCACCTGGATGCTGCACGGCCCGGCCCGGCTGATGGAGCGCAACGTGGGCCTGCGCGTGCGCCGCAGCCTCGCCGATTCCCTGTACGCCCGGCTGTCGCGCGCACCGCTCGCGTGGCACGAGCGCCATCACTCCGGCGACCTGCAGCACCGCGTGCACCAGGCGGGCACCGCGCTCGGCAGCTTCTCGCAAAGCCAGTTCATCTACCTGCAGAACCTGATCAACCTCGCCGGCCCGGTCATCGCGCTGATGCTGCTGTCGCGGCTCACCGGCATGCTCGCCATCGTGGGTTTCGTGGCCACCGCGGTCGTGATCCTGCGGTTCGACGCGGCCCTGATGCAACTGGCCGCCCGCGAGAACCAGGCCGAGCGGCGCTATGCCGCGCGCCTGCTCGACTTCGTCGGCAACATCTCGGCCGTCGCGAGCCTGCGGCTGCAGGACGCCACGCGCAAGCTGCTCGACACGCGCCTGCTCGCGGTGTTCGAACCGCTGCGCCGCACCATCGTGCTCAACGAGTTGAAGTGGTGCTCGGTCGACCTGCTGACCGTGGTGCTGACCTGGGGCCTCGTGGTGGTCTACGCGCTCACCCGCCCGTCGGTGGCCGCCGGCGGCACCGTGCTGATCGGCAGCCTCTTCATGATCTACCAGTACGCGCAGCAGGCCTCCGGCGTGCTCGGGGCGATGGCCTCGAACTACCAGAACCTCGCCCGCATGCAGACCGACTTCGCGAGCGCCGACGTGATCCGCGAGGCGCCCGAGCCGGCGGAGCGTGGTGTGGCGCTCGATGCTGGCTGGTCGCGCATCGATGTCCACGGCCTCGGCTTCACGCACGCCGCATCGGGCCGTGGCGGCCTCGACGACGTGAACCTCGTGCTGCGCCGCGGTGAACGCATCGCGCTCGTGGGTCCGAGCGGCTCGGGCAAGAGCACGCTGCTGCGCGTGCTCGCCGGCCTGTACGACGCGGACCGTGGCCACGTGGCCGTCGACGGGGTCGCGCACCTGGGCCGCCGCCACGTCGCCGACGTGGCGACACTGATCCCGCAGGAGGCCGAGGTGTTCGAGGCCAGCATCCGCGAGAACATCACGCTCGACCAGCCGGTGCCGGAGGCCGACGTGGCCCGCGCCGTCCATGTCAGCGCGCTCGATGCGGTGCTGGCCGACCTGCCGCTCGGCCTCGAGACCCCGATGGCCGAACGCGGCTTCAACCTGTCCGGCGGACAACGCCAGCGCCTCGCGCTCGCGCGTGGCGTGCTGGCCGCGCGGGACAGTTCGCTGCTGCTGCTCGACGAACCCACCAGCGCGCTCGACGCACTCACCGAGCAGGTGGTGCACGAACGCCTGGGCGCGGCGAACCCCGACGCGTGCATCGTTTCCGCGCTGCACCGCATGAGCCTGCTGCCCCACTTCGACCGGGTCGTTTTCATGGTCGACGGGGCGGTGATGGACACCGGCACCGCCGACGAGGTGGCCGCGCGCCAGCCGCTGTTCGCGGCGATGCGGGCGGGGGCCGCGGCCGAGGACGACGGGCCGCTGGCGGCCTGACAACGGGTGGCACTCAGCTCGCGCGAAGCGGGCCCACGACCAGCGGCGCCAGCAGGGCCACCACCATCAGGGCGTGCCACACGCGGCGATGCCGTGCGGGCATCATGACCTTGTCGACGATCGCGAACAGAAAGCCGAGGGGCAGCAAGGCCAGCAGCGGATGCAATCCGAGGGAGGCGGGGTGGCCCAGCACGAAGCGGCCGTTGGCCTCGAACACCGTCAACCGGTCGCCTTCGCTCGCCATCGGGTAGAGCAGCGGCGCGAGTGTGGTGAAACGGCTGGGGCCTCGGGGACCCTCGACTTCGGTCACCACCTCCAGGCGGGTGGACGCGCGCCGGTTCGACGAGTTCGTGGAAACGGACTGGCTGGATTCCAGCGCGACGATGGTGCCAGGCCAGCGCGGCGCGTGCAGCAGGAGGTCGAGGCGCTGGTGAAGCAGCCAGCCGAACAGCCCCGTCACCGCGAGCGTCGCCGCGGCCATCGGCACCACGAGCCAGAGCGGGGCCGGAGGATGCGGCGACGCCATGGGGATGCGGCGTCTCAGCCCGGCAGCCAGTCCGCCGTCACCTCGACCTGTTCGCCGGTGGCCAGGTTCTTGACCTGGTGCGGCGCGCCGTCGGCGCCGGGGAACAGCACGTACGGGATGCCCTTGCGGACGGCGTACTGCAGCTGCTTCGGCGTCTTCTTGTCCTCGTGGTACATCTCGACCTTCACGCCCTTGGCGCGGTAGTGCGCGGCGATGCGGCGCACCGCATCGCGGTCGGCGCCCTGCGGGTACACCACGAGCAGCTGCGTGCCCGACTTCGCCGCCACCGGCAGCTTCCCGTCCTTCAGCAGCTTCGCGAAGATGCGGGTCAGGCCGATCGACAGGCCCACGCCCGGCAGCTTCTTGCGCAGGTACGCGCCCACGAGGTTTTCGTAGCGGCCGCCCGAGCACACGCTGGGGTAGCCCGGGTAGTCGAGCAGCTTGCACTCGTACACGGTGCCCGTGTAGTAGTCGAGGCCGCGGGCGATGGACAGGTCGGCCCAGATGTGGCCGGCCGGGATGTCCTTCATGTGGTCGATCACGAACTGCAGTTCGGTGAGGCCCGTCTCGAGCAGCTCCGACTGCACGCCGAGGGCGCGCACGCGCTCGACGAAGCTGCTGTCGCCGGTGCGGATCTGCGCGAGCGCCACGCACTTGGCGGCCACGTCGGCCGGGATGTTCAGCTGCTCGACGAGGGACTTCAGCACGCCGTCGGCGCCGATCTTGTCGAACTTGTCGGCGATGCGGATGGCCTCGGTCACCTGCTCGATGCCCAGGCCCTGGTAGAAGCCCTGCAGGATCTTGCGGTTGTTGACGTTGATCGAGAACGGGCCGACGCCGAGGCCCTGGAAGATCTCGTAGACGATGATGGGCAGCTCCGCGTCGAAGCTCATCGACACGTCTTCGTTGTCGATCACGTCGATGTCGCACTGCAGGAACTCGCGGTAGCGGCCTTCCTGCGGACGCTCGCCGCGCCACACCTTCTGCATCTGGTAGCGCTTGAAGGGGAAGACGAGGTCGTTGTAGTGCTGCGCGACGTAGCGGGCCATGGGCACCGTCAGGTCGTAGTGCAGCGCCACGCGCGGCTCGGCGTCGTTCGGCGATTCGTACAGCCGGCGCAGCGCGTAGATCTCCTTCTCGGTGTCGCCGCCCTTGGCGGACAGCACCTCGATCTCTTCCACGGCCGGCGTCTCGATGTTGCAGAAGCCGTAGCTCTCGAACACCGAGCGGATGTGGTCCAGCCACCGAAGCTCGACGAGGCGGACCTCGGGCAGCCACTCGGTGTAGCCGGTGATGGGCTCGGGCTTGTACGGGGCGGGGGTGGACGGCTTGGTGGACATGGAGCGGGGGCTTTCTGCGAGGCCCGGAATGATACCGGGTCCCCTGGGCGCGGCTCAGACCAGCGGCAACCCCACGTAGTTCTCCGCCATCACCGTGGAGGCGGCCCGCGAGCCCACGAGGTACCCGAGTTCGGCTTCCTGCAGCTTGCGCTCGATGTCGCCGCCATCCGGGAACCGGTGCATCAGCGACGTGAACCACCACGAGAAGCGCGAGGCACGCCACACGCGGCGCAGGCAGGTGTCGGAGTAGTGGTCGATGCCGGCGTCGCTCTTTTCGGTGAAGTGCTCGATGAGCGCACGCGACAGGTAGGACACGTCGCTCGCCGCGAGGTTCAGGCCCTTCGCGCCCGTGGGCGGCACGATGTGGGCGGCGTCGCCGGCGAGGAACAGGCGGCCGAAGCGCATCGGCTCGGCGACGAAGCTGCGCAGCGGGGCGATGCTCTTCTCGAGCGACGGGCCGGTGACGAGGGCTTCCGCGGCGGACGGGTCGAGGCGGCGGCGCAACTCGTCCCAGAACGCGTCGTCCGTCCACTGCTCGGCCTTGTGGTCCAGCGGGCACTGGATGTAGTAGCGGCTGCGGGTGTTCGACCGCATGCTGGCGAGCGCGAAGCCGCGCTCGTGGTTCGCGTAGATCAGTTCGTGGGCCACCGGCGGCACGTCGGCCAGCACGCCCAGCCAGCCGAACGGGTACACCTTCTCGTAGGTGGTCACGGCCGAGGCCGGCACGCTCGCGCGGGAGACGCCGTGGTAGCCGTCGCAGCCCGCGATGAAGTCGCAGTGCAG